>NZ_JBFAKV010000005.1:292682-450441 GCF_040655895.1 Streptomyces sp. NPDC050264
GCCACAGGACATGCGGGCGCCGGGCACCGGACCCTCACCGGGCCACAGGACATGCGGGCGCCGGGCGCCGGACCCTCACCGGGCCACAGGGCGCGAGATCACTGGCCGCGAGCACGCACCAGTCCCCAGGGCATGCGGGCGCGGGACACCTCACCGGCTCGCGGGGCGCAAGCCCACCGGCCACGACTACCGCACCAGCCCCCAGGGCCCGCTTACAGGTCATCCCCGCGGCACGACCCCGCGGCCCCGAGGCGCAAGGCCACCGGCCGCAGGCACCGCACCAGAGGGCCCGGGCCCGCGCCCCGGCCCCTCTCACCGCTCCCGCTCACCGCTCGCGCAACCGCGTCCCCACCCACGCCCCGGCCAGCGCGACGCACGCCATCGGCAGGAACACGGCGACGAAGGCAGCGGGGTGCGAACCACCCGTGCCGTCCGTCACCCCGTGCCCGGCCGCCCCCACCGCTCCCCCGCCGAGCGCGGCGAAGGCGGCCCCGCCGGCGGCGAGCAGGACCACGTTGGAGAGGCCGTCGGAGATCTGGAGGGCGGCGGAGTTCGCCCCGGCCTCCCGCGGCGCGGACAGCTGGAGCAGCAGCACGCTGGTGGAGGAGATGACGAGCCCCATCCCCAGGCACCCGAAGCCCCAGGCCACCGCCACCACCCATACCGGCACGGCCGCGATCAGCACGCTCGGCGCGGCGGCGATGGCGGCGGCGACGAGCACCATCCCGCCGACGACGAGCCGCTCCCGGTACGGCTCGAACCGGGACCGGGACTGCATCCAGGACCCGAGGGCCCAGGTCGCCCCGCCCGCGGCCAGCGAGAACCCGGCGAGCGTGGGCGAGAGCCCCCGCTGAGTGACGAGCATCAGCGGCACGAACGACTCGGCCGCGATGAACGCCCCCGCCGCGACCCCGCGCAGCAGCACCACCGACGGCAGCCCGCGCACGGCCCGGTACGTGCCGCGCGGCAGCAGCCCGAGCACGGACGGCACGAGGAGCACGGCGCCGACGACACCGGGCAGCAGAGCAAGCGGCCGCAGGTCCTGGGCGGCGTACTGCAGCAGCCCGGCGCCGACCGAGATCCCGAACGCCAGCTTGATCCGGCGCCGGTCGAAGGCCGCGGGGACGGTTCCTTCGGGGGCCCCACCGGCCCGCCGCCGTATCTGCGGCAAGGCAAGGCCGAGCGGCAGCAGCACGAGCACCGGAATCCCGAGGAACACCCAGCGCCACCCGAGCTGCTCGGTCACGGCGCCGGCCGCCAGCGGCCCCACGATGGACGGCACGACCCACCCCGCCGCGAACGCCGCCATGATCGCGGGCCGCAACCGCTCCGGATAGGCCCGGCTGACGACGACGTACAGCGCCACGATGACGAGCCCGCCCCCGAGCCCCTGCACGGCCCGCCCGGCCACGAACAACCACATGCTCCCCGCGGTCCCGGCGATCAGCAGCCCCGCGGCGAACGCGCCGATCCCGACGGCCAGCGGCCCGAGCGGCCCGCGCCGGTCGGCCCACTGCCCGGCGGCCACCATCCCGAAGAGGCTGGTGGTGAAGTACCCGGAAAACGCGAAGGCGTACAGCCCGACCCCGTCCAACTCCCGCGCGGCGACAGGCATAGCGGTCCCGACAGCCGTCGCCTCGAACGCGATGAGCAGCACAACGGTGACGATGCCGATGCTCAGCGCGCGGTAGGTACGCCCGAGAACGCCTCCGATCTCCCCGAGCGCGGCGAGGTCCTGGGCGGCGACGTCCGTATCGGTTTCCATGTCGTCTTCGAGGGCGGCCATGCGGATCACAGTAAGGGCCGTACCGCTGGCTGACCCCTGTCGGGAGGCGGGGTTCAACTGGTCCCTTGGTCGTACATCCACAGGCCGCCCGCACCGCATCATGAACGGCGCATGGCAGTCGCGTTGCGGTGGCGCCGAAACCCTTGAGCGACGGCCGCCCGCCCCCCTACGGTCGTAACAACAAGCCAAGAACAAAAGCACAACCAAGAACAAGAAATAACCTTGGCCGTGTGCCCGAGTGGTTTAGGGATTCGCCTGCAAAGCGAAGCACACCGGTTCGATTCCGGTCACGGCCTCTCACGCAGCTCAACGGCGCTGAGCTGCGCGTACATGAAGGGGCGCCCCGTTTCGACGGGGCGCCCCTTCTGCGTGGTCACCCGCCGGCGGCAAGAATGACACCGCCGCCGACGACGATCACGGCAAAGACGACGAACGCGAGCACAAAGAGCAGCAGCTTCCCGCCCGAGGGCGCGGGTTCGTACTCGCGAGACGGTGCCACGGACTCCGACGCCTCCGCGGACTCAGATGAAGTCACTCCCGGGTTCCTCTCCACGCCGACGAATGCCTCATCACCGTACGACTCACACCGAACGCCGATCCGGCCACCCCTCGACCGATGACTCCGCCCCACTCGGGAAGTCCCCACTGCGCAGCGACGAGCCCTGGCCGACCGACCGCCCCGAAAGGCCCCCATGTCCGACGAATCATCAGCCCTACGCCACTTCCTCGAAGCCCAGCGAGCCGGTGTACCGGCGATCCTCCAGGGCCTGACGGAGGACCAACTGCGCACACCGGTCCTGCCGTCGGGCTGGACGCCGCTGGGCCTGGTCGAGCACCTCGGCCACGCCGAACGCCACTGGTTCCAGGAGGTGGCCCAGGGCACGGCGAAGCCCCTCCCCTGGACCGACGAACCAACCACCGCCGAAACGGCGTTCACGTCGAATCACCCGACCCCGGAGGTCATGGCCTTCTACCGGACGCAGTGCGAACTCTCCGACGCCGTTCTCGCCTCCACCCCCCTGGACGCACGCCCCCTGGGCCGCCACGACGAGGACATCGAAGACGAGATCACAGACCTCCGCTGGATCGTCCTGCACATGATCGAGGAAACAGCCCGCCACCTCGGCCACCTCGACACAGCCCGAGAACTCCTGGACGGCCGCACAGGCCTGTCCCCTCGCTGATCCGCCCACGCCGCTCAGCCGACCCGCGCCTCCGGCAGCCGGGACAGCAGGGCCCCGACGCTCTCCTCCACCGACAACTCGGACGTGTCGAGCCACAACCCGATCCGCGGAGTCCCCTCCCGCAACACCCGATCAAGTCCACCGACCCCCCACTCCCCATACCCACGCTTCCCCCTCCCCGCCTCCCGCTCGGCGACGACCTCGGCACGCGGCGCGAGCACCACGACGTACAGCGGCCGTACGCCGATCAGCCCGACATACCCCGCAAGCTCCTCGCCGATCACGACGTCCTGCACCACAGCGGTGAACCCCGCCCGCGCATACGCCTCGGCCACCGCGGCCGACTGCCGATACCGAAGCCGCAACTGCTCCTCAGCCTCCACCCCGGCCCCCGGCGCATACTCCACCCGCCCCGACACGATCATCCGCCGGAACACGTCCCCCCGAACGTGCGCGGCCCGCGGCAACCGCTCGGCGAGCGCCTGAGCGACGGCGGACTTCCCGGAAGCCATGACGCCGGTGACAAGAACAACGGCGGAATCGAGCGACGGATCTGTCATCCCCACATCCTGAACGACAAGTCACGACGTGATGCGCCTGTCTCCGCTGACCCAGGTGGCGTCATCATCGGCGATGCGACAGGGGCCGCCGCTGATGAAATAGTCGGGAAGATCACTGAAGGCGCCATGAAGAATAGTTCCGGCGCGGTCATTGGATACCAAGGAGCCAAAGGGACCGCCCCCGTGCCCTGCCTCGGTCGCTGGGAAAGCTCTCCGCAGGTCAGCAGATGGTCAACCGCGCCCATGCCGAAATCCGGGCACTGGGTGAGCAGGCCATGGCCACGCTCTAGACCTGAAGACTACTGGGCAAGCTGCCGTGCAGCGCCACCCGCATCACCAGCCTTGTCCAAGCTGTCCTCACCCTCACCCTCAACCTGACCTGCTCAAACCAAGGTTGAAAACGGCTCACTGCGTCGGAGGCTGCCGCGGGCCCCCGTACGGTGCGTTGTAGTCATGACTGCCGTACTGGCCCTGGGGAGCGTCGGACACTTGGTATGGCTGCTGGGCCGGCGCAGTGGCGTATGCGGGAGGTTGTACGGCGCTGCGCCGCTTTCGGTTGCGGGTCACCGCGATCGCGACAGCTGCGACGGCCACCAATGCCGCGCCTACGCCAGAGCCGATCCAAAGCGGCGTATTGCTGCCATCGTCATTCGTGGCAGCAGCCGCGGCCGAACTCTCGTCGTCCCGAACTCCGCCGCCTGTGGCCTTCGAAGCTTCGGAGGAAGGCGATTTGGCCGCCACCGGGAAGTCCGACATCGGGAACTTGTCGGCCGGGCCGGGGTTGCCGGGGTTCTGCAGGGCGATACGCGGCCGGACAATCCCGTAACCGATGGAGTCGTTGCGCTTCGCGCCATCGGTAGGTGCGCCGATCGTGTTGAGCATGACCCGGAGGACCTGGTTGTTGGTCCAGCTCGGGTGCTGGGACCAGAGCAGGGCGGCGCTGGCGGAAGCGAGGGCTGCCGCGTCACTGGTGCCTTCTGTCTTGCAGAGTCCTGTCTTGCCTCCGCAGGCATGCACCATGTCAACCCCTGGTGCGGCCAGATCCACTTGAGGTCCGTGCGTCGAGAACGAGGCCCGGTGAAGGTCCTTGCCGACGGCGCCGACGGCGGCAACTCCCGGAGTGGCGCCAGGGAATCCGATCTTGTTTCCCTTGTCGCCATCGTTTCCTGCGGCAGCAAAGATCAACGCCCCATGCTGCAAGGCGTATTCGACAGCTTTCGTGAACTTCGGGAAGTCGCCTGCTTCTCCTGTAATGCCCTGGGACACGTTGATGATCTGCGCATCGTGGTCCGCTGCGTAGCGAATGGCCGACGAGACTGCGTCCTCGAACTTCGCGTCCGCCTCGAACCTGCTCCCCGACTTCTGTGTGTCAGGCAACCGGATCGGCATCACCTTCGCCTCCGGAGCGAGGCCGTAGGCGCCGTTCCCTCCGCCGTACGCGCCCGTACCGACGATCAAGCCGGCCATTCCCGTGCCGTGTCCGTCCCAGTCGGTCGTCTCATCGCCCGACTCGTCGGGAGCCAGGTCTTCCCCTGGGAGGATCCGACCCTTCAAGTCAGGGTTCGAAGCGTCGACACCAGTGTCGATGAGGGCAACCGTGATGCCCTTACCAGAACTGGTCTTCCACATGGTCTCGGCCTTCATGGCATCAAGGAACCACTGCTGGGATCGGGTCGTATCGGCATGAGCCGGGCCGACGGCCGTGCCCGTCAACAGCACACCGAGAATTGCCGTGGCTGCCGCGCCGCGGCGTCGTGCGCTGGTGGTGAGCATCGTCTACCTCTCGTTGTTCTTCGGCGCGTCGTCGACGACCGACGGTACGTTGCGGCCGGTGTCGGGTTGCCACGTCGCTTCGTCCTCGGTCAGGTAGTCAGGACGGTCTTCCCCCTGTTCGTCGCGACGCGACCCCGGACGCTTTCCACTCGGAGCGCCACCGGCACCGGTCGTGCGGCCCCCTGTTCCGTCCGAGGACGCCGCGGCGCTCTGGCCGCGTACCAGTCCGGACCCGCCGGAACTGAAGGAGCGGGCGTCGGGACGGCCCTGCTGCCCACGCCCTCCCACGATCCCGCCGTTCTCAGCGGAGGTTCCGGAGACGCGACGTCCCGAGCCTGCGTTCCGTGCTCCCGGCCCTGTGCCTCGCGCCCCGGCCCCTGGCCCGGTCGCGGGCCGACCACCAACCGCTCCCTGCCCTGTCCCTGCTCGACCGCCGGTCCCGGACTCGCTGCCCATCACCGACCCACGTGGGATGCTCGAAGCCGGCCTGCCCTTTGTGGGTTGCGGACGACCACCCGCGACTCCATTGGTCGTCGGCAGGCGCCCCGCCGCCCCCTTGCCGCCGGCTCGCGCCGTAGCCGAAGTGTTCTGTCCCGGCGCCATCTGACCGCCACGCACACCGGGCGCGGGCGAGCGTCCTGTGGCTCCCGATGCGGGCGGAGTTGCGGTCCGCCCGGTCCCGCCAGTAACCGGCGAAGAACCTCCGCGCCCTGCGGGCCCCGTTCCCCCTGGCGCACGACCCACAACGGGCTGTGTGGTGCCGCTCCTTCCGAATGCCGGAGGGATCGCCCCAGGGGACGTCACTGTGTTCGGGAAAGCACCTGCGTGCGGGGCGTCCGGCGACATGCCCTGCACCGGCGCAGGCGTCGGCCGCGACGTCTCAGGAAGCGTGCCGACAGAGTCGATACCCATCTGCGCAGGAGCTTCCGGAACCTCCGGCCGCAGTGGGACATCGGAGGATGAGGATGTTCTGCCTGTCGGTTCGGCGACCGCGTGCGAAGCTGCTGGAATCGACCCGGTCGTCACCGACCCTGATCCGCTTGCCCCTGCCGAGGGACCGGAACTTCCCCCGTGCGAGGTTCCCGGGCGGGCCAGGTCCGTGGATGACTCATCCCACTCACGATCCTGGATCGCATTGGGCGGCGGCGGGAACTTGGGCCTGTCCAACGCATCCATCTGTGAAGCGGAAACCGAATACGCCTGCCCCAGCTTCGTCATCTCCGCAGCCGCCTCGAGGCGGACCTTTTCCTGGTCGGCCTTGAGGGCAGCGAGTTCGCCCGAGGACTTCGAGGCGATCGCTTGGGCGTCCGGGTCGTTGTGCGCGCCCCGCGCCGCGTCCAGATTCGCCTCGGCACTCGGCTTGTCCCGGGGGATCGAGGCCTGGGCCGTGCCGATGGCCGTAGCGGCCTGCCCCATCCACTTTGCCGAGTCCTGGCTGAAGTCGCCGAGGCGGACCGTGGCGTTGGCCAGATCTGCTGCCCAGCCTCGAAAGGCGTCCGCGCCCTGGCCCTTCCAAGTGACCCACTGTGGACGGACCTTGAGGTCGTCAGCGATCTTGTGAATTTCCTTCGCGGCAGCCACGAGCCGGTCCGCTGCCGCCTGGACCTCACCGCTGTTGGCCTGGTCGAGCCACGCCAGCATCTGCTCGTGGGTCAAGCCCGTGAACTGGGTGCCTCCACGACCACTGCTGCCACCGTCAATCGGTGCTTCCGCCATCAGATCGCTCCGCCCGAATCGCCGCCTGAAGATCCACCCGAGGCCGTGTCCGTACCGCCCTCGTCGGACCCGTCATCGCTCTTCTTGTGGGTCGGCGGCTCGTACTCCCCGCCGTAGTGCTTCGTCGTCTCGGTACTGATCGCTTGCATCCGGCGCCGGACATCGTCGTCGATGTTTGCGTAGCCCTTGTGCGAGGCCATCACCGCGATGCCCATGCCCTCTATGGAGTCGGAGAGCAGTTTCGAGAGGCTCTCCAGCTCGGTGATCACCGTCGCGTACGACGAGTAGAGGCCGGATGCCTCCTTGAATCCGCCGTCGCCCCCACCGAACTGGTGCCGCGCCAGAACCTCTTCGCCCACCTTCTTGGAATCGGCCGGCGACCCCTTGAGGTCCTTGATCAGCTGATCCACCCGCTGCTGGAACTTCGTGAAGGATTCCAGCTCCGTGACGACATCCCCGACCGCGTCCTTCGCGGCCTCCACCACGTTGAACGCCCAGCCACCGAAGCCCCCCGAACCGCCACCTTTGTCGTCCGCCATCGCGTACGCCCCTCCCCGTTCCCCCGTGAACATGCCGTTACAACACGTAGGTCTGGTGACAACTTTAGCCACCCGCTCTGACAGTTCACAGGCGCCTCAGTGCAGAGGCTACTCACATCACGTCACAGAACGACACGACCGGTAACAGTTCGCAAGTCCGCGGGGGCGGGCAGGTGCTGAGCAGTGGAGTCAATGGGCTGTTCGCCTGAACTGGCCATCAGGATCAGGCAGTTGAGTCCGAGGTCACGGGACCGGAGACCATCGACGGCTCCGTCACCACCGCCGCCTGCGGCCGGATCGGCAACCTGTTCACCGGGCGGCCCGTCGCCGCCCGTACCGCCGAGGCGACCGCCGCCGGGGACGCGACCACCGGGACCGCGCTGGCCGCCTTGGCTCCGAAGGGGGCCACCACGTCGCGTTCCTCGACCAGCTTCACGATGCGGATGTCCGGGGCGTCCAGGGCCGTGGGCAGGGCGTAGCCGGTGAGGTCGGGGCGGCGGACGACGCCCTTCGGGGTGCGGAGGTTCTCCGTGAGGGCGGCGCCGACGCCCTGGGTGACGCCTGCCTCGATGCGGGCGGCGAGTTGGCCGGGGTTGAGGATCCGGCCGACGTCCTGTGCCACCGCGAGTTCCACCACGCGGACCGAGCCGATCTCGATGTCCACGTCCACGACCGCGCGGATCGCGCAGAAGGCCAGGCCTACGAAGGCGTCGCCCTGGCCCGCGGCGTCGAGGGGCTCTGTGGGGTGCGGGCGGCATTGCGCCGTGGCCCACAACTCCTTGCCGTCCATGGCCTCTTCGACTGTCGTGGAGAGGACGCCGTCGTACGAGGTGATCTTGCCGTCGGCGATCTGGAGGAGCTCCGTGGACATGCCGAACTTGTGGGCGAGGGGCTGGAGAAGCTGTGTGCGGACCATCTTCGCCGCTCGTTCGACCGCTCCGCCGGAGACCCAGGTGTGGCGGCCCCGGCAGCCCGGCCCGGCCGGTGGCTGGTCCGTGTCGACCGGGGCGACGTGGACCTCGTCGATGCCCAGCGTGTCCTGGACGATCTGGCGGGCGAGGGTGGTGAAGCCCTGGCCGGTCTCCACCGCGGCGCAGATGACCGTGGCCACGCCGTTCTGGACCTTGACCGTGGCCGTCGAGACCTCGTCGGCGCCCTCGGCGCCCAGCATGTGCACCATGCCGATGCCGTAGCCGACGCCGCGGCGGACCGCCCCGGGCTCGCCCGCGCCCTCGGGGCCGCCGGGCAGCAGCCAGTCCTCTTCCGGGGTGTCCTTGGGAAGGGCGGGGAGCGGGAAGTCCCGTACGGCTTCGAGGAGTTCGGCGAGCGGTGCCGGGCAGGTGACTGTCTGGCCGGTGGGGAGTACGTCGCCGGTCGCGAGGACGTTGCGCATCCGCAGGTCCGCCGGGTCGACGCCCAACTTCTTTGCCAGCTTGTCCATTTGGGCTTCGTAGGCCGCGCAGACCTGCAGCGCGCCCTCGCCTCGTACGTGGCCGGAGGGCGGGTTGTTCGTGCGCACCGCCCAGCCTTCGATCGAGGCGTGGGGGACGACGTAGGGGCCGCAGGCGAAGGCGACGGCTGCCGCGAGCGCGTCCGACGACGTGTCGGCGTAGGCGCCCGAGTCGAGGAGGATCTGGGCCTCCACCTTCACCAACTTGCCGTCCGCGTCCGCGTGGTGGCGGTAACGCAGGAGGGTGGGGTGGCGGTGCGGGTGGCCGAGGAAGGACTCCTCGCGGGTCGCCGTCAGCTTGACCGGGCAGCCGGTGTGCAGCGCCAGCAGGCCCAGGGGGAGGTGGAAGCTCTGGTCCTCGCGGTCCGCCGTCGCGCCCGGGACGCCGGTGACCACGACCTTCACCCGGTCCGGGTCCAGGCCGTAACGGGCCGCCGCCGCGTCGCGGTCGCCGTGCGGGTCCGTCGACGCGATGTACAGTTCCACGCCGCCGTCGGGGCGGGGCACCGCCAGGCCCGCTTCGGCGCCGATGGGGGCCGGGTCCTGGCGGCCGATGCGGTAGAGGCCCTCGACCACCACCTCGCCCGTCGCCTCGGGGTCGCCGTGCCGGAGCGGGATGTGACGGATCAAGTTGCCGTCGGGGTGCAGGGGTTCGGCCGCGAAGGCCTTCTCCGGGTCCGTGACCGGGTCGAGGATCTCGTACTCGACGATGATCGCCGCGGCCGCCATGCGCGCCGTGTCCGGGTGGTCGGCGGCGACCGCGGCGAGGGGCTCGCCGTGGTGGCGTACGACCTCGGAGGCGAACACCGGGCGGTCGGACGCGCGGTGGCCGGAGAGCGGGCCGCCGGGGACGTCCTCGTGCGTGACGACGGCGCGGACGCCGGGCATCTCGCGCGCGTGGGTGGTGTCGATGGAGACCACGCGTGCGTGCGCGTGCGGTGAGCGCAGGATCGCTGCCCACAGGAGACCTTCGGCCCACAGGTCGGAGGCGTAGGGGAAGGTGCCCTCGGCCTTGGCGCGCGCCTCCACGGCGGGGAGGGTCGTGCCGAGCCCGTGCGGGATCTCTTCCGTCTCGGGGGCCGCGGGAGCCTCCGTCGTCTCGTTGGTCACGCCCGGCCTCCGTCCCGAGTGTCCCGGATGTCGCGGATGTCGCGGATATCGTGGATGTCCTGCATGGCCTCGTTGGTGGCCGGGCCGCCCTGGTGCGGGATGCGGGGCCCGTCCCCGGCGGTCGCCTCCGCCGCCTCCACCGATGTCCGCCGTTCGTCGGCGACCTGGCGTACCGCGTCCAGTACGCCGCGATAACCGGAGCAGCGGCACAGGTTGCCGCACAGCGCCTGGCGGGCCTCGAGGTCGGTGGGGCTGGGGTTGCCTTCGAGGAGGTCGTGGACGGTCATCGCCATGCCGGGGACGCAGAAGCCGCACTGGACCGCGCCGCAGGCGGCCAGGGCCCGCTGCACGTCGGAGGCGCCGCCCTCGTCGGCGAGGCCCTCGACCGTACGGACCTCGCTGCCCGCGGTGGTCGCCGCGGGCACCAGGCAGGAGGCGACGAGGCGGCCGTCCACCTGGACGTTGCACGCGCCGCACTCGCCCTGCGAGCAGCCGTCCTTGGCGCCGGCGAGGCCGAGGCGCTCGCGCAGCACGTACAGGAGCGACTCGCCGATCCAGGCGTCCGTGACGGGGCGGTCCGTGCCGTTGACCCGTAGGACGTAGCTGACCACGGGGTGGTCGTCGTGGAGCGCGGACGTGGCGGGAGGGGCGGCTTCCGCTTCCTCGTCCGCGTCCTCCGGTGCCGGATCCGGCACCGGTTCCGGCACGGGTTCCCGCTCCGGCGGCGCCTCGGTTTCCGCGGCTCCCTCGGCCTCGGCCTCGGCCTCGGCCACCGCTTCAGCCACCGCGTCGGCTTCCGGCTCCGGCGAAAGCTCCGGCTCCGGCGAAGGTGAAGGCGAAAACTCAGGCTCAGCCGACTCCTCGGCCTCCTCCAAGAGGGGCTCGACCCCGGACTCCACCCCGGGCTCCGCCTCGGCCTGCGGCGGCGCCTCGTCCGGCTGCGCCCAAGGCTCCGACGCCCAGGGTGCCGCCGCGCCGCCCGGGAGCGTCGCGGGAGGCAACCGGTCGCCCCACTGCGCGGCCAGCGAAGAAGTGGTGAACTCCCCTGATTCGTCCGGGATTTCGCCGTTGGCGACGGGGATGGACCACTGCCCTGTCTCCCCCTGCGCGAGACCGTACGATTCCGGCGCCGGCGCGGCCTGCGCCTGCGGCCCGAGCTCCGAATACGGCTCCGGGTACGGCTCCGAATGCCGCTGCGGCTCCGCGACAGGCCCGGGATCCGCCGCGGGCCAGCTCACCTGGTGCTCCGGAGGCCGGCCGGAAGGCTGCTCCCCTCCGCCGTCGCCCGCCCCCGTCAGCTCCTGCGGCAGCACCCATACGCCGGTCGCGCCGGGGTCGGTCGCGGCGGCACCCGTGGCCGGGCTCACCGTTATCTGCGGCGGTACGTAACCGTGGCCGGGCGCGGCGAGCGGCGCGTCCGGGAAGCCGTCGGGGGGCAGTTGTACGAAGGCCGTGGCGTCGGAGTCGTACTCGCCCTGGGGCAGCGGCTGCCAGCCGTCCACATGCGGTGCGGCGCCCGAATCGGGTCCGTTGTACTCGTTCGTCACGACAGCGCCCTCCCAAGTGCACGTCGGGCCAGCGCGGCGACGGTGCGCCGCAGATGCAGTACGGCGGCCGGCAGCGTCTCCTGCGTGCCGTCCGGGGCCGGGGCCGGGTCGGGGATGCAGGCCGCGGCGACGTACTCGCCGAAGGCCTGCACGGCCTCGGGCACGAGCGCGCCGCGGTCGCCGTCCCAGTCGATGAGCGAGGCCACCCACTGCTCGGCCTCCAGGGGGCGCAGCGGCATCGGCGCGATGGCTCCGACGGCGCAGCGCACGGCGCGCCGGGCGGGTTCGAGGACGAGCGCGACGGAGGCCGTGGCCCGGCCGGGTCCGGTGCGGCCGGTCGCCTTCAGGAAGACCTGCGGCGCGTGCAGCAGCGGTACTCGTACGAAGCCGATGAGTTCGCCCGGGCGCAGCATCTCCATGCCGGCCAGCAGGTGCGAGACGGGGACCTCGCGGCGTGCTCCGTGCGGCCCCGCGATGATCAACGTGGCTTCCAGTGCGGCCAGTACGGGCAGCGTGTCGTTGGTCGGGGCGGCCGAGGCGATGTTGCCGCCGAGCGTGCCGGCGTTGCGGATCTGGGGCGGGCCCGCGGCGCGCGCGGCGGCGGCCATGGCGGGCATGAGCGCGGCGAAGTCGGGGCGGCCCATGCGGGCGTGGGTGAGGCCGGCGCCGAGCAGGGCGTGGCCGTCCTGGTACTGCCAGCCGCGGATCTCGCTGATCCGGCCGAGGCCGACGAGGGCCGCGGGGCGGAGTTGACCCGCGTTGACCTGGGCCATGAGGTCGGTGCCGCCGGCCACGGGCACGGCGGCGGGCATGGCCGCGAGCGCCGCGACGGCCTCGTCCAGCGAACTCGGAAGTACCGCGGCCTGTGTCGCCTGCGGTGCGTGAGTGGTCAAACCGGCTGCCCCTTCCCGATGTCCGGCCGTGCGCCCGGCGGCTTCGGTGGTCCCCGCGCGAAGTGGTGCGTGACCGCCGTACCCGCCGTTACGCCTGTTCCGCCGTACGGTACGTGCTGACAGGCCGGACGTGGCAACTCTGGCACATCTTCCCGGGCACCCGGAGAGGGGGTCCGGTAGGAGGCATTCGCCCCTTCCACCTGGGAGATGACCGATATGGCGGCTGATCACCGACGAGGGTGAATTGACACTCTTCGGTGACGTATGGGGCGACTCGATCGACTGAGGCCGCGTGAGGTCACTGTGGCGGCTGATGTGGATGTGGTGGCTGAAAGTCACGGACGCCCACCGGGCGCCACGCGCGGGCCGAACCGGCCGGATCCGTCCGGTGGGAGCGCGGCCGCGCGGACCGCGCCCCCTGAACACACAGCGCGTGCGGGCGAGCCTCACACGTTCGGAGGCGCCCCTTCGATCGGGCGTCCGAGCACGCCGGGGCGACGCTGCCACGGCAACGGGCCGCCCGGCCGCCGGTAGTCGACGCCCAGCGCGTCAAGTCGCCGGTAGTGAGCGGTCATTCGGCGCTCGAAGCCGGCGTAGTCGCGGTCGGCGGGCTCGGGCAGCTCGCTCCATGCCACTTCGCTGAACGCGGACAGGCGCGGGAACGCCTGGTAGTCGACGCGCTGCTGGTTCTCCATCACCTCGGTCCACAGGTTGGCCTGGGTGCCGAGCACGTGCCGCGCCTCGTCCTCGGTCAGCTGCGCCGGAACCGGTTCGAAGCGGTAGACGTCCTCCAGGGTGCGTACGAAGCCGATCGGGACCGGCTCGTCCTCACCGGGTGCCTGCCGGTGGTCCAGGTAGACCTGCTGCTCCGGGCACATGACGACGTCGTGGCCCGCCTTGGCGGCGGTGATGCCGCCGCGGTAGCCGCGCCAGGACGAGACCGCGGCGCCGGGCGCGAGGCCGCCTTCGAGGATCTCGTCCCAGCCGATGAGCCGCCGGCCGCGCTCGCTGAGCCAGGTGTCGAAGTGCCGGATGAACCAGGACTGCAGCTCGTCCTCGTCCTCGAGGCCCAGTTCCTTGATGCGGGCCTGCGCCGTCGCCGACTGCCTCCACTGGTCCTTGGGGCATTCGTCGCCGCCTACGTGGATGAACGTCGACGGGAAGAGGTCGAGCAGTTCCTCGAAGACGCCCTCGAAGAAGCGGACGGTGGTGTCGGTGGGGGCGAGTACGTTCGGGTTGACGCCCCAGGTGTCCCAGACGGGGAGGGAGGACGTGTCGACGACGTCGCTGTTGCCGAGTTCCGGATACGCGTGGATGGCGGCCTGCGAGTGGCCCGGCAGGTCTATCTCGGGGACGACCGCGATGTGCCGGGCGTCGGCGTAGGCGACGATCTCGCGGATGTCGTCCTGGGTGTAGAAGCCGCCGTGGGGCTTGTCCTCCCAGAGTTCGGAGGCGCGGTGGCCGTATTTCGTCCGCGTGCGCCAGGAACCGGCTTCCGTGAGCTTGGGGTAGCGCTTGATCTCTACGCGCCAGCCCTGGTCGTCGGTGAGGTGGAAGTGGAAGACGTTGAGTTTGTGGGCGGCCAGCAGGTCGAGGTGGCGCAGGACGCCGTCCTTCGGCATGAAGTGCCGGGCGACGTCGAGCATGTTGCCGCGCCAGGCGAAGCGGGGGCTGTCCTCGACGGTGACGTGCGGCACGGTCCACTGCCGGTCGCGGGCGATCGGGGCCCTGCGGAAGGCGTCGGGGCCGAGGAGTTGGCGCAGCGTCTGGGCGCCCCAGAAGACGCCGGCCGGGGCGCCGCCCTCGATGCCGACGCCCGTGTCCGTGACGCGCAGCCGGTAGCTCTCCGCTTCCAGGGTCGGGTCGACCGACAGGCGTATGGCGCCGCCCTCGTCCGCCGGGGGCAGGGCGAGTCCGGTGACCGCGCCGAGTGTGGCCCGCAGCCAGCGCGCGGTGTCCTCGGTGCCCTCTCCCGCCGCGATATCCGTACCGCTGTCGAACACGTAGGTGCCGTCGCCGTCCCGCGTCTGTCGGCGGGGCGCCGGAATGAGATCCAGGGAATCGTCAGACACTTCAGTCCTTAACCGCGCCGCCGAGCCCGGACACCAGGCGCCGCTGTACGAGTACGAAGAAAACCAGTACCGGAATGGTCATCACTGTCGAGGCTGCCATGATTCCGCCCCAGTCGTTCTCGTCGGGTTTGAAGAAGACGAGCAGGGCCATCGGCAGCGTCGACTGGGACGTGTCGCTGATGATGAACGACTTCGCGAACAGGAAGTCGTTCCAGGTGGAGATGAAGGAGAAGACGCTCGTCGCCACCAGGCCGGGGAAGACGAGAGGAAAGAGGATCTGCCACAGGAAGCGGGCGCGGCTCGCGCCGTCGAGGTACGCCGCTTCCTCCAGTGCTTCCGGAACGGCTTTGACGAAGCCGCGCAGCATCCAGATCGCGAACGGCAGCGAGAAGGCGAGGTGCGGCAGGATCAGCGAGCCGAGCGTGTTGAGCTGCCCGAAGTCCCGCATCAGGAAGAACAGCGGGATGGTGAGCGCCTCGACGGGCACCATCTGCGCGACGAGAAACATGATGAGCAGCGTCGTACGGAACCGGAAACGGAAGCGGGTCACGGCCGTCGCCGCGAGAAACGCGACCAGCGCCGAGACGATCACGACCGTACCCGCCACGATGACGCTGTTGATGAAGTACCGGCCGAATTCCTCTTGTTGGAACACGCGCCGGAAGGAGTCGAGCGACGGCGAAAGGGTCCACGGCCGCGGTTCGGTCGATTCGATCTCGCCCGCCGGTTTGAAGGCGCTGAGCACCATCCAATAGAGGGGAAAGGCGACCGCCAGGGCGATCAGCAGCGCGGACGCCTCGGCGGCGAGCCGCCAGGGCCGTCGGATGCGTATCGGGCTCACAACTCCCTCCCCTCTCTGCGCATCAGTCGCAGATAGACGAGCGTGACGGCGAGCAGGATGACGAGCATCACGACGCCGATCGCCGAGCCGAGGCTGTATTCACTGCCGGCGAAGGCTTTTTGATACGCGTACACGTTCAGTACGAGGTTCTGTCCGGCGATGCCGCCGCCGTTCGTCATGACGTAGATCTGCGTGAAGACCTTGAAGTCCCAGATGATCGACTGGATGGTGACGACGACGAGGATCGGCCGCAGCATCGGCGCCATGACCGAGCGCCAGGTCCGCCACTGCGAGGCCCCGTCGAGGGACGCCGCTTCGAGCACCTCGGCCGGGATCGCGCGGATGCCCGCGTACACGGTGACCATCACGAACGGGAAGGAGCACCACACCACTTCGAGCAGGACCAGCGCGAAGGCGCTGTACCTCCCGTACGTCCAGGAGAAGTCGCCGAGTCCGAGCGCCTTGTTCACCGGGCCGAAGTCCGGGTCGAAGAGGAACATCCAGACGGTGGACCCGGTGATCGCCGGGGTGGCCCAGGCGCCGAGCGCGGCCAGCATCAGCGCGAGACGGGGCACGGCCCGTACGCGCGTGAGCAGCACGGCGAGCGCGCAGCCCAGCAGCAGGGTGCTGAGGACGCAGGCGCCCGCGAACAGCACGGTGGCGAGCAGTACCTGCCAGAACTGGCTGTCGGCGAAGAGGTGCTGGTAGTTGCCGAATCCCTGGAAGGTGGCGGGTTCGCCGCCGCTTACCTGGGCCTGGGTGTACTCCAGGAAGGAGATCAGGCCGAGTTGGTAGATCGGGTAGACGAGCAGGCCGCCGAGGAGGACGAGGGCGGGGGCGAGGTAGAGCCAGGGTGCCCACCCCCCGCCCCGCGCCCGTACGGAGCTCACCCGGCGGCCCCGAACGCGTCGTTCATCTTCTTCACCGCGTCACCGGAGGCCGCCGCCACGTCCTTACGGCCGCTGACGACCTCCTGGAACATGGTCGGCAGGACGAGCGAGGCGTCGATCTTCGCCCAGGCGGGGGACGCGGGCACGAACTTGGCGCCGGCGCCGAGCGTCTTCACGAAGGGGGCGACGAACGGCTCCTCGCGGGCGACGTCCGCGCGCACGTCGGTGTAGGTCGGCAGGAAGCCCATCCCGGAGAAGAGGGCGCGCTGCGCGTCCTTTCCGGCGAGCTGCTCCATCAGGTCCACGGCGAGCGTCCGGTGCGAAGTGCTCTTGAGGACGCCGATGTTGTTGCCCCCGGCGAACGCGGGCGCGATCTCGCCTGCCTTGACGCCGGGCAGCGGTACGACGGCGTACTTCCCCTTCACCGTGCCGTCCTCCATGGCCTGGTGGCTGAAGTCGCCGCCGATCGCCATGGCGGCCTTGCCGGAGGCGAAGGCGGTGACGGTGTCGTTGCCGCCCATCCCGGCGCACTTGGCGGCGGGACAGTTGGCGGAGCCGAAGAGCGAGGTGTAGGCCTTGATGCCCTTCTGGGCGGCGGGGCTGTCGAGGGCGGAGACGTACGAATCGCCCTTCTTCTCGGCGAGTTCACCGCCGTTGGCCCAGAGGAACGGCATGGCGCCGTAGGTGTACGCGCCGCCGACGGCGAGGCCGTACAGCTCGGGACGTGCCTTGTGGATCTTCTTGGCGGTGGCGGCGAGTTCGTCCTGCGTCTTGGGTACGCCGAGCCCCAGGTCCTTGAACACGTCGGTCCGGTAGTAGAGGGCGCGTACGCCGACGAAGTACGGGGCGCCGTAGATCTTCCCGTCGACCGTCACGGACTCCTTGGCGGTCGGGTCGGTGTCCTTGGCGTCGGCCCACTTGCCGAACTCCCCGGTCACGTCGGCGAGTCCGCCGTCCTTCACGTATCCGGCGGTGTCGGTGTTGCCGTACTCGATGACGTCGGGCGCGCTCTTCGGGTCGTTGAACGCGGCCTTGATCTTCTCGGCGCGGGTCTCGACGGGGATGTACTCGACCTGCACCTTCGCGCCCTTGTGCGCCTTCTCGAAGGTGTCGACCGTGGCGTCGACGACCTTCTTCTTGGGCGCGTTGTTGACCTCTTGGAAGAGCCATACGCGCAGCGTGCCGCTCTTCTCGTCCTTGCCGGAGCCGCTGGTGTCGGAGGTGCCGGGGGCGCAGGCGGTGGCCGCGAGGACAAGTGCCGTGAGGGGGACGGCAGTTCGAACTGAGAGCTTCACAGGGAGCTTCATCGGAAACGCCTCCGAAGTGTCGTTGCAACATACGCAATGGTTGTTTCGCTGTGCACAACACGACGGAGGTTAAAAGGACTGGACCAGTGAGCGCAATGGTTTACGTGAGGCCAAAGACACGAACGCACAGAGGCCCCCGGTGCGCGTCACCGCACACCAGGGGCCTCACGGAAGTGAAAGAGGGCGCTACCGCCCGGGAAAGAGGAGGCGCGCCTACTTGCCGCCCTTACCGCCGTCCTTGCCCTTGTCGTTGTCGCCACCAGCGCCCATCGACTCGTAGATCTCCTTGCACATGGGACAGACGGGGTACTTCTTCGGGTCGCGGCCCGGCACCCAGACCTTGCCGCAGAGCGCGACGACCGGAGTGCCGTCGAGAGCGCTCGCCATGATCTTGTCCTTCTGGACATAGTGGGCGAAGCGCTCGTGATCGCCGTCGCCGTGCGACGTCTGCGGCGTCGGCTCTACGAGGGTCCCCGTACCTGTCCCGCGCTCGGGCTCAAGAGTGCTCATAAGGGCCAAGGGTACTGAAGGCCGCCCGCAGGGCGAAGGGCCGCCGGCGCCGTCAGTTGAGCGAGGGATCATCGGGATAGGTCGCCACCATCGCCAGCTCGCCGCGCTGCCGGCGCAGCACCGCGCGCCACAGCCCCTCGGGCCGCGTGGCGGACACGTCCCCGGGCTCCGACTCGACGACGTACCAGGCGCCGTCGCCCAGCTCGGTCTCCAGCTGGCCCGGGCCCCAGCCCGAGTATCCGGCGAAGATCCGCAGCGAGCCGAGCGCGGCGGCGAGCAGCTCCGGCGGCGCCTCCAGGTCGACGAGCCCGATCGCGCCGTGCACCCGGCGCCAGCCGAGCGGGCCGTCCTCGCCGGGGATGACGGCGACGCCGAGCGCCGAGTCGAGCGAGACCGGGCCGCCCTGGAAGACGACGCCCGGTTCACCGGCCAGGTCGCCCCAGCCCTCCAGGATGTCGCCGACGTCCACCGGGGTCGGCCGGTTGAGGACAACGCCGAGCGAGCCCCCCTTGTCGTGGTCGAGGAGCAGCACGACCGCCCGGTCGAAATTCGGGTCCGCGAGGGCGGGTGTGGCCACGAGCAGCCGCCCTGTGAGCGAGGACACCTCGGTCATGCCAGACATGATCCCGCACATTCCCCGCGCGGGGGGAGGCAAGCGCGGAACCGCATGCGCGCAGCTCAGCGCGGATCGAAGCGCGAGGGGCGCACGCAACACGCCCAGTGACCCCTTGTGTCCGGTTCGACACGGTTCGTGTTGTAGCGAAGTCATGACGGTCCGGGCCGTCCTCGGGCTTACAACTAAGGGGCTCCGCGCCCTTACCCTGGTCCCTTGGTCCCCTGCCCATCTCATCGGAACGCGAGATTCATGACCGTCACCGACGATGTACTGCTTGTCCACGGCGGAACCCCGCTGGAGGGCGAAATCCGTGTCCGCGGCGCGAAGAACCTGGTGCCCAAGGCCATGGTCGCCGCGCTGCTCGGCAGTGCTCCGAGCCGGCTGCGCAATGTCCCGGACATCCGCGACGTCCGGGTCGTACGCGGCCTGCTGCAGCTGCACGGCGTGACGGTCCGCCCCGGTGAGGAGCCGGGCGAGCTGGTGATGGATCCCTCGCACGTGGAGTCGGCGAATGTCGCGGACATCGACGCGCACGCGGGCTCCTCCCGTATCCCGATCCTGCTCTGCGGACCGCTCCTGCACCGCCTCGGCCACGCCTTCATCCCGGGTCTGGGCGGCTGCGACATCGGCGGCCGGCCGATCGACTTCCACTTCGAGGTGCTCCGCCAGTTCGGCGCGACGATCGAGAAGCGCGCGGACGGCCAGTACCTGGAGGCCCCGCAGCGACTGCGCGGCACCAAGATCCAGCTGCCCTACCCCTCGGTCGGCGCCACCGAGCAGGTGCTGCTGACCGCGGTGCTCGCCGAGGGCGTCACGGAGCTCTCGAACGCGGCCGTGGAGCCGGAGATCGAGGACCTGATCTGCGTCCTGCAGAAAATGGGCGCGATCATCGCGATGGACACCGACCGCACCATCCGCGTCACCGGTGTCGACAAGCTCGGCGGATACACCCACCGCGCCCTCTCCGACCGCCTGGAGGCGGCGTCCTGGGCGTCGGCCGCGCTGGCCACCGAGGGCGACATCTACGTGCGCGGCGCCCAGCAGCGCTCGATGATGACGTTCCTGAACACGTACCGGAAGGTCGGCGGCGCCTTCGAGATCGACGACGAAGGCATCCGTTTCTGGCACCCGGGCGGGCAGTTGAAGTCCATCGCCCTGGAGACGGACGTCCACCCCGGCTTCCAGACCGACTGGCAGCAGCCGCTGGTCGTCGCCCTGACGCAGGCCACCGGGCTGTCGATCGTGCACGAGACGGTGTACGAGTCGCGCCTCGGCTTCACGTCCGCGCTGAACCAGATGGGCGCGCACATCCAGCTCTACCGCGAGTGCCTGGGCAGTTCCGACTGCCGCTTCGGCCAGCGCAACTTCCTGCACTCGGCGGTCGTTTCGGGCCCGACCAAGCTGGAGGGCGCCGACCTGGTCATCCCCGACCTGCGCGGCGGCTTCTCGTACCTGATCGCGGCGCTCGCCGCGCAGGGCACGTCCCGGGTGCACGGCATCGACCTGATCAACCGGGGCTACGAGAACTTCATGGAGAAGCTCGTCGAACTCGGCGCGAAGGTCGAGCTGCCGGGCAAGGCACTGGGCTAGCGGCCGCACTCACCGCATCCGCCGATGGGGGCCGTCCGGGGATCCGGGCGGCCCCCATCGGCGTACCCGCAGCTCGGGGCCGTGGACGACGGCCGCTCAGACGCTCGGTACGGGCCTCGTGGCGCACCCGGCGATGCACGAGCCCCGGCGGGCGTCGCGGCGGCTCTCACGGCGAGCTGTCGCCTTTGCGCGGCGCTGTCGCCGGTCGGCGCACCGGACACGCCGAAGGGCGGTCACCCGGAACCCGGGTGACCGCCCTTCCGCTGCCTTGAAGCAGGGCTGAATGCTTACTTGCCCTTGGCGGCTTCCTTGAGCTTGGAGCCCGCGGAGACCTTCACGCTGTAACCGGCCGGGATGTTGATCGGCTCGCCGGTCTGCGGGTTACGAGCGGTGCGAGCGGCACGGTGGGTGCGCTCGAAGGTCAGGAAGCCGGGGATCGTGACCTTCTCGTCGCCCTTGGCAACGATCTCGCCGACCGTCTCGGCGAACGCGGCCAGCACGGCGTCGGCGTCCTTGCGGGTCACCTCGGCGCGGTCGGCCAGCGCGGCCACCAGCTCACTGCGGTTCATGTTTGTACTCCCGTGTTCTTCTTGCCGTTGAGGCGTGCCATACGGACCAGCCGCATGTTGGGCAACAGCGAAGCCGATGCTGCCAGGGTCTCGGTCAGGCCCAGGACCCGGGTCCGTTGTCCGGACCCTCGCGCCCGAAGACGCATCCTGCCCCCACCAGCGGCGGTAAAGCCAATCCGGCACCCCTGGGGGTCACACGAAAAGCCTCACCGCCCTGGGACTGGGCGGGTCGGGGGGCCTGCTTCCCGGCCACCCTAGAGGGCCCGACCAGCCCCGCATTCCACGACGCGCCGGGCCTCAAACGGTCGTGGTTCCCGTCACAACGACTCCGGCAGCCTTCGCGGCGGTGCGCACGGCGCCTGCGACGGCACCCGCGACCTTGTCGTTGAAGACGCTCGGAATGATGTAGTTCGGGTTGAGTTCGTCCTCGGTCACGACGTCGGCCAGGGCCGTCGCGGCCGCCAGCATCATCTCCGTGTTGACCGTGCGCGACTGGGCGTCGAGCAGGCCGCGGAAGACGCCGGGGAAGACCAGCACGTTGTTGATCTGGTTGGGGAAGTCGGAGCGGCCCGTGGCCACGACCGCGGCCGTCTCGCGGGCGATCGCCGGGTCGACCTCGGGGTCCGGGTTCGCGAGCGCGAACACGATGGCGCCGTCCGCCATGGCCGAGACGTCGTCGCCGTCGAGCACGTTCGGCGCGGAGACGCCGATGAAGACGTCGGCGCCGACGACCGCTTCCTTCAGCGTGCCGGTCAGGCTCTCGGGGTTGGTGTTGTCGGCGATCCAGCGCAGCGGCGAGTCGGCCTTGGCGTCCACCAGGTCCTCGCGGTCCGCGTGCACGACGCCGTGGATGTCGGCCACGACCGCGTTCTTGACGCCCGCCGCGAGGAGGAGCTTGAGGATGGCGGTGCCGGCCGCGCCCGCACCGGACATCACGACGCGGATGTCGCCGATCGCCTTGTTCGCCACGCGCAGCGCGTTGGTCAGGGCGGCGAGGACCACGATCGCGGTGCCGTGCTGGTCGTCGTGGAAGACGGGGATGTCGAGGGCCTCGCGCAGCCGGGCCTCGATCTCGAAGCAGCGGGGCGCGGAGATGTCCTCCAGGTTGATGCCCGCGAAGCCCGGGGCGATCGCCTTGACGATCTCGACGATGGCGTCGGTGTCCTGGGTGTCCAGGCAGATCGGCCAGGCGTCGATGTCGGCGAAGCGCTTGAAGAGGGCCGCCTTGCCCTCCATGACCGGCATGGCGGCCATCGGGCCGATGTTGCCGAGGCCGAGCACCGCGGAGCCGTCCGTCACGACCGCAACGGTGTTGCGCTTGATCGTGAGGCGGCGGGCGTCCTCGGGGTTCTCGGCGATCGCCATGCAGACGCGGGCCACACCCGGCGTGTAGATCATCGAGAGATCGTCACGGTTGCGGATGGGGTGCTTGGACTGCATCTCGATCTTGCCGCCGAGGTGCATGAGGAACGTACGGTCGGAGACCTTCCCGAGCGTCACGCCCTCGATGCGCCGCAGCTCCGTGACGATCTCGTCCGCGTGGGACGTCGAGCTGGCCGCGATCGTGACGTCGATCCGGAGCTTCTCGTGGCCGGAGGCGGTGACGTCGAGGCCGGTCACCGAGCCGCCGGAGGACTCCACGGCGGTGGTGAGCTGCGAGACAGCCGTACCGCTCGCGGGCACCTCCAACCGGACCGTCATCGAGTAGGAGACGCTGGGCGCCGTTGCCATGGCCGACTTCCTCTGCTTTCACCGTGTACTTGTTGCTGTCCGATGGTCGCACCTACCGCCGAGTACGTGGTAGTCGCATCGGATTGTGAACCTTACGTTCACCGCTCTTTCGGATGCGGTCCACGGGTCACATGGAGCGCATGTTTCGGAAAGTGGTTTCCACCATACGAGAAGTACCGGAAAACGAGAAGAGGCTCACGTCACTGGGTGACGTGAGCCTCTCTACGTTCATGACACCGGCCCGCCATGCTCGCCTCGCGGCAAGTGGTCCCTCTGAGGGACGAAGGTTGGGCCCGGGGGCTTGGATCGAACCGGTGCCGTCATCAACGGTACTGCATTCTCTGGGAACACCCCAGACCCCGAGGCGCCTGCGGGCACAAGGGTCAGTCCCGCAGCAGGTCCGGCACCCCGTTCCCGTCGGGTTCGTCGCGCTCGCCGGAGACCACCGTCAGCTGCTGGGTGGCGCGGGTCAGGGCCACGTACAGGACCCGCAGCCCCGCCGGTGACTCGTCGGCGATCTCGGCCGGGGAGACCACGACCGTGGCGTCGTACTCCAGCCCCTTCGCCTCCAGCGAGCCGAGCGCCACCACGCGCTCGCCGAGCCCGGCGAGCCAACGCGCCGCCTCCGCGCGACGGTTCATCGCCACGACGACGCCGACCGTGCCGTCGACCTGGTCGAGCAGGCGCGCGGCCTCCTCCCGCACGGTGCCGCTCAGCCGGTCCCGTACGGCACTGAACCGCGGCCGGACGCCGGTGGAGCGGACCGCGGACGGGGACTCGGAGCCGGGCATCGCGAGCGCCAGGACCTTGGCGGCCAGCTCCGCGATCTCGGACGGGTTGCGGTAGTTGACGGTGAGCGTGAAGCGGCGGCGCGGGCGCGAGCCCAGCGCCTCGTCACGGGCGGCCGCCGCCTCGTCCGGGTCGGACCAGGACGACTGGGCCGGGTCGCCGACCACCGTCCACGTGGCGTGCCGGCCGCGGCGGCCGACCATGCGCCACTGCATCGGCGTGAGGTCCTGCGCCTCGTCGACGATGACGTGCGCGTACTCGGTGCGCTCCTGCGCGAGCCGCTCCGCGCGCTCGCGCTGGGTCTCCTCGCGCTGCGGCATCAGCTCCTCAAGGCCGGTGAGCTGGTCGAGCGGGTCGTACTCGCGCCTCTTCCGCGGGCGCGCCGGGGTGCCGAGGACGGCGGTCAGCTCGTCGAGGAGCGCGACGTCGTGCACCGAGAGGGCCTCGCGCCGCAGGGACCGGGCGACCTTGCGGATCTCGCCCGGGTTCAGGATGCGGCGCGCCCAGCGGCCCAGGCGCCGCTCCTCGGACATCGCGGACAGGACGGCGCGGGGCGTCAGCTCCGGCCACCAGGCGTCCAGGAAGCGCAGGAAGTCGTCCTCGCCCGTGATGTCCTCGTCGAAGGAGGAGCGCAGCTCGGCCGCGAGCTCCGGGTCGCTGTGCCGGCTCCCCGCGCCGGACCGCTCCCACAGGGCGTCGAGCAGCAGCTTGCGGGCGCGCGGGCGCAGATGGTTGACGGGCGCCGTGCCGCCGAGGGCGGCCTGGCGGATCCGGTTCAGCTGGTCGGCCTCCAGCTCCAGGCGGCGGCCGAAGGCGACGACCCGCAGGCGCGTGGGCGTACCGGTGGCAGCCGGGGCCGCTTCCTCCTCGTCCTCACCGAAGGCGAGCTGCCCGCCCGGGGTCGGGGCGGGGCGGCCCGACTCCAGGGCTCCGCGCGCCGCCTTGCGCAGCACCCTCAGCATCCGCGAGGAACCCTTGACGCGGGCCACCGCCGGGCTGTCGTACTCGGTGGCCTCCGCGCCGTCGACCAGGGAGCCGACCGCACGGATCGCGACCTGGCCCTCCTCGCCGAGCGAGGGCAGCACGCCCTCGGTGTACGCCACCAGCAGGGGCGTGGGCGAGACGATCAGGATGCCGCCCGCGTACCGGCGGCGGTCCTGGTAGAGGAGGTAGGCGGCGCGGTGCAGGGCCACCGCCGTCTTGCCCGTTCCCGGACCGCCCTCGACGTAGGTGACAGAGGCGGCGGGCGCCCGGATCACCAGGTCCTGTTCGGCCTGGATGGAGGCCACGATGTCGCGCATCGAGTGGCTGCGGGCCTGGCCGAGCGCGGCCATCAGGGCGCCGTCGCCGACGGCCGGGAGCCGCTCGCCGTCCAGGTACGCGGTCAGCTCCGGGCGCATCAGGTCGTCCTCGACCCCGAGCACCCTGCGGCCCTTGGAGCGGATGACCCGGCGGCGCACGACGCGGCCCGGGTCGACCGGCGTGGAACGGTAGAACGGCGCCGCGGCCGGCGCGCGCCAGTCGATGACCAGCGGCGAGTAGTCCGCGTCCAGGACGCCGATGCGGCCGATGTGCAGGGTCTCGGCGATGTCGGCCGTGTTGTCGGCGCGGACCGCGCCCTCGGCCGGTTCGACGGCCGTGTAGGCCCCGTCCGGGCCCTTCTTGCCGTCCCTGCCCTGGAGCAGGTCGATACGGCCGAAGAGGAAGTCCTCGAACTCGTTGTTGAGGCGGCTGAGGTGCACGCCCGCGCGGAAGACCTGCGCGTCGCGCTCCGCGAGCGCGCCGGGCGTGCCGACCTGCCCGCGCTTGGCGGCGTCGTCCATCAGGAACTCCGCCTCGTGGATCTTCTCTTCCAGACGGTGGTAGACGGCGTCGAGATGTTCCTGTTCGACACCGATCTCGCGGTCACGAACGGAGTCCGTATCCGAGTCCACCGCCGGATCCTGGTCCACCGCTGGATCCTGCTGAGCCTGAGCGGCCACCGGGCCCCCTTCTGACGTGCTGGGCAGCCGTCAAAGGTACGCGAAAGGGGGCCCGGGAGGCTACGTCCGCGGCGGTCGGCTCACCGGGCGGTCACGCGTTCACCTCCACGAGCCGCTTCCCGTCGAGCGTCTCGACCTCGAACCGGGCGATCTGATTCCGGTCGAAGGCCGCGCCTCCGTGCACGTACAGCGGGTATTTCGCGCTCTCGTGCGGGCTGGAGGCGATCCCGTAGCCCCACTTCGGGACGGCCCAGGTGGTGACCGTCTCGCGCTCGCCGTTCTTGGCGACGGCGACGAGTGAGCACTTCAGCGGGCCCTTGACGTTCTTCAGCTGCAGGACGGTGTGGGTCCCCCAGGCCTTCTTCTCCATGCCGATCGTCGCGCTGACCTTCGTCGTCGCGTCGGTGGCCTGCACCTTCTCGTCCATGTGGTGGAAGAAGGCGTCCTCGGCGGGGCTCGTGGGATGCGGCTCCGCGACGCTCCCTGTGGTGCCGCCGCCGTCGGTGACCGCCATGACCGTCAGCGGGCCGCCGATGATCAGCGCCGCGGCGGCCGCCACCAGATAGAGGCCCCGGCGCCGCTTCTTCGCGCGCCTGCGGGCGACCTCGCCGAGCAGGGAGTCCGCGAGGCGGGAGCTGGGCGCGGCCGCCAGGGACTCCCCCACCTGCCGCACGGCGGGCGCGTCCCGGCGGGCCGGCAGATCGGCGAGGGCCGCGAGCATCGGCTCCATCCCGGCGAACTCCTCCAGCTGTGCCGCGCACCGCTCGCACGTCGCCAAGTGGGCCTCGAACGCGCTCGATTCGGCGTCGTCGAGGATGCCGAGCGCGTAGGCGCCGACCGCCTCGTGCACGTCGCCCGCCGGCTCGTGACCGGACGGACCGTACGATCCGTACGCCGATGTCATGCCGTCACCCCCCGCTCCTCCAGCGCCAGCTTCATGGAACGCAGGGCGTAGAACACGCGGGAGCGCACCGTGCCGCTGGGGATGCCGAGCGTCTCGGCCGCCTCATTGACGGTACGCCCCTTGAAGTACGTCTCCACGAGCACTTCCCGGTGGGCGGGGGTCAGGTCCTCCAGGGCATCGGAGAGGGTCATCAGCCAGAGCGCCTTGTCGATCTCGTCCTCCGCGGGGATGACCTCCAGCGGCGACGCGTCGACCTCCTGTGGCCGGGCCTGCCGGCTGCGGTGGCCGTCGATGACGATCCGTCGGGCGACCGTCACCAGCCAGGGGCGTACCGAGCCGGTCGCACGGTTGAGCTGACCGGCGTTCTTCCAGGCGCGGATGAGCGTCTCCTGCACGACATCCTCAGCGCGCTGCCGGTCCCCCGCCACGAGGCGGAGCACGTAGGCGAGCAGCGGCCGCGCGTGCTCGGCGTAGAGCGCGCGCATGAGCTCCTCGTCCGGCTCGGGGGGCCGGGACGCGCGATGTCGAGCCCGGGAAGGGCGTTCATCGGCCACGGCGGAATCCTTGCGCACGCCTACCTCCGGTGTCCCCGGTTCGACGATCCGGCCGTCTCGTTTCGGCTGGGCTCACGGGTGGGATACGTACGCGAACACACGGATGTTCAAAGGGAGTTCGGGCAATCGCGGGTCAGGCGCGAGCCAGGGCCGCCGCCCGGCGCCGGTGCCGGGCCACTCGTTCGCGGTTGCCGCACACCTCGCTGGAGCACCAGCGGCGTCTGCGGCCCCGGGACGTGTCGAGGTAGATGATCGGGCAGTTGTCGCCCTCGCACTGGCGCAGACAGCCCCGTACGGCGGGATCGGTGAGCAGGTCGACGACGTCCCTGGCGACGGCCGCGAGCAGGGCCGGGCAGCCCGGCTCGGCGTGCAGGGACCGGACGAGGGAGCCGTCGGCGGCGCGGACGGCGCGCGGGGCGGGCGGGGCGGCGCGTGCGAGCAGGTTGACGCGCTCAAGGGCGGCGGGCGCCGGGCGCCCGGCCAGTTCGCCGCGCACCAACTGGCCGATATGGCCCCGCAGTTCGAGGAAGGACGCGAGCCAGGCCGAGGTGCACGCGGGCCGCGCCGCGGGATCGGGGACGAGTCCGGCGCCGACGAGCCAGGCGCGCAGCCGGTCGGTGGAGGTGAGGCGTTCCTCGGGGTGTGCGGTGGCGACCAGATCCAGGCAGAGGCGTCCGGAGTCGAACCGCAACTCACAGGGAGGGGGGAGGGAGGGCTCTGTGGGTACTGCTGCCATGTCCTCTACAGTGCCCGCCGCGACGCCCCGCCGGAACCCCCGGTAACGCGGGGCTACTTGGGGATGTGCGCGGGCGGCCCGTCGTGCAGCAGCCGCTGGAAGAGGACGTGCTCGCGCCATTGCCCGTCGATGTGCAGGTAGTCGGGGGCCGTCCCGTACTCGACGAAGCCGCACTTGATGAGCACCCGCTGCGACGCCTTGTTGTCCGTGCGGGTGCCCGCCTCGACGCGGTGCAGGCCCAATTCGTCGCGGGCGGCACGGCAGAGCTCCTCGACGGCGGCGGAGATCAGGCCGCGGCCGCCGTACTCGGCCTCTATCCAGTAGCCGAGGCCGGCGCTGCACAGCGGGCCGAGCACGATGCCCTGGAGCGCGGCGCGGCCGACGACGCGGCCCCCGGCCGCCCTGTCGAACAGCAGCCACATCGCGCCGCCCGGCTCGGCGATCCGGGCGGCCTGGGCCCGCGCCGTGTAGTAGTCCTCGCTGCGGTACGGCTCCCAGGGGCGCAGGTACTCCCGGTTGCGCACCGTGGCGTCGGCGAGAGCCTGGGCGTCGGCCGGGACGGCGGGGCGCAGTTCGATGTCGTCGGCGATCAGCATGCCCGCACGGTACGCGCGGGCGTGCACGCCTGCGTATGGGGGGATGAGCGCCTCTACCGCGAGGGACGTACCTCCCCCAGGTCCCTCACTCGTCCGCGTATTTGGCGTCCGACATCGGGTCGAGCGCCAGCCGGTACCCCCGCTTGACCACCGTCTGGATCAGTTTCGGCGCGCCGAGCGCCGATCTGAGCCGCGTCATCGCCGTCTCCACCGCGTGCTCGTCGCGGCCCGCGCCGGGCAGCGCGCGCAGCAGTTCCGCGCGGGCCACCACCCAGCCGGGCCGACGTGACAGCGAGCGCAGCAGCGACATCCCGGCCGGTGGCACCGGCCGCAGCTCGCCGTCGACCACGACGGCGTGGCCGCGGATCTCCATGCGGTGTCCCGCCACCGGCAACGTCCGTGCGCGCGCCGGGAGTTCGCGGCAGAGCAGCTGGACCAGCGGGCCGAGCCGGAAGCGCTCCGGCTGCACCGTGTCCACGCCGTGCGCCTGCAGCGGCAGCGCCGTCACCGGGCCCACGCACGCGGGGACCACGTCGTGGTGCAGCGCGGCGATGAGGTCGGGCAGCAGTCCGCGCGCCTCGGCCCGGTTCAGCAGTGACGCCGCCGCCGGCGCCGAGGTGAACGTCAGCGCGTCCACGCCCCGCGCCACGGTCGCGTCGAGCAGCCGGTCCACGGGTCCGATGTCCTCCGGCGGCATCCAGCGGTACACCGGCACGCCCACCACCTCGCCGCCCGCCTCGCGCAGCGCCTCGACGAAACCGGGCAGGGGTTCGCCGTGCAGCTGGACCGCCACCCGCCGGCCCTGGACGCCCTCGGCGAGGAGCCGCTCCAGCACCTCCGCCATCGACTCCGACGACGGCGACCACTCCTCGGTCAGCCCCGCCGCGCGGATCGCGCCCTTCACCTTGGGACCGCGGGCGAGGAGTTCCACCCCGCGCAGCCGGGTGATCAGCGCCTCCCCCAGGCCCCAGCCGTCGGCGGCCTCGACCCAGCCGCGGAAGCCGATGGCGGTCGTCGCCACCACCACGTCGGGGCCGTGGTCGATCAGTTCCTTGGTCGCGGAGAGGAGTTCGCTGTCGTCGGCGAGCGGCACGATGCGCAGCGCGGGCGCGTGCAGCACCGTGGCACCGCGGCGCTGGAGCAGCGCGCCCAGTTCGTCGGCCCGGCGCGCCGCGGTCACCCCCACGGTGAAGCCCGCGAGCGGGCCGTGCGGCTGCGCGGTCCCGGAAGCCTGCTGTTCGTCGTACATGCTGGTTCTCGTCCCGCTCGACGGTCGTCCCGTGCACTGCTGTGCTGTCGCGTCCGCTGTCCTGCCGTGGTCCGAGCCTGTCAACCCACCGTGACGGGCCCGGATCGGCATGATTGCGTGCGTGTTACGCCCCCTGATCCTTACACCTCGGCGTAGCTGAGCTGCGGCTCGGCCCCGGCGGTAGGGGCGGGGGCGGACCGCGCGGCCGAGCGGCGAAGGTATACGGCCCAGGTCACGGCGAAGCACACCGCGTAGAAGACGAGGAAGGAGACGAAGGCCCCGGTGCCGGTGCCCGCCGTCTGGAAGGACTGGCGGAACGCGAGGTTGATGCCGAGCCCGCCGAGCGCCCCGACCGCGCCGATCAGCCCCATGGAGGCGCCCGAGAGGCGTCGCCCGTACGCGGCCGCCTCCTCGCCCGTGAGGCCCATGCCCAGCGCCTTGGCCTGGAAGATGCCCGGGATCATCTTGTACGTGGACCCGTTGCCGAGGCCGCTCAGTACGAACACGACGATGAACGCGGTCGTGAACAGGGCCAGGGACTTCTCGACGGACGCCAGCGTCACCACGGCCGTCGCCGCGGCCATCGCCACGAAGTTCCACAGCGTGATGCGGGCCCCGCCGAACCGGTCCGCGAGCCGGCCGCCGACCGGCCTGATGAGCGAGCCGAGCAGCGGTCCGATGAAGGTGACGCCGGCCGCCTGCAGCGGCGTACGGCCGAACTGGGTCTGCAGGACGAGCCCGAACGCGAACGAGTAGCCGATGAACGAGCCGAACGTGCCGACGTAGAGGAACGCCATGATCCACGTGTGGGCGTCCCTGACCGCTTCGCGCGCGGCGCCGGTGTCGTTCTTCACCGTCGCCAGGTTGTCCATGAAGAGGGCCGCGCAGAGCGCCGAGACGAAGACCAGCGGGATGTAGATGCCCAGCAGGACGCGCGGGCCGCCGCTCAGGCCGATGACGGCGAGTGCGACGAGCTGGATGACGGGGACGCCGATGTTGCCGCCGCCCGCGTTCAGGCCGAGCGCCCAGCCCTTCTTGCGCATCGGGAAGAAGGAGTTGATGTTCGTCATGGAGGAGGCGAAGTTGCCGCCGCCGACACCGGTGAGCGCCGCGCACACCATGAAGGTGCTGTACGAGGTTCCCGGTTCCATCACGGCGAACGCGGCGATCGTCGGCACCAGCAGCATGCCCGCCGCGACGATCGTCCAGTTCCGGCCGCCGAAGAGGGCGACCGCGAACGTGTAGGGCACGCGCGCGAAGGCGCCGACGAGGGTGGCCATCGAGACGAGGAAGAACTTCCCCGCCGGGTCGATGCCGTACTCGGGCCCCATGAACAGGACCATGACCGACCACAGGGTCCAGACGGAGAACCCGATGTGTTCGGAGAGGATGGAGAAGGCGAGGTTGCGCCGGGCGACCTTCGCGCCCGTCTCCTCCCAGAACGTCGCGTCCTCGGGGTCCCACCGCTCGACCCACTTGTGGGTCCGGCTCCGGCCTGTCATCTGAACGCCTCCAGGGTCGCGGTTCCTGCCTGCCGCGACCGACGGTAGGGAGGCCGGATTTCCGGGCTGTGGCGTGCGATGACCGGTGGGGAACGTTGCTCTCACCCGGGGCGGCGGCGAGCGGTGAGGCCCGGCGCCCGGGTTGCCGGTCCCGTCGGATCAGGTGGAGCCCTCGCCGGACCAGGGCAGCTTCACCGAACCGCCCTTGTCCCAGGTGAGGGTGACGACGTCGGAGGCCTGTGTGAGGTTCGCGGCGAACACCTCGTCGCCGGTGTCCTGGCCCACGCAGGACACGGCGATCCGGAAGCCCGTTCCGTTCCGCGTCTGGCCGATGCCGCTGCAGATGCCCTTACCGGCCGAGTCGATGTAGGAGACGCTGTACTTGCCCTTGGCGCTGCCCGAGGCGATCTTGGCGCCGACGGTGAGGGTCTGCGCCTTCTCGTTCTGCCACTGCCCCTGGTAGCCGGTGGAACCCGCCGGGCGCTCGGCCGGCTCGTCGTCGGCGTACGGGTCGTCGGTCGGCTCGTCGCTGTACGGGTCGTCGGACGCGGACGCGTCCACGCTCGGCTCGGCCGTCTCGCTCGGGGGCTGGCTCACGCTGCCCGTCGCGACGATGCTGCTCTGCTCGGCGACCGGCTTGTCGTTGCCGTTGTCCCCGCTGGTGGCCAGCAGGATGCCGCCGCCGGCGAGCGCGGCGACGACCACGACCGCGACGGCGATCAGCACGGCCCGCTTCTTGCCGCCCCCGCCGGGACCCTGCCCCGGCTGGGGCGGGAACGGGCCATGCGGCGGCGGGAATTGGCCGTACGGCGACTGCTGCTGCGGCTGCCCGTAGCCGGGTTGCGGCGACTGGCCGTAGCCGGGTTGCGGCGACTGGCCGTACCCCGGCTGCTGTCCGTAGCCCGGCTGTGGTGCGGTGGGCTCGCTCGCGTACGGGTTGTCGGCGCCGTACGGGCCCGGGGACCGCGGCGGAGCGCCATAGGGGCCCGGCGCCCCGTAGGGACCGGCGGGCGGCTGCTGCGGAGGCGGGCCGCCGTAGCCGTACCCCTGACCGTCCTGCGGCGGCTGCGTCATGGTCGTCCCCGTCCCCGTGGTCCCCGTGGTTCCTCGTACGCACCATGCGGCCCACGCCGCACAGTTCGCACAAGTCAACCCGGAGGGGGCCTCCGGGCACAACCCCCACCGGCGCCCGGGGCCCCGCGCCTCAGTGGCGCTTGCGCTTCTTCTTTCCGCCGTCCGGCCACAGCCGGGGCGAGCGCTTGGCGGCGAGGTCCTCGATCCAGCCCACACCCACGATCGCGACCGCTATCAACGGCCACACGAGGACGAACGTCCAGAACATGTACGTCGTGTCGAGGGCGGAGCTCAGCCGGTCGTTCATGAACGGGAGCGAATAGAGCAGGTCGATCAGCGGGAACGTCGCCATGATCAGGAAGTTGTGCCAGAGGTAGATCGTGACGGCCCGGTTGTTGGCCAGCGTGATCGGCTTGTCCCAGCGGGCGAGGCGCCCCGGCAGCTGCTGCCAGGAAGGCGAGTACTGGAGCAGGATGACGACGAACCCGAGGGACCACGCGGCCTGGGCCAGCGGGATCTCGTTCAGGTCCCAGCCCTCCTCGGTCAGGTGCCCCGAGGCCCACCACAGGCCGAAGGCCATGACGAGCGCGGCACCGGAGACCGCCAGATACCGCGGCACCTTCGCGAGGACGCCGTCGTGGTGGGCGAAGCCCAGCACCCAGCAACTGCCGTAGACGGCGAAGTCGGTGACCGTGTCACCGGTCCGGCCGGGGATGGTGACCAGGCCCGTGCCCACGACGGCGGTGAGGGCCAGCGGCGCAAGCAGCGTCGCCCACGGCACCTTGCGGAACGCCCACAGGAGCAGCGGCGAGGCGATGACGAACCAGAGGTAGGCGCGCAGGTACCAGAGGGGGCCGATGCCCTGCTCGGCCCAGCTGCTCTCCAGGAAGCCCGGCGGGTGCGCCACCTCGAAGGGGTAGGCCGGCCCGCTGATCGGGATGATGTAGTCGACGATGCCGAGCCAGCCCCACAGGCCCCCGCTGTCCGGGTCCTTGCCGGGGTTCCAGCCGCCGATGTACAGCAGGGACAGGGCGACCGCGCTGAACGCCCACAGGGGCGGCAGCAGCCGCCGGATGCGCCCGCGGATCACGCCGAGCGCGGGGCGGCCCAGCGAGCGCGCCATCAGCGAACCGGCGAGCGCGAACATCACGCCCATGGACGGGAACAGCACGCTCAGCCACGCCCACCCGAAGAGGTGGTAGACGACGACGCGGACGAGCGCGATGGAACGCAGCAGGTCGAGATAGCGGTCCCGGCCCGGCTTCTTGGGCGTGGCCGGGGCCGGGTCCGGGACCGGAGCCTTTTCCGTCGTCACCTTCGTCGGCGCGTACGGAAGAGGGTGTGCGGGATGGGCCTGCGGGGGCACCTCGGCGAGCCGGGCGGCCGGCGCGGGTTGCTGCCAGGCCGGTGCCGGCTCGGGCTGTGGCCAGGACGACGTGCGGGGCCCGCCCGCCGCCGCCGACGGCCAGTCCGACCCGGCGTCGGCGGTGCCCGCCGGATCACCGGGTCCGTCGAACCAACCGCCGTGGTCCGCCTGCCCCTTGGCTTCGGAGCCGTCCTCGTGGAAGGGATGCGTCATGCCACCGGCCTCCTGTCGTCACTGGAGACCGAGGCGGAGCGCTGACTCGGCATGCCGCTCAGCCCGGCGCCCAGCGCGCCCGTGCGGCGCAGCTTCTGCCAGCGCAGCCGGCCGCCGGTGAGGGCGGTGATCCAGGACTGGAGCAGCACGACGTACATCAGCTGCCGGTAGAGAAGTTGCTGGAGCGGGAGCGAGATGAGGTGCGTCATGCGTTCCTTGTCCAGCCGGAAGGCGTACGCCGCGCAGACCGCCTGGACGGCGAGCACGCCGAGCCAGGCAACGACCGTCTTCTCGGTGGGGCCGAACACCACCCCGTACAGCAGGAAGACGTCGATCAGCGGGGCCAGGAGCGGTGCCAGCACCATGAACAGGGAGACCAGGGGCAGACCGACACGGCCGAAGCGGCCGGACGGGCCGCGCTCGATCAGGGCGCGGCGGTGCTTCCAGATGGCCTGCATGGTGCCGTACGACCAGCGGTAGCGCTGCGACCACAGCTGCTGCACGGACTCGGGGGCCTCGGTCCAGGCGCGCGCCTTCTCGGCGTAGACCACGTGCCAGCCGTCGCGGTGCAGCGCCATGGTGACGTCGGTGTCCTCGGCGAGCGTGTCGTCGCTCATGCCGCCGATGGGCTCCAGTGCCGACCGGCGGAAAGCACCTACGGCCCCCGGGATCGTCGGCATGCAGCGCAGCAGGTCGTACATGCGGCGGTCGAGGTTGAAGCCCATCACGTACTCGATGTGCTGCCAGGCGCCGATCAGCGAGTCCCGGTTGCCCACCTTCGCGTTGCCCGCGACGGCGCCCACGCGCGGGTCGCCGAACGGCTGGACCAGTTCGCGCACGGTGGCCGGTTCGAAGATGGTGTCGCCGTCCATCATCACGACGAGGTCGTACCGGGCGTTCGCCAGGCCTCTGTTGAGGGCGGCGGGCTTGCCCGCGTTGTGCTGGCGCACGACCCGGACGCCCGGCAGCCGCAGGTCCTCCACCATGCGGGCGGTGCCGTCGGTGGAGCCGTCGTCGATGACGATGACCTCGACGGGGTGCTCGCTCGCCATCAGGGAACGGACGGTGTTCTCGATGCACTTGGCCTCGTTGTACGCCGGTACGAGCACCGAGACCGGTTCCGTGACGGGCGGGCCCCAGGCGAAGCCGCGTTTGCGTACGCGCCGGGCGTGCAGCGCGGACAGCAGCAGCATGAGGCCGAAGCGGCCCATGACGAGGACGCCGATGACGGCGAGCCCGACGACCAGGACCCCCGTGATGTTCTCCGAGGCCTGGACGGCGTAGATCCACGCCCGGCCCTTCCACAGCTCGACGCCGGTCACGGGCGTGTGCGCGCTGGCGATGTCGAGGGCTTCGGAGAGGTTCTGGAACTTGTACCCCTCGTCCTGCAGTTGCGGCAGGAAACGGTCGAGCGCGGCGACGGTCTGCGCGCGGTTGCCACCGGAGTCGTGCATCAGGACGATGGCGCCCTTGCCGCCGTGCGGCGTGGCACGGCGGATGATCTCGGAGACGCCGGGGCGCTTCCAGTCCTCGCTGTCGGTGTTGTTGACGACGGTGATGTAGCCGCGCGAGCCGATGTACTTGGTCACCGGCCACGACTTGTCGTCCATCGCGTCCGCGAACGAGGAGTACGGCGGACGGAACAGGGAGGTGCGCACGCCCGCCGCGCCTTCGAGCGCCAGCTGGCTCTGCGACAGCTCCCAGTCGATGCGGTCCTTCGACTGGTACGAGAGGTCGGGGTGGTTGAAGGTGTGCAGGCCCACCTCGTGGCCCTCCGCGACCATGCGGTCCACCAGCCCCGGGTAGCGCGAGGCCATGGTGCCGGTGACGAAGAAGACGGCGTGCGCGTGGTGCTTCTTCAGGACGTCGAGGACCTTGGGAGTCCACTCCGGGTCGGGTCCGTCGTCGAAGGTGAGGACCAGCTTGTGCCGGTCGATGGAGCGGCTGTTCTCCTGGCCGCCGCGGGTGTCGATGACGGGTCCGCCGTCGAGGATCTTCTCGGGGACGCGGTCGGTGGCCGCCTCGGGCTGGATGCGGTGGTCGGCGAGGATCTCGCTGTGCACGTAGCCGCGCAGCATGAGCATCGCGATCATCGCCACGAGGAGCAGCGACGGCAGGAGGTAGCGCAGCGGAAGCCTGCGCTTACGGGCACGGGCCCGCCGGGGACGTGAGCGGTCTGACATCTACAGGACGCTGCTTTCCGGGGAAGCGACGGACGATGCCGACGGGGAGCCGCCGGGCAGTTGCTCGACGGGCGCGCTCGACGTGGCGCCGCCGGCGACGTTGCCGGTGCCGTCGCCGTTGCCGGTCTCGCCCGCGGGCTCGGAGGCCGGACCGGACGGGTCGGCCGGCGGCGTGGACGGATCCGCCGGTGGCGTGGACGGGGCCGCGGGCGGTGTCGTGTTCTCCCCCGGTTTGGTCGGGACGGCGGGCGGTGTCGTCCTGCCGTCGGCGGGCTTGCCGGACGCGGTGCCGCCGGTGCCCTTGCCCGGCTTGGCGTCGCCGGTGCTGGTGCCCGGGGCCGGGGCACCGCTCGCGCCCGGGGTGGCGCCGGTGCCGGGCACGGTGCCAGAGGCGCTCGGGCCGGGGACGACACCCGGTGACGTGGACGGTGTCGCGGAGTCGGCGGGGACGACCGGCTTGGTGTCGACCTTCTCCGTGGGCCCCTCCGGCATGGGCAGCCAGGGCGCGCTCGAGTTCCCCGACAGCAGGGTGATCACGATGACGACGGCGTACACCGCGCAGGCGATGCCCACGAGCACGCCGACCCGTCGGAACGTACGGCTGCGCCGTCCCGAGTCGTCGACGAAGACGGGTACTTCCTTGCCGTCGCCCGGCGGCCTGGCGGGCTCTCCCGGTATCCCCGCTTGCCTCGGGTTCCCCGGCTTTCTTCCCGCGTCGAGAAGACCGCCCAACTGACGGCCTGCGCCGTCGAGTTGGACCGTCACTTCGTTCGGGTCATGAGTCTGTCCAGGCAAGGCGTTTTCTCGCCAGTTTTCCACCGTACGCACATCCCCCCAAGGAATGTTCACATGGGTGCGCGCACGACTCGCCGGGCATTCGTCGGCCGGACCGGGCCCCCACCCGATCCGAGCGCCCCCCTTATCACACTGCACCCGGACCACGAATGTAGCGCACCGGAGTGACGGTCGTGTCCGCCCATCAAACGTGACTCATCATAATGAGTGCATCTGTGGCCGGTATCCACCCATTCTCGGGGCGGCGGAGCCACCCGTTCTCCTCGGCGAGACCTGAGGCGGCAGCCCTCAATGCCTGAATTCCTGGATGTTTGCGCCCCTTTCGCCACACCAACGACACCGGTGACAGCGGGACGGGGTCGACGATCGGCCGGAGCACCGAACCCGGCATGGCCGGAAAGTCGACGCCCGTGAGGACCGGATTCCGATACTTTGCCATGATCCGCCGGAACTCCTCCTCGCCGACGGCGAGCGGCGCCGGCGGCGCGATCCCGATGCCGCGCCCGGCGAACAACCGCCGGGCCAGATCGGTCCATTCGGGCGTCCGGGGGTTGCCTGCACCGGCGTAGATCGTCTCCCCCGCGAGCCGGTCGAGGGGCACGGCGTCGAGGCCGGCCAGCGGATGGTCCACGGGGAGTACGACCGCCATCGGCTCGTAGCGCATGGGCTGTTGGGCGAGGCGCTCGCGCACGGCCGGGTCGAGTCCGGCGAACCGGCCGAAGGAGACGTCGATCCGTCCGGCGAGGAGTTCGGCGGCGGCGCCGGTCAGGCCGCTCTCGTAGCGGGCCATCAGCTCGCAGTCGGGGGCGAGTTCGCGGGCCCGCGCGAGGACGCGTTCGTTCACGAGGCCGGGGCTGTTGACGTCGACGAGCAGCGGCCGGGCCTCGGGCGCGGGCCGGGTGAAGGCGGCGAGCAGCTCGTCCTGCGCCTCGATCGCGCGCCGCGCGTACGGCAGCAGCCGCGCGCCGTCCGCGGTCAGCGTGACCTGCCGGGTGGTCCGGCCGAACAGTTCGGCGCCCAGCTCGCGTTCCAGGCGGCGGATGTCCCGGCTGAGCGCCTGCTGCGCGACGTAGAGACGGGCGGCCGCGCGCGTGAAGTGCAGTTCGTCGGCGACGGCGAGGAAGGCGCGCAGCAGACGCGGCTCGACGCTGCGGAGGCCGCGAGGGCCGGATGAGGAGGTCGCCATCGGGGGAACTTACAACACCGGTGCGTGAATCGGCACCGAGTAGGTGTTGGACCGCGTACGCGACCCGCGGCGACGCTCTTCGCATGCCTGACGCGACCCCGAGCACCACCACGAGCACGATCATCGCCGCACCTTCGCCCCCCGCCCCGAAGACGACGTACGCCCGGCTGTTCACCCTCCCCGGCGCCCGCGCCTTCACCCTCGGCAACCTGATAGCCCGCTTCCCGCAGGGCATGTTCAGCATCAGCGCGGTCATCATGATCTCCGGGACGCGGGGGTCGTACGCGCTCGCCGGTGCCGTCACCGCGACGGGCCTGGTGGCCAACGCGGTCGTCGGCCCGTGGACGGCCCGGCTCGTCGACCGGTACGGGCAGGCGCGCATCGCCGTCCCGGCCACGGCGGTCTCCGCGTGCGGCTCTCTCGCCCTTCTCCTGTGCGTGCGCTTCGAGGCGCCGGACTGGACCCTGTTCGCCGCGTACCTGGCGTCGGCGGCCACCCCCAACACGGGCGGCATGTCCCGGGCCCGCTGGGCGCATCTCCTGAAGGGCGACGCGGACGCGCTGCACACCGCGAACTCCTTCGAGCAGGCGGCGGACGAGCTCTGCTACATGCTCGGCCCGGTGGTGGCCGCCTTCTTGTGCGGATCCCTGCTCCCGGAGGCGGGCACGCTGGTCAGCGCCGTGCTCATGGTGACGGGCGTGCTGATCTTCGCCGCGCAGCGCGCCACGGAGCCCCCGCCGCACGCGCGTACAGAGGCGACGAAAACGCCGCTACGCGCGCGTGGCATGCCACCGCTGCTGATCGCGTTCCTCGCCATGGGCGCGATCTTCGGCTCGCTGGAGGTCGTCACGGTCGCTTTCGCGGACGCGCAGGGACACAAGGTGTGGGCGGGCGGCATCCTGGCACTGCAGGCGGCGGGCTCGTGCGCGGCGGGTCTTGTCTTCGGGGCGACGAAGCCGACGGGCCCGGCCGGCCGGCGCCACCCGATGTGCGTCGCGGCGATGTCGGTCCTGATGACGCTGCCGCTGCTCGCGGCCGCGCTCACCGGTTCGCTCCTCGCGCTCGGCGGGGCGCTCCTGATCGCCGGGATGGCGACGGCGCCGACCATGGTGACGGGCATGACCCTGGTCCAGCAGCGCACGCCCGCGAGCCAGTTGAACGAGGGCATGACGCTCGCGGTCACCGGTCTGCTCGGCGGCATCGCGTGCGGCTCGGCGGCCGGTGGCGCCGCGGTGGAGCACTGGGGCCCCACCGCGGCGTACACCGTGCCGGTCGCGGCGGCGGTGACGGCACTGCTCCTTTCGCTCTACGGATATGTACGGCGCCCGGACCGGCAGTGAGCGTTCAGCACGTGGCGGGCTTGCGCCACGAACACTCCAGGTCCCCGTTCCGCACCGTGGCGGGCAGGGACCTGGCGGACTTCGGCGTCACGGCGGTCGCCTTCTTCGACGTCGACTCGGCGAGGGTCACGACGATCGCGTCCTCCAGCGGCTTCACGGAGTCGACCAGGTAGTTGTTCTGGACGACGCTGTAGACCAGCTCGCGCCCGTCGGCGTCCTTCACATAGCCGGACAGCGCGCTGGCGCCCGTCAACGACCCCGTCTTGCCGCGGGCGTTGAGTTCCGCCGGGGTGCCGCACATCCGCGACCGCAGCGTCCCGCCGACGAACCGGTCCTGGGCGCAGGCCACCGGCAGCGACGCGTACCAGTCGGCGTACCAGGGCTCGTGCCGTACGGAGAGCAGCAGGTCGGCGAGTTGCCGGGCGGCGAAGTTGTCCTTGCGCGAGAGCCCCGAGCCGTCGACCTGCCGCACCTTCCCGGCGTCCACCCCGGCGCTCTTCAGATAGGAGGCGATGGCGGCGGTCCCGTCGCCCCAACTCCCCTGCCGTCCGGTCGACTTGTACCCCATGGCTTTGGTGAGGGCCTCGGCGTGCATGTTGTTGGACAGCTTCATGAACGGGACGAGCAGGTCCTTCAGCGCCATGGAGTCGTGCGAGGCGAGCGGCTTCGCGCCGGACGGGGTGGCGCGCCCGAGCCTGGTGGCGCCGCTCACCCGTACCCCGTGCGCGGCGAGCGCGTCACGGAAGACGGCGGCCGCGTACCCGGTGGGCTCCCACACGGTGACCCATTCCTTGGTGGTGTCGCCGCCCACCGGCACGGTCCCGCTGACGGTGATCGTGTTGGTGCCGTGCCGCCGCTCGACGGCGACGCTGTCCGTACCCCCGGCGGCCACGGTGCTCGCCCGCACGTCGAAGCGCACGTAGTCCGTCTTCGGCGTGACGTGCACGACGGGCTTGTCCCCCGCCTTCTTGCCGGGTGCGACCTCGACGATGACGGTCCCGGCGTCGTAGTCGGTGTCGGGGGCGACGCTCAGCGCGGAGATCTGGGCGGCGTAGTAGGAGGACTCGTCGTCGGCGCCCCAGGTGTCGCCCTGCCGGTGGTCGTCGAACCGCGTGTCGTCGGCGACCAGCCGCCCGCTCACCTTCTTCACGCCGGCGGCCGCGACCTGCGCGGCGAGCTTGTCGTAGTCGGCGGCGAGCGTGGTCGGGTCGCCGGTGCCGCGCAGATACAGATCCCCGTCGAGCACCCCGCCGCGCACCCGGCCGCCGGCCAGCACGTCGGTGGTGAACGTGTATCCGGGGCCGAGGAGTTCCATCGCCGCGCTCGACGTGGCGAGCTTGGTGTTGGAAGCGGGCATGAGCCGCCCGGTCGGGTTGTGCTGGTACAGGGTCTCGCCGGTGGTGGCATCAGCGACGACGACACTCGCCGCGCCGCCCTCCGTCCTCGGATCGCCGAGGATGGTGTCGATGGCCTCGGGCAGCCCGCTGGGGCTGGAGTCGGCCCCGGCGGGCGCGCCCCACGAGAAAGTGGCGGCGGCCACGCCGAGGACGGCGGGCCAGACCCATTTTCTGAACCCCGTACGGGAGTTGACGCGTCGTGCGGCGGATCCGTCAGGTCTACTCATGCGACAGGAGCATCCCGGACGCCCGTCGTTCAGCCAAGACCCCACGAGTGGCCGAGGACCTGGGCGGCGCACAGATTCACATCGAGGACGTACGCCCCCGCGGTCCCGCACTGCGCGGCTCCGCTCCCCGGATCGACGGGCTGTCCGTGTCCCATCCCCGTGATGCTGTACGTCTCCACGGCCGCGGCCCCGGACGCGTCGCGGAAGACCTGGTGCGGGTAGCCGGCGACGGTGTCACTCGTATCGGCGACCTGGTCGGCGCCCCGCACGTCGGTCCACTGCTTCATCAGGTCGCTCATGTTGACGGGCTTCACGGTGTAGTCGGCGCTGCCCTGGAACACGGTCAGCCGCGGCCAGGGCCCCGCGTATCCGGGCCGCGCGGCCCGCACCCGGTCGCCCCACTGTTTAGGGGTCTGGGTGGCTCCCACATACATGCACACGTACGGCGACGCGGCGGCCTGTGCGCATCCGTAGGGCAGCCCCGCGACGACGCCGCCGGCGGCGAACTTCTCCGGGTACGCGGCCATCATCACGGACGTCATACCGCCCCCGGCGCTGAGCCCGGTCACGTACACCCGGGACGCGTCCCCGCCCGCGTCGGCGAGCTGCTTGTCGACCATCTGCGCGATCGACGCGGCCTCGCCCTGCCCGCGCTCGATGTCACCGCTCTGGAACCAGTCGAAGCAGGCGTTCAGGTTGTTGCCCGCGGACTGCTGCGGCAGGACGACCGAGAACCCCCACCGGTCGGCCAGCTCGGTCCAGCCGCTGCCGGTGCCATACCCGGCGGCGTTCTGCGTACAGCCGTGCAGGGCGACGACGACCGGCCGCCCGCTCGGCAGCCCGGCGGGGACGTACCGGAACATCTTCAGGGCGCCGGGGTTGGCCCCGAACCCGGTGACTTCCTGCACGCTCGCGGCGGCGGAGGCGTGGGTCACCGCGGGCAGGAAGAAGGCCAGCAGGGCCAGGAGGACGGTGGCGGCTCTGGTTCTGATGTGGGAGGAGGTCATGAGCAGGGACCGTAGAACCGTCCCGCGACCGCAGACATGTAGCGGGCCCACACAACGACAAAGGCCCGACTGTGGTGAACAGCCGGGCCCAGGTCTACATGGGGTGGTGGAGATGGCGGGAATCGAACCCGCGTCCAACGGTGCAGCAGCAGGGCTTCTCCGTGTGCAGTTCGCTGCGATTTTCTCGGCCCCGGTGATCACGCGAACAAGTCGCCGACGGGCCCAGTCACTGTTTGATTTCCCATCGAACCCCGTGACCGGGCTCGATGGTTTAGTTCCCTAGATTATGCCAGGATCCGGGTCGGGAACACTCCCGGGCTGACACCCTTTTAGGGTCCCTCACTCACTGCTTATTAGGCAGCGAGGGCGAAGGACTGGGAATCGCTCTTGGAATTGGCGATTATTGGTTGCGACATATGGTTAACGAGATCATTGCCGCTTCCTCGACACGCTTCACCTGCTTCAACATCCGCTGTCGAAACCGATCATCCCCATGTTGTTTTTTCAAAGTGGGTCCGACGACCCGGTGTCCCTGCGGTGAGGAACAGTCCCATCGTACGTGACCAACGCACGTCGGTGCCAGCGTATTCCCCGGCGCCCGCCGCGACGGCCGGTCAGCGCTCCTGCGCGCGCTGCCGCCGCTTGGCCGCCGCGATGGCGCGGTCCGAGTCCCGCCGGTCCTGCTGCTCGCGCAGCGTCTGCCGCTTGTCGTACTCCTTCTTGCCCTTGGCGAGCGCGATCTCGGCCTTGGCGCGGCCGTCCTTGAAGTAGATCGCGAGGGTCACGATGGTGTGCCCCGCCTCCTGCGACTTCGACTCCAGCTTGTCGATCTCGTCGCGGTGCAGGAGCAGCTTGCGCTTGCGGCGCACGGCGTGGTTGGTCCACGTGCCCTGGCTGTACTCCGGGATGTGGGCATTGTGCAGCCATGCCTCGTTCCCGTCGATCTGGACGAAGGCGTCGGCCAGGGAGGTGCGGCCCTGGCGCAGCGACTTGACCTCCGTGCCGCTCAGCACGATGCCGGCCTCGTAGGTGTCGATGATCGCGTAGTCGTGCCGCGCCTTCTTGTTCTGCGCGACGATCTTGCGCTTGCCGTCCTTCTTGCTGGACGCGTCCCCCTTGCCCTGCTTGGGCTGGGACTCCTTCGGTACGTACATTCCCTTGGCCATAGTGCTGGCCATTTTCGCACTACGAGGGGGACCCGAGGCCACTCAATACTGTCTCGCCCCGTCGCAGGGCCTCGTCGTCGGCCTCCAGGTCGGGGGTGATGCCGCGGCCGTCGACGCTGCGGCCCGAGGGAGTGCGGTAGTGGCCGACGGTCAGCTCCGCCACCGATCCGCCGGGCAGCCGGCTCGGCATCTGGACCGAGCCCTTGCCGAACGTTCTGCTGCCCACGACGACCGCGCGGCCGCGGTCCTGGAGGGCACCGGTGAGCAGCTCGGCCGCGCTCATCGTCCCGCTGTCGACGAGCACGACCACCGGTCTGCCGGTGTCGCCGCCGCGCTCGGCGTGCAGGGCGCGCTGCGCGCCGCGCACGTCGTACGTCGCCACGAGGCCGCCGTCGAGGAACGCCGAGGCCGCGCTGACCGCCTCGGTGACCAGGCCGCCGGAGTTGCCCCGCAGATCGAGGACGATGCCCGCGCGCGCGGGTGCCTCGCGCACCGCGGTGCGTACCTTCGCGCCGGATCCCTTGGTGAAGGCGCCCACCTTCACGAGCACGGTCCCGGAGGAGAGGCGCGTGGTGGTGACGGGGTCGGTCGACAGGTTGGCGCGGCGCAGCGTCTCGCTCCACGCGCGCGTGCCGCGCTGCAGGCCGACGCGGACGGCCGTACCGGCGTGCTCGCCGCGCAGCAGGCCGAGGACCTCGGTGACGGGTCGGCCGGTGACCGTCCTGCCGTCGACGGCCGCGATGCGGTCGCCCTCGCGGATACCGGCGGCCTGCGCGGGCGAACCGGAACGGACCCTGGTCACCTGGACGTCGCCGTCGGAGGCTCGCCGTGCCCACAGTCCGACGCCGGTGTACTCGCCGTCCAGTGCCTGCTCGAACTCCTCGTACTCGCCCTGCGAGTAGACCGCGCCCCAGCGGTCGCCGCTGCGGCTGACGGCCTCTTCGGCGGCCTGTACAGGGGACTTGCCGTCCTCCACCGCCTCGGCGGCCGCCTCGGTCGGGTCCACGTACGGGGCTTCGTGCGCGGCGGCGACCGACCCGCCCGGCTCGGCGGGGGATTTCTGGCCGTCGTCGGGCAGGGAACCGGTCGCCGCGCCGGCCGCGAGCACGCTCGCGAAGACCAATGTCAGGGCCGCCCCGCGGCCGATGCGGCGGGGCCGGGAGAACAGATCCGGGCCTGACATGTCGGTGAGTCTAGGACAACGCGGGGCGCCGTACGGGAGGTTGACCCGCTCGGCGCCCCGCGTTGCTGGGGACTCTCGTCACACCTTCAGGTACTTGCGCAACGCGACGAAAGCGGCCAGCGCGGGCATCACGACGCTCACCGCGAGGATGAGCGGCAGCTTTGTGAGGACCGCGTCCCAGCCGATGAAGTTGATGAGCTGGAGCTTGTCGGAGAGCGCCACGCCGTTGTCGATGACGAAGTACTGACCGGCCGCGAGGAACACACAGGCGATGCCGCCGCCGATGAGTCCGGCGACCGCGGCCTCCATGATGAACGGCGCCTGGATGTAGAACCCGGACGCGCCGACCAGCCGCATGATGCCGGTCTCGCGGCGGCGGCTGAACGCGGAGACCCGCACGGTGTTCACGATCAGCAGCAGCGCGACCACGAGCATCACCGCCATCACCGCGCCCGCCGCGTAGTTCAGGTAGCTGAGCAGCCGGAAGAGGTTGTCGAGCACGCCCTTCTGGTCCTGCACGGACTGCACGCCGGGACGCCCGTTGAACGCGGTCGCGATGACCTCGTACTTCTCCGGGTCCTTCAGCTTGATCCGGTACGACTCCTGCAGCTGGTCCGGGGTGAGGGAGCTGGCCAGCGGGGAGTCGCCGAACTGCTCCTTGTAGTGCTTGTACGCCTGGTCCTGGGACTCGTACGCGACCTTCTGGACGACGTCCATCTTGCTGAGGTCGTCCTGGATCTGCTTCTTCTGCTCTGCGGTGACCGGGCCCTTGGCACAGTTCGGGTCGGACTCGGAGTCTCCCTTGTTGCACAGGAAGATCGAGACGTTGACCTTGTCGTACCAGAAACCCTTCATCTGGTTGACCTGGTCGCTCATGAGCAGCGAGCCGCCGAACAGGGCGAGCGAGAGGGCCACCGAGATGATGACGGCGAAGGTCATCGTGAGATTGCGGCGGAGGCCGACACCGATCTCCGACAGAACGAATTGGGCACGCATAACGCTTACTGAGCCTTTCGCAGCTTCTCTCTCGGTACTTCCGGTACTTCGCGGTCCGAACCTCTCGGTTCGGGATTGTTCAGTGCTGGTAGCCGTAGACGCCGCGCGCCTGGTCGCGGACGAGACGGCCCTTCTCCAGCTCGATGACGCGCTTGCGCATCTGGTCCACGATGTTCTGGTCGTGGGTGGCCATCACCACGGTGGTGCCCGTGCGGTTGATGCGGTCGAGCAGCTTCATGATGCCGACCGACGTCTGCGGGTCGAGGTTGCCCGTGGGCTCGTCCGCGATCAGCAGCTTGGGCCGGTTCACGAACGCCCGCGCGATGGCCACACGCTGCTGCTCACCACCGGACAGCTCGCCCGGCATCCGCTCTTCCTTGCCACCGAGGCCGACGAGGTCGAGGACCTGTGGCACCGCCTTGCGGATCTCGCCGCGGGACTTTCCGATGACCTCCTGCGCGAACGCGACGTTCTCGCCGACGGTCTTGTTGGGCAGCAGGCGGAAGTCCTGGAAGACCGTGCCGAGCTGGCGGCGGATCTGCGGGACCTTCCAGTTGGAGACGCGTGCGAGGTCCTTGCCCAGCACGTGCACCTGGCCGTGGCTGCACCGCTCCTCGCGCAGGATCAGCCGCAGGAACGTCGACTTGCCGGAGCCGGACGAGCCGACCAGGAAGACGAACTCACCGCGCTCGACCTCCAGGGATACATCCCTGAGGGCGGGCCGGGTCTGCTTGGGATAGAGCTTGGAGACGTTGTCGAATCGGATCACGGGGGCGCCTCGGAGCGTCGGGGGCGTCGGGGCGGGGGTGGGACACCCCCTCGGTGAGCGTGACCATACGCGAACCGGCGCGCGGAGCGCAGGCGCCGTCCCCGGTTGCGCGTTTTGTCCCGGTGCGATGTCCGTTGCATTGCCGGTTTTGTCCTTCCCGTGGCTGGTCAGAGACGGTCCTGGGAGCGGGCCGCGCCGAAAATCGGGGAAGCTGGCACAGTGGTAGGGGGAACGGTTGCGTTTCCCGGAGCGTTGAGCGGAGAGAACCAGTGGGAATCTGGCAGACGTTTCCGTCGGCTCCGCCGCGCGGGAGGAGGACGAGCGCATGACCTATGACCGGTTGGTGTGCGCGAACTGCGCGGCGCCCGTGAGCGAGGGCCGCTGCCCGGTGTGCCGGGCGAACCGCGAGCGGCTCCAGCAGCAGAGCCCGTTCGCCGGGCTGAATCCGATGGCGCTGATCGCGCTCGTGGCCGTGCTGATCGCGGCCGTGGCACTGCTCGCCCATCAGACCGTTTAGCCCGCCAGGACATGCGTAAGGGCCCGGAGCCGATCGGCTCCGGGCCCTTACGTGTGCGCTGAGTCGCTCAGGCGTTACGCGGCAGCGCCGCGGTTGCCCGCGAGACGCGGCAGCAGCCGGAAGCCGACACCGCCCGCGATCATGGTCGCGGCGCCGATCAGCAGGACCGTGGTGCCGTCGGCACCGGTCTCGGCCAGCTCGCCGCCCTTGCCCTGGGCGCCGGTCTGCGCGGCCGGCGTGGAGCCGGTGTCCTGCAGGCTGTCCTTGCCCTGACCCTGCTCGACGGGGTTGTTGTTGCCGTCGGGGTTGGTGTTGTCGCCACCGGTGGAGGAGCCGCCGGTGGAGGAACCGCCAGTGTTGCCGCCGCCGTTGGTGTTGCCACCGTCGGTCGCGCCACCAGCCGTGGCACCACCGTCGGTCGCACCGCCGTCGGTCGCACCGCCGTCGGTCGCGCCGCCATCGGTCGCGCCACCGTCCGTGGCGCCACCGTCGGTCGCGCCACCGTCGGTCGCGCCACCATCCGTGGCACCACCATCGGTCGCACCGCCGTCGGTCGCGCCGCCATCCACGCCGCCGTCCACGCCGCCGTCAGTGGCACCGCCGTCGGTCGCACCGCCGTCCGTGGCGCCGCCGTCCGTGGCACCACCATCGGTCGCACCGCCGTCAGCGCCGCCGTCGACACCAGCGATCGCACCGCCATCGGCACCACCATCGGCGCCGCCATCGGTGCCACCGATCAGGTTGACACCCACGCCGTTCTGGTCGGCGCTCACGTTCGCCAGGCCCGGAACGTCGACCTCCAGGGCGGAAGCGGCACCCGCGGCGGTCAGCGACGCGCCGGCGGCGATCACCGCACCGGCGGCTATCCGCGCTACACGGATCCGCGTCTTCTTGGTCATATGTCTGCTACCCCCAGTAGCCAATCGTCATTGGAGCAGCGCCCGGGACGGGTTCAATCGGGGAGCAGCAGGTATCACGTTCGACCGGCCCCCGTTCACACGCGTCCCACTGATACGCATGCCGCGCGCCAGCCTTCCCAGTTTTCAGATCAACGTCAAGGTCGTTGCGTACGCGATGCCCCAAATAGGGTGAGTTGACCGTCGTACGGACATGTGACTGTGACGTAAAAGGCCGATAGACCTTCACAGTTGGCAGCCGGCCCCGAAAACAGCAAGGCAACTGCCGCTCCGCGAGCGGCAGTTGCCTTGTCGATAAATCGCGGGCTACTTCTCCTGCTGCTTGCGCCAGCGAATTCCGGCCTCGATGAAGCCGTCGATCTCGCCGTCGAGGACGGCCTGCGGGTTGCCGACCTCGAACTCCGTGCGCAGGTCCTTGACCATCTGGTACGGGTGCAGCACGTACGACCGCATCTGGTTGCCCCAGGAGCTGCCGCCGTCGCCCTTGAGGGCGTCCATCTTGGCGCGGTCCTCCTGGCGCTGCCGCTCCAGGAGCTTGGCCTGCAGCACGTTCATCGCCGTCGCCTTGTTCTGGATCTGCGAGCGCTCGTTCTGACAGGAGACGACGATGCCGGTGGGCAGGTGGGTCAGGCGGACCGCGGAGTCCGTCGTGTTGACGCCCTGGCCGCCGGGGCCCGAGGAGCGGTAGACGTCGATGCGGAGCTCGGACTCGTCGATCTCGACGTGGTCGGTCTGCTCGACGACGGGGAGCACCTCGACGCCGGCGAACGACGTCTGGCGGCGGCCCTGGTTGTCGAACGGGGAGATGCGCACCAGGCGGTGCGTGCCCTGCTCGACGGAGAGCGTGCCGTAGGCGTAGGGCACCTGGACGGCGAAGGTGGTCGACTTGATGCCGGCCTCTTCCGCGTACGACGTCTCGTAGACCTCGGTCTTGTAGCCGTGCCGCTCCGCCCAGCGCAGGTACATGCGCTGCAGCTGCTCGGCGAAGTCGGCGGCGTCGACGCCGCCGGCCTCCGCGCGGATGTTGACGAGGGCCTCGCGGGAGTCGTACTCGCCGGAGAGGAGGGTGCGCACCTCCATCTCGTCGAGGGCCTTCTTCACGGAGGTCAGCTCGGACTCGGCCTCGGCGCGGGTGTCCGGGTCATCCTCCTCCTCGGCCATCTCGAAGAGGACGGAGAGGTCGTCGATACGACCGCGCAGCGCCTCCGCCTTGCGGACCTCCGCCTGGAGGTGGCTCAGCTTGCTGGTGATCTTCTGCGCCGCCTCCGGGTCGTCCCACAGGGACGGCGCGGCCGCCTGCTCCTCGAGCACGGCGATATCTGCCCTCAGCTTGTCGAGGTCCAGGACGGCCTCGATCGACTCCATGGTGGAGGAGAGGGACTTCAGCTCTTCGGAAACATCGACGACTGCCACGAGACCAGCCTAACGGCTGGTGCAAGTGATCCGTTCCGTGCCGCCCGAAGGCCCCCGGCGAGGGGCCCTCAGGGGTTCGCCGGAGCCGAGTTGTTGTCGTTCGCGGGGGGCGCCTCGTCCGAGCCGGAGGTGGCGGCCCAGATGCCGCCGCCGACCACCACCGCGAGGACGAGCCCCGCCACGCCCAGCGTGATGCGGCGGCGGCGCGCGGGGTGCCGGTTGCGGGCCGAGCCGGGACGGCGGGCGCCGGCGGCCCGTGGGGCGCGGGCCGTGCCGCGGGCGCCGCCGGCCAGTTCGTCGGGGGCCGGGACCCGCATCGACGTGTGGGTGTCGCGGTTGGAGTCGGCGGGGGCGGCGCCGGGGACCAGGGAGACGGCGCCGCGCCGCGGCTTGGCGGGCTCGGCCGGTTCGGGCTCGGCGGGCTGCTGCGGCTCGTCGGGGACCGGGTCCGTGTCGGGTTCGTCGACGTCCAGGGGGGCCATGCCGACCAGGAGGGGTCCCAGTTCGCGCAGCCGGGCCGCCAGCTCGGACGCCCGCAGCCGGGACGCCGGGGCCTTGGCCAGGCACTGGATCAGCAGCTGCCAGAGCTCGTCGGGGATGCCGGGGAGCGGGACGACCGTCTCCGTGACGTGGCGGCGCAGGATGGCGCCGGGGTGGCCGCCGCCGAAGGGGGTGAAGCCCGCGAGGAGTTCGTAGAGGACGGTCGCGAGGGCGTAGATGTCGACCGCCGCGCGGGGCGGCAGGCCCTCGATGATCTCGGGGGCCAGGTAGTCGGGCGTACCGATGATCTTCGTCGCGCGGGTGCGGCGCGGGGTGTCGATCAGCTTGGCGATGCCGAAGTCGGTGAGCAGGGCCGGGTGCGAGCCGCCGGGGCCGAGCGGGCCCTGCATGTCGAGCAGCACGTTCTCCGGCTTCACGTCGCGGTGCACGATGCCGGCGGCGTGCGCGGCGGCCAGCGCGTCGGCGACGTCCGCGGCGATGGCGACCGCGGCCTCGGGGGCCATGCGCCGCTCACGCTCCAGGCGGGTGCGCAGGTCCGTGCCGCGGATCAGGTCCATGACCAGCGCCAGATCGTTCCCGTCGACCACGAGGTCGCGGACGCCGACCACGTGCGGGTGGTCGAGGCTGAGCAGGGCGGTGCGCTCCTGGACGAAGCGGCCGACCAGCTCCTGGTCGGAGGCGAGGTCCTCGCGCAGCAATTTGATGGCGACGGGACCTTCGGGTCCCTCGCCCAGCCACACCGTGCCCGCACTGCCGCGTCCCAGGATCTGGTGTGCGGTGTACCGGCTGCCGATCTTCCGTGCCAAGACTGCTCCTACAGACGCGTGTTGGCGCCCAAGCTACGCGGCTCGGACGCCAACCAACGCATCAGCGGGGGAAATCACCCGTCGGATGTCGACAAATCTCCAACGTCGCCTGTCCGTTGCCCTAATTGCTGCCGCTGAGGTCGCCGATCCAGCCGGTCACCGTCGAGAACCAGTCGGAGAGCTGGGCCCAGTACCCCTTGCCGGTGCCGATCCAGTCCTGGAGCGGTGTGAACTCCCAGACCAGCCAGCTCACCACGAAGAGGATGACGATCATGAACAGGCAGCCCTTGAGGCAGCCGAGACCGGGGATCTTCATCGGGTTGGCGCTGCGCCGGCGCGGCTCGCGCGGCTCCCGGGCGGGCGGGGCCTGCCGGGGCGGCGGCTCCGGCCGGGAGTACTGCTGCGGCTGCTGGCGCTGCGGCGCCGCGTACGGCTGCTGCGGCTGCGGCGTCGACCGACGCGGCTGCTGCGGCGCGTACTGCTGCGGCCTGGGCTGCTGCTCGGGGCGCGACACCTGGCGCTGGGGGCGGTGGCGCAGCGGGTCGTCGTTCGGGTCGAGGTAGGACTGGACCTGCGTCTGCTCGTTGCGGTCGCGGGCCGCCCGCATCTGGTTCTGCCAGGGGTGCTGGTCGTCCGGGGTGCCGTCCTGCGGGGAGCGGCCCGGCTGGTGCGGCGGGACCGGCGGCATGACGGCGGTCGGGTCGGCGGCGCCCCGGTTCGGCAGCACGGACGTGGGGTCCGCGTCGGAATACTGGTTCCCCTGCTGCTGCATGACGCTGGTCGCCGCGTTCGGGTCGTACGACGCCGCGTTGCTGGGCAGCACCTGGGTCGGGTCGGCGGCGCCCGGGACCTGAGCCGGGTCGGGGTCCGGCATCAGCAGGACGCCGACGCTCTCGGCGGCGGCGATCTGCGCGCTGTTGGCGTGCACGCCGATGCCCTCGGCGACGGTGCGCAGGCCGCGCGCCAGGTTCTCGGCGCTCGGCCGGTCGTCCGGGTTCTTGCGCAGGCAGCGCTCGATGACCGTCCACAGCGGGTCGGGGACCGTCGAGGGGCGGCGCGGTTCGGCGCTGAGGTGCTGGTGCAGGACTTCGAGGGCCGAGCCGCCGGCGAACGGCGGGCGCCCGGTGACCAGTTCGTAGAGCAGGATGCCCGCGCCGTAGATGTCGACGGCGCTGGTCTGCGGGCGGCCCTCGGCGGACTCCGGGGCCACGTAGGCGGGCGTGCCGACGAACTCGTGGGTGCGGGTCAGCCCCGGGGAGTCGGCGAGGCGCGCGATGCCGAAGTCGGTGAGCATCGGGTGCATGCCCGCCTCGTCCTGCTTGAGCAGCACGTTCGCCGGCTTCAGGTCGCGGTGCACGACGCCGTCGGCGTGGCTGGCGGCGAGCGCGTCGGCGATCTGGGCGGTCAGCAGCGCGGCGGCGACCGGCGAGAACGGGCCGTTCTCGCGCAGGTAGCGGTGCAGGTCCGGTCCGTCGACCAGGTCCATCACCAGGGCGAGCAGCTCGCCCTCGACGACCAGGTCGCGGGTGCGCACGATGTTCGGGTGGGTGAGGCGGAGCAGGACGGAGCGCTCGCGCAGGAAGCGCATCACCACGTCCGCGTCGTTCGCCAGCTCCTCCTTGAGGACCTTGATCGCCACGGTCTCGCCGGGCTGCCCGGCGACGGCCGCCTCGGCGCCCGCGGTCTCGCGCTGGCGGGCTCGCCAGACGGTGCCCGTGGCGCCGCGTCCGAGCGGCTCCTCGAGCAGGTACTTGCTCCCTACCGGCCGCACGTCATGCGCTCCCTGCATCGGTACTTGCTTGGTCTGCCCGGTCCCGGGTGTCGCGACCCACTGTAGTGGCGGGCCCCCGCGGTACCGGCTGTCGATCCTCTTTGACCTTTCCTGACCACATTCCGTGGCCACGGCCCCCGCCAAACCCGTGTTCGACGAGAAGACGCAGACGCCGCACTCTTGGTTGCCGTACGAAGACGTGACCGATCTCAAGCAGCTCGCAGGAGGCACGCAGCAGGCACTTTTGCGGGCAGAGCCGACCAATCAAGATCACTTACGGGTGGGTGCCGGGCGTGTTGTCGGTGGCAGGTGCGAGGATGCCTCCAGCACTGGCTGACGTGCCCGTAGCAATGGGGGAATCTGCGGTGGGGGACCGCGGGCTGTCCCGTGCCGGGCGCCCGCGCAGAAGGGACCGCAGACGGCGATGCAGATCCGCCTTACCGTCGTAGACCCCCTGGGCACGCGCCCCGACGCGTCCGCGCGCGAGGGAGCCGCGGGCAGCACGGTGGACGTGCTGGTCACCGCTCCGGGCGGCACCGCACTCGCCGCCGTCGCCTCGGGCCTCGCCACGGCGGTCGCGGGCGGCGACGCCCCTTCCTCCGTCCTGTACGCGGGCGCCGAGCGGCTCGACGCGCAGCGCTGCCTGCTCGGCGAACCGCCGTTGACCGACGGGGCGGTGCTCTCCCTCGGCGCCCCCACCGATCCCGGCCCCGAGCCGGACGGCGCGGCCGCGCAGCTGCACGTGGTGGCCGGTCCGGACGCGGGCGGCGTCCATCTGCTGCACGGCGGGCAGATCCGCGTCGGCCGCTCCGCCGACGCGGACGTGCCGCTGGACGACCCGGACGTGTCGCGGCTGCACTGCGCGGTGACGCTGGCCGCCGACGGCGAGGTCTCGGTGATGGACCTGGGTTCGACGAACGGGACGACGGTGGACGGCCGCCCCCTCGGCGAGCGCCCGGTGCGCCTCTCCCCCGCCGCCCTGCTGCGCCTCGGCGAGTCGGCGCTGCGGGTAGCGGTCGCGGGCGACGCCGCCCGCCCGGCCCCGGTGGCGACGGCGCCCGACGGCGAAGGGCACGTCCGCGTCGCCCTCGGAGGGGCGGCGCCCACGAACCCCGGCAACACCGACACCGACACCGCCGCCACCCCGGCCGAGACCCGGCACGCGTACGGGGACGCCTCCTGGGGCGCCGCCGGCGAGAGCCAGTCGCAGGGCGCCGAGCCCATGGTCCCCGAGCAGGGCGGGGCCCCAGGCCTGGAGCAGACGCGGGCCGGTACGCCGCCCCGCGGCACCACGCTGCCCCGCAGCGCCCCGCGCCGCCGCGGGGGCCTGGGGCGGCTGCTGCGGCGCGGCCGCGACGAGCAGGACCAGCAGCACGAGATCCACGAGCCGTACGTCCTGCGCACCCCGCACATCCCCGAACCGTTCGAGGACGGGCCGGATCCCGCCGCGCCGCTTCCCGGGCCGCCCGCCGCCGCCGAGACCTGGCCCGACGCCGCGGCCCTGCTGCTCACCGCGCTCGGCCCCGGGCCCCGGCTGTGGGAGCGCGGGCCCGGGCACCCGGAGGCGCTGGCCGTGCGGCTCGGCACGGTGGACCGCACGGGCCCCGACGGCACCGGGCTGCTGCCCGCGGTCCCGGTGACCGTGGGGCTCGCCGAGGCCGGTGCGCTGGGGCTGGCGGGGCCGCGGGCGCGTCTCGCGGGGCTCGCGCGCTGCGCCCTCGCCCAGCTCGCCGCGCTGCACGCGCCGGACGGCCTGGAGATCGTGCTGATCGCCACGGACCGGGCCAGGACCGCGGAGCAGCGCGTGGCCGACTGGTCCTGGCTCGGCTGGCTGCCGCACGTCCGCCCGGCCCACGGGCAGGACTGCCGGCTGCTGCTCGCGTACGACCGTGAGCAGGCCGCGGCCCGCACCGGCGAGCTGCTGCGGCGCATGGACGATCACGCGGCGGGGTTCCGTCCGGGCCGTGCCGAGTCGGCGGGCGCCGACGGCGGCGCCGTCTCGACCGTGGTCGTCGTCGACGGCGACCCCGGGTCGGCCACGTTGCGGGAGGCCACGGTGCGGCTGGCCGCCGAAGGGGCCCCGGCCGGGATCCATGTGCTGTGTCTGGCCGAGGCGCCCGCCACCTCGCCCGCGTCGCCCGTCACCGAGTCGTACGAGGCGGCCTGCGCGCAGAGCCCCGCGTTCCGGGCGTGCGGCGCGGTGGCCCTGCTCAGCGGGGACGTGGCGACGGCGCTGCGGCTGCACCGGGCGGCCCGCGGACAGCTCGTCGGGCACGGCACCGTCGCCACGGTGGACGCCGTCTCGCGTCCCTGGGCGGAGCGCTTCGCGCGGGCGCTCGCCCCGTTGCGCACGGACACGGCGGGCGGATCCGGCAGCCGGCAGGCCCGCGTCTCCGCTCCGCTGCCGCAAATGTCCCGTCTGCTGGACGAGTTGGGGCTCGCGCGGGCCACCCCGGCGTCGCTGATGGCCCGTTGGGCGGCCGCCGCGGACGATCCGGGTTCGCTGGGCGGCCGGGTGTGGGCGGTTCTCGGGGCGGGGCCGCGCGGTCCCGTCGCCGTCGATCTGGCCGCCGACGGACCGCATCTGCTGATCGAGGGGCCCGCGGGCAGTGGTCGTACGGAGCTGCTGCGCTCGGTGACCGCGTCCCTGGCCGCCGCCGAGCGGCCCGACCGGCTCGGGGTCGTACTCGTCGACGGGCAGGGCGGCGGCACGGGCGGTGAGCGCGGCGAGCGCGTGGGCGGGTTGCGGGTGTGCACCGATCTGCCGCACGTCACGACGCATCTCGCCGCCAACGACCCGGTGCGCATGCGGGAGTTCGCCCAGTCGCTGACGACAGAGCTGAAGCGGCGGGCCGAGCTCATAGGGCGTACGCACTTCACCGAGTGGCACACCCAGCGGGCCGTCTCGGGGCGGCTGATCGCCCAGCGCGTCGCGCCGTCGCCCACCGGCGGTGCCGGGGATCTGGAGGCGCCGCCGAGTTCCACGATCCGGCTGCGGCCGGGCGGGGCGCGGGAGAAGACGGAGGCAGCGCCTCCGCTGCCGCGGCTCGTGGTCGTGGTCGACGACCTGGACGCGCTGCTCGCGCCGCCGCTCGGTTCGCCGGGGCGGCCCGCCGCCGGGTCCGTGGTGCGAGCCCTGGAGGCGGTGGCGCGGGACGGCGAGCGGCTCGGGGTGCATCTCGTCGCGGCGTTCGCCTCCGGCGGGGCGCCTGGGTGGACGGCGGGGCCGCTGGTGGTGCTCGATCCGGTCGGGTCCGGCGCGGAGGATCCCGCGCCGGGGCGCGGGCTGCTGCACGGCGCCGACGGCCGGGACGTGGGGCTGCAGGCGGGGCGGGTGACCGGCAGGATTCCGCGGACGGCGACGCAGCGGCCCACCGTGGTCGCCCTCGACTGGGCGCGGATGGGGGACCCGCCGGACCGGCGCCCCGTACGGGAGTTGGGGAACGGGCCGACGGATCTGGCCCTGCTGGCCAGCGCGCTGGAGAGGGCGGCGCGGTCGGTGGCGGCCCAGGAGGTGCCGTCACTGTTGTGAGGTGCCGGCCGAGTCCAGGGCGTATCCGAGTACCCGGACTCAACTCCTGCCCCCCGTAATGACGTTGACGCATCACGACCCCGTCACGATCACCGTCCTGACACCCCGGGCACCCTTGCCGGTCATCCCTGGTCGGGCGTAGACCATGACGCACGGGACAGCGCTCAGTACGTGCGTTCAGCGTTCAGGACGAGAACGGGGCAGCGATGCGCAGCACTCTTCGTACACCCATATTCCGCCGAGCCCTCGTGGCCGTGGCCGTAGGGTCACTGGCCCTCGGGCTCACTTCCTGCGGGGACGACAAGAAGGACGACAAGTCCAGCGGGGACAACAGCAGCGAGTCGCCCTCCTCCGGTGTGCAACTGCCGAAGCTGGACGGTCAGTCGCTGGAGATCGCCGCGGTGTGGACCGGCGACGAGCAGAAGAACTTCAAGCAGGTCCTCGCGGAATTCGAGAAGCGGACGGGCGCGAAGGTCACGTTCGTACCGGCGCAGGACCCGATCATCAACTTCCTGGGGTCGAAGGTGGCCGGCGGGGCTCCGCCGGACATCGCGATGCTTCCGCAGCCCGGCGCGATCAAGCAGGCCGTCGACAAGAAGTGGGCCAAGCCGCTCGGCGCGGACGCCCGGGCCCAGCTCACCAAGAACTACAGCACGGGCTGGCAGGAGCTGGGGAAGGTCGACGGGAAGCAGTACGCGGCCTACTACAAGGCCGCGAACAAGTCGCTGGTCTGGTACAACACCAAGGCTTTCGACAACGCGGCGGCGAAGGTGCCGAAGACCTGGAAGGAGTTCCTGGCGACCGCGCAGACCGTCTACGACTCCGGGGTGACGCCCGTGTCGGTCGGCGGGGCCGACGGCTGGCCGCTGACCGACTGGTTCGAGAACATCTACCTCTCCCAGGCGGGCCCGGAGAAGTACGACCAGCTGGCCAAGCACGAGATCAAGTGGACGGACCCGTCCGTCAAGCAGGCGCTGACCACGCTGGCGCAGCTGTGGGGCAAGAGCGACTTCATCGCGGGCGGCAACAAGCAGGCCGTGCAGACCGAGTTCACGAAGTCGGTCGAGCAGACCTTCACCGGCGGCGACCAGCCCAAGGCCGCCATGGTCTACGAGGGCGACTTCGCGCAGGTCAACATCGAGCAGACCAAGGCGAAGATCGGCACGGACGCGAAGGTCTTCCCGTTCCCGGCGGTCGGCGACCAGGCGCCGGTGGTCAGCGGCGGTGACGCGGCGGTGATCCTGAAGGACTCCAAGGCGTCGCAGGCCCTGGTGACGTGGCTGGCCTCGCCCGAGGCGGCGACGATCCAGGCCAAGCTGGGCGGCTACCTCTCCCCGAACAAGAACGTCGATCTGTCGGCGTACCCGAACGAGGTGCAGCGCACGATCGCCAAGGCGCTGGTCGACTCGGGCGACGACTTCCGCTTCGACATGTCGGACCAGACCCCGCAGGCGTTCGGCGGCACGCCCGGCAAGGGCGAGTGGAAGGCGCTGCAGGACTTCCTGGTCGACCCGAAGGACATCGCGGGCACCCAGCGGACGCTGGAGGCCGATGCGGCCAAGGCGTACAAGGACTGACGCGGCGATGACACCGGCCGCCGACGGCGGCGGCCCGGACCACACCGCCAAGTCGCCCGAAAGTCCAGGCGACTTGGCGGCCGCGTCCGGGACCGCCCGCAACGCCCCGTCCGACAAGCCCTCCGGCAAGTCCCCACGTCGTCTCAAGAGCGTGACCGGGACCCGCAGAACGGTCGCGCTGCTGTTCCTGCTGCCCGCGTTGGTGCTGCTCGGCGCGCTGGTCGTGTATCCCATCGGGTACTCGCTCGTGCGCAGCTTCTTCGACACGACGGGCAGCTCGTTCATCGGGTTCGACAACTACGAGACGCTGTTCACCCGCGACGACACCAAAGCCGCGATCAACAACAACCTCTTCTGGGTGGTGCTCGCCCCGACGGTCGCCACGGCGCTCGGCCTGATCTTCGCCGTGCTGACGGAGCGCATCCGCTGGGGCACCGCGTTCAAGCTGGTCGTCTTCATGCCGATGGCGATCTCGATGCTGGCCGCGGGCATCATCTTCCGGCTCGTGTACGACCAGGATCCGGAGAAGGGGGCGGCGAACGCGGTCGTGGTCGGCATCCACGACACGTTCGCCCAGTCGTCCGCCTTCCCGAAGGCGCATCCACGGCCGAACGGGACGCTCGCCGGCAAGAGCGGCGGGCCGTTCCTCACCAAGGAGCCGGTGCGGGCCGGGCAGCCGGTGAAGCTCGCGCTCGTCGGGGTCGCCGCCGACCAGATGCCGAAGGACGCCAAACCGGCGAAGGAACCGCGGAACGCGCCGGACGAGGTCACCGGCACCGTCTGGCAGGACTTCACCCTCGGCAAGGGCGCGGGCGGCGTCAACGGCATCGACTCCTCCGAGGTCGGCTACCCGGGCATGCGGATCGAGGCCGTCAAGGACGGCAAGGTGGTGGCCTCCACCACGGCCGCGGCCGACGGGACGTTCAGCCTGCCCGCCAAGGCCGAAGGAGCCCAACTCCGGCTGCCCGCCTCGAACTTCGTGGAGCCCTACAACGGCGTCGACTGGCTGGGCGACAAGAAGTTCTTCACCCTCCACCTCGGCGGCTTCGATCTCTACCTCAACATCGTCACGACCTCGATCATGGTGTCGTACGTGTGGATGTGGGCCGGCTTCGCGATGGTCCTGATCGGCGCCGGACTCGCCAGTATCCCCAGGGAACTGCTGGAGGCGGCCCGGGTCGACGGGGCGACGGAGTGGCAGGTGTTCCGGCGCGTCACGGTGCCGCTGCTCGCGCCGGTGCTCGCCGTCGTCATGGTGACGCTGATGATCAACGTGCTGAAGATCTTCGACCTGATCTTCATCATCGCGCCCGGCTCCTCGCAGGACGACGCCAACGTCCTGGCGCTGCAGCTGTACCGGTCGGCGTTCAGCGAGGGCAACGAGGGTCTGGCCAGCGCGATCGCGGTCCTGCTGCTGCTGCTCGTGATCCCGGTGATGTGGTTCAACATGAGGCGACTTCGGCGGGAGGCACGACGATGACCACCGTCGACCAGACAGTGAAGAAACCGCGGTCGTTCGCGAGCCGCGTCACCGAGAAGGTCGGCGGCGGATTCCTGCAGTTCGTCCTCATCCTGGTGGGCGCGCTGTGGCTGGTGCCGACGGTAGGGCTGCTGCTGTCCTCGCTGCGCAGCCCGGAGGACATGGCGGCGAGCGGCTGGTGGAAGGTGCTCAGCAAGCCCTCGCAGCTCACCTTCGACAGCTACAGCAAGCTCCTGGAGAACTCCGACATCACCAGGTCCCTGATCAACACGGCGCTGATCACGGTGCCGGCGACGCTGCTCGTCATCATCATCGGCTCGCTGGCCGGGTACGCGTTCGCGTGGATGGAGTTCCCGGGCCGCGACTGGTGGTTCCTGATCGTGGTGGGCCTGCTGGTGGTGCCGGTGCAGCTCGCCCTGGTGCCGATCGCCAAGCTCTTCGGCAACATCGGGATCTTCGGTTCGCTGTTCGGCGTGATCCTCTTCCACGTCGGGTTCGGGCTGCCGTTCGCGGTGTTCCTGCTACGGAACTTCTTCGCGGAGATCCCCCGCGAACTCCTGGAGGCGGCCCGCCTCGACGGCGCGGGCGAACTGCGGCTGTTCGTCCGGGTCGTGATGCCGCTGGGCGGTCCGGCGATCGCCTCGCTCGGCATCTTCCAGTTCCTGTGGGTGTGGAACGACATGCTGGTCGCGCTGATCTTCACGGACACCGACAGCCAGCCGATCACGGTGGCCCTGCAGACCCAGGTGCGGCAGTTCGGCAACAACATCGACGTGCTCGGGCCGGGCGCCTTCATCTCGATGGTGATCCCGCTGGCCGTGTTCTTCGCGTTCCAGCGACAGTTCGTGTCCGGGGTGATGGCGGGCGCGGTGAAGTAGCGGACGATCATGCGGTGACGGGGGCGGGCCGGGCACCACGGCCCGCCCCCGTCGCGCTCGCACGTACGTCCCCCGTCTGCCACATCCGGCGTAACCGATCACTCCGTCGGGCGTTCCCGGGCAATATGCCCGCGCCGACCCCCTGGATGTGCAGCCTTGCCCCGGTTCAGTGTCATCGTTCCCGTGTACAAGGTGCAGGCCTACCTGCACGAATGCCTCGCGTCGGTCCTGGAGCAGTCCTTCTCCGACTTCGAAGTGATCGCGGTGGACGACTGCTCGCCGGACGCCTGTGGCGCGATCATCGACGAGGTCGCGACGCTCGACCCGCGGGTCAGACCGGTCCACCTCGACGAGAACGTCGGCCTGGGCCGCGCCCGCAACGCGGGCCTCGCACACGCCACCGGGGACTACGTCCTGTTCCTCGACAGCGACGACGCGCTGACGCCGGGCGCGCTGCGGGCGATCGCGGACCGCGTCAAGGAGACCGGCTCCCCCGATGTCCTGGTCCACGACTACGCGCGCACGTTCTGGGACGGCCGCGAGGTCCGCAACCAGTACGCGCACCTGCTCACCCAGGAAGGCCCCGCGCCCTTCCGGCTCCTCGACCGGCCGGACCTGCTGCGGCTCCTGATGGTGGTGTGGAACAAGGCGTACAACCGGGAGTTCATCGAGCGGGAGGCCTTCACCTTCCCTCCCGGCTACTACGAGGACACGCCGTGGACGTACCCGGTCCTGATGGCCGCCGAGACCGTCGCGACCCTGGACCGGGTCTGCGTCCACTACCGGCAGCGGCGTCAGGGCAACATCCTCGGCACGACCTCCCGCAAGCACTTCGACATCTTCGACCAGTACGAGCGCGTCTTCGCGTTCCTCGACCAGCACCCCGACCTGGACGCCGAGTGGCGGGCGGTCATGTTCCGGCGCATGGTCGACCACCTGTCCACCCTCTTCACCAAGCCGGGGCGGCTGCCGCGCCGCAGCCACGCCGAGTTCCTGCGCAGGTCCCGCACGCACTACGCCCGCTACCGGACCGTCGGGTCCCGCGTCCCGCTCAGGACCCGGCTGCGGCACGCCCTGATCCGCCTCGGCTCGCACCGCACGTACCGCGCCCTGTGGACGGCCCTGCGCGTCAAACGACGCGTGCACCGCTACGCCGCCACGGCCCGCCGCACCCTCAGGGCGAGCGCCCTGCAACTCCACTACCACGTCCAACTCCGGCTCCCGGTACGGGAGAACGAGGCCGTCTTCGCCAGTTACTGGGGCCGCGGGCACGGCTGCAACCCGGGCGCGCTGGAGGAGGCGTTCCGCGCGTACGCCCCGCAGGTGCGCACGGCCTGGATCGCGCACCCCGAGCACCACCACACGGTCCCGGCCGCCACCCGCCGGCTCACCCCCGGCACGGCCGCGTACTGGACGGCGCTCGCCCGCTCCAAGTACCTGGTCAACAACGTCAACTTCGACCGCCGCCTGATCAAGCGCCCCCGTCAGGTCCTGATCCAGACCCAGCACGGCACCCCGCTGAAGAAGATGGGGCTCGACCTCCAGGACTATCCCGCGGCCGCCCGCGACACGGACTTCGGGCAGCTGATGCGCAACGCCGACAAGTGGGACTACGTCCTGTCCTCCAACCGCCACTCGACCCTCGTCTGGGAGCGCGTCTTCCCGTCCTCGTACACGACTCTCGAGTACGGCTATCCGCGCAACGACCGTCTCCACGCGGCGACTTCGCAGGAGGTCGCGCGGATCCGCGAGTCGCTGGGCATCCCGCGCGACACGACCGCGATCCTGTACGCCCCCACGCACCGCGACTACCGGGCCACCCCGCGCCGGACGCTGGACCTGGAGCGGATGCTGCGCACGCTCGGCCCCGGCTTCGTGCTCCTCGTCCGCTCGCACCACGTGTACGAGGCGCCGGCGGCGCACGCGGCGGGCGGCCGCCTCATCGACGTGACGGACCACCCGAGTGTGGAGTCCCTCTGCCTGGCCTCGGACGCGCTGGTCACGGACTACTCGTCGCTGATGTTCGACTACGCGTGCCTGGACCGGCCGCTGGTGATCCACGCCGACGACTGGGAGGCGTACGAGGCGTCCCGCGGCACCTACTTCGACCTGCGGTCCTTCCCGCCGGGCGCGGTGGCCCGGTCCGAGGACGAACTGGTCGACATCTTCGCCACCGGGCACTGGCGCGGCTCGCGCTCCGCGCAGCTGCGGGCCGCGTTCCGCGAGCGGTTCTGCGTCTACGACGACGGGCGCGCGGGTGAGCGCGTGGTGCGGCGGCTGGTGCTGGGCGAGGCCGTCGGACCGGTGCCCGGAGGGGCTACCGCTCCAGGAGAGCGAACAACTCCTCCCACCTCTCCAGGACCCGCTCCTCGGAGAACCGCTGGACGTTGACGCGCGCCCGCTCCCCCATGGCGTCCCGCAGCCGCGGATTGCCGGTGAGGCGCAGCAGCCGGTCGGCGAGGGCGTCCAGGTCGCCGAGCGGGGCGAGGAGGCCGTCCTCGCCGTCCCGGACGATCTCGCGGACGCCGGGCGCGCAGTCGAACGCGGCGCACGGCACGGCGCTGGCCATCGCCTCCATGAGGGCCAGCGGGAAGCCCTCTCCGCGCGAGGACTGGGCGAACACGGAGGAGGCGGCGAGGGCGCCCGGCACGTCGTCGGTGCGCCCGAGCCACTTCACCGATGTGTCGAGCCCCAACTCTGTGCACTGGCGGCGCAGTTGAGACTCGTCCGCGCCCGCCCCGTACACGTGCAGCTGCCAGCCCGCGCGGAACGGCGCGACCCTCGCCCAGGTGTCGAGCAGCATGTCGACGCCCTTCTGGTCGGCGAGCCGGCCGATCGAGCAGACGACCTTCTCCGTGCGCGGTGACGGGAGCGCGGGCAGGTGGGCGAGGGCGTTGGGCATGAAGCCGACGTTGTTCAGGCCCTCGGCGGTCCAGATGTCGGCGTCCTCCTGGGTGAGCGCCAGCCAGCGGTCGACGTGCGGGTAGTGCCGCTTCACCCAGTGGTAGCGGTGGCAGGCGCGGGAGTACGCGAACGACTCGTGGCTCATGCCGACGACCGTGAGGTGCGAGGTGTCGATCTCGCGCAGCCACTCCATCGGCCACACCTGGGTGACGACCACGACGGAGCCGGGCGGCGCCGGGCGCAGGATCGACTCCAGCGCGGCGACGGCCCGCTTCTTCTCGGCGACCCTGCGGGACTCGCGGCGGCGCGCGGGAACACTGAACCGGCGGGCGCCGCGCAGCGGCCGCGGGGTCGGCGGGTGCTGCGTGTAGAGGCTGGTCACCGGGTAGCCGGGCGCCGTCGGCACCGCCATTTTCAGGTCGGACTCGTGGACGCCGATGACGTGCACGCGGTGGCCCGCACTCGTGAACAGGCGGGCCATCTGGTGGGTCCAGGCGGTGACGCCGCCGAGCTCGTCGGTGGTGTTGGCGACGAGGAAGAGGTCGCGGGCCGCGGTCATGAGCCTGCCTTTCGCGTGAAGAGGGCGTCGACGACGGCGCGGGCGGCGCCTCCGTCGTCGTACGCCCCGAACTCGGCGGCGAACGCCCGCCGTGCCTCCTGCCAGTCGTCGTCCGTCTCCTTGATCCCGGCGAGGGTGCGGTGCAGTTCGTCCTGGGTGGCGACGACCGGGCCGCCCGCGCGGGCGCGCAGGTCGAAGTAGCTGCCGCGCTCGGCGGCGTACGCGTCGAGGTCGGGGGCGAAGTGCACGAGGGGGCGGTCGAGGAGCGCGTAGTCGAACATGATCGACGAGTAGTCGGTGACCAACACGTCGGCCAGGCAGAGGAGTTCGCTGACGTCGTGGTGGGCGGAGACGTCGATGACGGTGCCGGGCGGGGTGACCGGCAGGGCGGCCGCCTCCATGTAGTGGGCGCGCACGAGGAGCACGTGCGTGTCGCCGAACTGCTCCGCGAACCGGCGGACGTCGAGCGGCAGCCGGACGGTGTTCTTCTTCGGTGCGCCGCGGAACGTGGGGGCGTACAGGACGACCGTCCGGTGGTCGGGGATGCCGAGGGCGACGGCCAGGGCCGGGCGCGGGAAGCGGCCCTCGCGGCCGTCGCGTTTCCTGGCCGCCACGAGGCGGTCGTTGCGCGGGTAGCCGACGCGCATCAGTCGGTCCCCGGAGATCCGGTAGGCGTGCGCGAGGGTGTTCACGTCGTGTTCCGAGCGGACCAGGAAGTGGTCGAACCGGTCGACGGCGCGGGCGAGTTGCTCACGCCGCGGGGCGTTCTGCGTCTTGTGCCGGATCTCGTCGAAGCCCATCCGCTTGTACGCGGAGCCGTGCCAGGTCTGCAGGTACGTGGTGTGCTTCGGCTTGTCGAGGGCGTGCGGGAAGCCCTGGTTGTCGACCCACCATTCGGCGCGGGCCAGGGCCCACAGGTACCGCCAGGACCAGCGGCGTACGAGCTTGGCGTCCGGGGGGAAGCCGTCCGGGGACGTCGCGTACGACCACACGACGTGCGCCCCGCGGCGCCGGGCGACGAGCTCCTCGTGGATGGCGCGGGGGCTGTCGCCGTAGCACTTGCCCATGTGGCTCTCGAAGACGACGGTGCCGCGGCTGACGGGCAGCCGGCACAGAACCCGGCGGTAGACGCGGATCTTGACGCGCTGCGAGTGCAGGGCCTGGTACTTCTTGCGGAGCTTCTTCCAGAGCTGTTTGACCTTGCGGGCCGGGCGGAAGTTCGTGGCGTACCGGGCGAGGGCGTTGGCCTTGCGGGCGGGCCGTTCGCGCGGCAGCAGGCAGACGGCGAGGTGGTGCCTGGCAGTGACGTAGGGCTGCCAGGTGTCGGCGGTGAGGCGGCTCAGCCGGGGCCTGGCCGGGAGGGCGGTGTCCTTGCCGGGGACGGTGTCCGGTTCGGCGAACAGGTCGAGCGGGGGCAGGAGTTCACCGTCGACGCCGAGCCGCAGCCGCGGATCCCACACGCGGTCGCCGATGCCGCGGGGGCGCAGCATGCGGGTGAGCGGGACGGCGGCGCGCCACGCGATGGTGCCGCCGTGCTCGCCGTGTTCGTGGTGCTCGCTCTGGAGTCGTACGTCCTCGACGGGCACGGTCACCGTCTTCTCGCCGGCGTCGCGTACCTTGAAGTCGAGGGTCGCGGTGAGGACGCTCGCGCGCTCGCCGTCGAACAGGCCGGGCGGCACGACGACTTCGCCTTCGACGACGAGCCGTCCGTCCTCGCGGGCGCACCGGGTGACGCGGTTGAGCAGCGCGAGGTCGCGGGGGGCCCGGTGCTGGTGCCCGAGTTCGGTGACGTCGTACGCGGCGCCGGTGTGGCCCGCGCTCCAGTGGACGCGGTCGCCGCTGCGGGCCAGGGGGGTGACGATGGTGCCGGGCCGTTCCAGGGCGTACGCGGCGGTGAGTACGCCGTCCGCGTCCCCGTCGGCGAGCAGCCGGGCGGCGACCCGGTCCAGGGGCGGGAGCTGTGCCAGTACGGCGGTGTCGAGCAGACCGTCGAGCAACTGCGCGGCCTGTGCCGCCAGTTGGGCGCGGCGGGCGCGGTCGAGGCCGAGGAAGGCGCGGGCGCACGGCAGGACGTGGTCGACGACGAAGGCGTGCGCGCGGCGGGACCGCAGCTCCGGGTCGGCGATCAGGGCGAGGGCGCGGCGGTGCTCGTCGGCGGCCGCGGGGAGGTCGCGGAGCGGGTCGGGGGCGGCGCGGTGGGTGGTGATCAGGTTGGGGACGAGGGCGATGCGGCGGGCGGCGACGGCACGGCCGAGTCCCGTCGTGGCCTCCCCCACCAGCGCGCGCCGCACGCAGTACCCGGCCGTGAGCGCGGACCGCGTCAGCAGCTCCGGCGCCTCGGCCACGGTGTCGAGGACCCGCGACCTGGCGTACAGGCCGGCCTGCCACTCGGGGGCGCGCTCCTTCGTGCCGGTGCCGGTCAGCCGGGTCCAGCGGCCCGCGATCAGGTCGGCGCCGGTGCGGCGGGCCGCCGCGTAGAGGTTGCGGCAGGCGTTGCGCTCCAGGAGTTCGCCGGGGGCCAGCGGCAGGACGTAGGTGCCGCGGGGGGCGCCGAGGCGGACCCGGCGGGGGTGGCCGGCGACCAGGGCGGTGCCCGCCTCGCCGACGCCGTCGCCGGTGAGCACGGCCTCCGTGGCGGCGAGGGTCTGGTCCAGGACCGAGCGGACCGAGGCCCGCAGCCGCGCCGGGTCGGTGCCCGCCGGGCAGTCGAGAAGGACGCTGACGTCGATGGCCTCGGGGGCGCTCATCGCGGGCCCCCGTCCGTGCCGTGGGCGAGCATCGCGTCGGCGACCTGCGCGGCGGCGGTGCCGTCGTCGAGGTCGCAGAACGCCTCACGGAACCGCGCGTACGCGTCCCGGTGCCCGGCGACGGCGGCGTCCGGGTCGAGCAGCGCGGCGATCACCTCGTCGCTGCTGCGCAGCAGTGGCCCCGGGGCCTGCGCGCCGAAGTCGAAGTAGAAGCCGCGCAGGGAGTCCCGGTAGTGGTCGAGGTCGTAGGTGTGGAACAGCATCGGCCGGCCGGTCTGCGCGAAGTCGAACATCATCGAGGAGTAGTCCGTCACCAGGACGTCGGCGATGAGCAGGAGTTCGGCCGCGTCGGGGTGGCGGGTCACGTCGCGCACGAAGTCGGAGGCGGGTACGGCGCCGCCGACCAGGTAGTGGCGGCGGACCAGCAGGACGTGGTCGTCGCCGAGGGCCGCCTGCGCCGCCGCCAGGTCCAGCTGGAGGTCGAGGCCGTAGCGTCCCGACTTGCGGGGCTGGTTCTCGCGCCAGGTCGGTGCGTAGAGGATGACCCGCTTGCCCTCGGGGATGCCGAGGCGCTCGCGCACGGACGCGATGAGCTTGTCGCGGTCGGGGGCGTGCAGCACGTCGTTGCGCGGATAGCCGGAGGCGAGGACGGTGCCGGTGTAGCCGAAGGCGCCGCGCAGGACCGGCGTGGAGAAGCTGTTCGGGGAGACGAGCAGCGACCACTGGGCGGCGCGGTCGGGCAGCGTGGCGATGAACTGCACGTCGGCGGAGGCGCTGCCCGTCAGGTCGCGGCCGATCCGCTTGAGCGGGGTGCCGTGCCAGGTCTGGACGACGCACTGGCCCTCGGCGCGCTCGAACCAGTCGGGCAGGTGCGTGTTGGTGACGATGTACCGGCAGCGGGCCAGCGCCTCGTGCCAGGCGGCGCTCCACATCGCTACGGGCGCGGCGCCGGGCGGCAGCTCCACCTGCTGGTCGCGCACCGCCCACAGGTGCTCCAACTCGGTTCCTCGCGAGGCCAGTTCGTCGAAGACGGCGCGCGGCGAGTCGGAGTGCTGGCGCCCGTCGAAGCTGACGTAGAGGACGGCGTCGCGGCGCGGCAGGGTGCGCTGCGTCGCGTAGGCGGCGCGCAGGGCGTTCTGTGCGCCGCGCCCGCGGTCCGGCTCCGGCAGCGACGTGCCGGAGGTGAGCAGGAGCTGGTCGTGGTGGCGGCGCTGCACGACGAAGTCCCGGCCGCCCAGCTCCCTGGTGAGCGGCAGCTCCGGGTGGCGGGCGGGCGAGACGAGGACGGGGACGCGGCTGTCGGGGTCGCTGTCGCCGGTCCCGCGCAGGAACAGGTACCAGTTGCCTTCGGCCAGCGGCAGCGTGCCGGCCGGGCCGGGGAGCGCGTGCGGGTCCAGCGAGACCTCGAAGCGGCCGTCGGCGAGCGTGACCGGGACGACGGCCTCCTCGTCGTGGCCGCTGTGCACGAGGACCAGCTCGCGCCGCCCGGCGTCCGGGTAGCTGCCCGCCAGCAGCAGCCGGCCCGACTCCGCCCAGCGGACGGTGTCGACGACGGGCCGTACCGTCTGGTCGCGCAGTTCGGTGTTGCCGGACGGGTTGGCGAGCACCATCAGCTCGCGGCCGCCGCCGAGGCCGTAGCGGCCGGGCGCGATGTCGGGGCGCACGGCGAGCGAGGCCCAGCTGCCGTCCGGGCGGACCAGCCCGGCGCCCCACGGGTCGGCGGGCCCGTCCGAGCCGCCGAAGAGGGCCAGCGGCACCTCGGCGGTGAAGGTGCGCCCGTCGACGGCGACGGGCAGGTCGTGGGCCTCCTTGGTGCGCCAGTTCTCCACGCGCACGGCGACCGGCGCGGCGGCCCCGTGGTCCGCCAGCTCGCCGTGCAGCAGGACCCTTTCTCCGTCGCCGGAGTGTGCGGCGAGCCGGGCGGGCAGCCGCTCCACGCGCAGCCGGAGCCGGCCGCCCCGCAGGGTGGGCGCGACCCGCAGGAAGTCGTCGAGGTGCCGTACGGGCAGCGGGCACGGGCCGTTCATCCGGACCGGCCCGGTGCGCGGCAACAGGCTGCCCGCGTAGGCGCCGAGCTCCAGGTTCCAGGTGGTGCTGGCCCGGCCGGTGACGAGCTTCGCCGGGTCGAGAACCGTCTCGAACCCGGCCCGGTCGTAGCTGTGCAGCCCCTGCTTGGAGGCGAGCGTCGCCTCGCGGGAGCGGACGGTGCGCAGCCGCAGCGGTACGGCCCGGCGCTTGCCCGCGCGCAGCCAGGCGACGCGGACGCGGGCGCCGAGCCGGCCCGCGGGCAGGTTGCGTACGTACGCGTAGCCCTTGAGCCGCAGCGTGCCGTCCTCACCCCAGGCCGCGTACGTGACGCGGGCCTCCAGCGGCAGGTCCCCCCGGGCCAGGTCGACGACCTTGCGCGGCAGCCGGCCGGTCAGGGCGGGGAAGTCGGCCCGGCGTCCGCGCAGTCCGCGGCGGGCCCGGAAGGCGCCCGGGTTGCGCTTCTCGTACGCCATGAAGGCGAGCAGTTCCGTCGTGCGGCGCTCGCGGATCAGCCGCCAGCGCACCCGCAGCCCGAGCGGCAGTTCGTCGAGGACGGCCGGGTCGACTCCTGCGGCGAAGGAGTTGGCGTGGTCGAGGAACGCCTCGTGGTAGGCGGCGTCCCCGTCGGGGAGCGCCTCCATGAACATCCACAGGTCGCCGGCGAGGACGGAGGCGTCGTAGCGCCGCTTGGCCTCCTGCCACTCGGGCCGCCCGGCGAGGAAGGTGCTGACGTGGGCGACGGAGCCGGTGCGGTCGTGGACGGCGCGCGGGAGGGCGCGGCGGTTGGAGATGGAGCCGTCGCGGTCCCGCCACAGGTAGACGGTGTCGTCCAGGACGTCGACCGAGCGGGCCAGGAAGTGGGCGGGCAGCACGACGGGGATGTCCTCGAAGAGCACGCCCTCCGGGAAGGCGAAGGAGTGCTTGTCCCAGAAGCTGCGCCGGAACACCTTGTTGCAGGCGATCCGGTCGGCGAGCAGGTCCCAGTCGGCGGTGACGTGGGTGGCGGTGCGGGTCGAGGCCATCGCCCTGCGGAACATGGGCGACTGCTCGGTGGAGCCGTCGGCGCGCAGCCGGTGGACGTTGCCGGTGACGAAGTCCGAGCCGGACTCCTCCAGGGCGTTCAGCATCAGCTCGTAGGCGGCCTCGGGGATCACGTCGTCGCTGTCCACGAAGGCGAGGTAGCCGCCGGTGGCGTGCCGGGTGCCGGCGTTGCGGGCGGCGCCGAGGCCGGCGTTGGCCTGCTCGACGAGGTGGAACCGGGGGTCCCCGGCCGCGAACTCGCGCGCGATCCCGCCGCTGTCGTCGGTGGAGCCGTCGTCGACCATCACGACCTCGAGGTCCGGCATGGTCTGCGCCGAAAGCGACTCCAGGCAGGCGCCGAGGTACTCCTCGACGTTGTGGATGGGAACGACGACGGTGAGGCGGGGTGTCATGCGCTGCGCACATTCCTTCCGGCGGACGGCGATGGGCCTACTCGTTAACAACCGGTGCCGCTGTTCCCGGTCACCCGTCCTGGGCCATTCGAGTGATCACACGTCGGCCCCCGCTCCACGCGACGCGGGGGCCGATCGTCAAGTACACGCAGGTGGAGCGCAGTTCACGGCTTGACCGCGATGCGCCCCTCGTCCATCCGCAGCAGGAGCAGCCGCTCGCCGGTCCGCTCCAGGAACTCGTCGACGGCCTGCCGGGAGCCCTGCCAGTAGCCGTAGTCGTCGATGAGCAGGACGCCGCCGGGCACCAACCGGTCGTAGAGGTGGTCGAGTTCGTGCTTGGTGGAGGCGTACCAGTCGGTGTCGAGCCGCAGGATCGCGATCTTGTCGGGGGCCTCGCCCGGCACGGTGTCCTCGACCTTGCCCTGCACGTAGTGGACGCGCTCGGCCGGGTAAGGCACCTGCTGGAAGCCGGACTTGACGTCGTCGAGGGTGGCGTACGCCCAGATCGCCTTGTCCTTGCCGTGCCGCGCGAGGATGTCGGCGGCGGGCGTGCCGTCGCGCCGCAGGTCCTCGTCGGTGGGCGGGGTCATGCCGTCGTACGTGTCGAAGAGGTACAGGTCGCGGTCGGCGACGCCGCAGCCGAGCAGCGTCTTCGCGCAGGCCTGCATGGAACCGCCGCGCCACACGCCGCACTCGACGATGTCACCGGGGATGCCGTGCCGGACGACGTGCCGGGTGGCGAGGATGAACGCGTTGAGCCGCTCCGGGGACGTCATGGTCCACGGCTTGACCGCGCGGATCGTCTCCTTGGCCTCGTCGTCGTAGTCGACGGGCAGGTGGAGCCCCTTGGACTCAGCGGACGCGGGCGCGGGCGCGGGCTTCGGGGCCTTCGGGACCCCGGCGCGCGGAGCGGGCACCCGCGGGCGGGTCAGCTGGTATCCGATGAGCGTCCGGAGCGCGCCGTTGACGGCTTTCTTCCATGCCATGGGGCGGGACACTACGCGCATTTCACCCTCCATGTCACGGTGCGTCAGGGGTCGGTCACGTTACGTGGCTCAGCGGCGCGTCCACCAGCGCCGGGCGGGTTCCTCGACGTAGGTGTACGCGGCCCAGGACAGGGCGACGACGACGGCCGCGACGCCGAGCAGGGTGAACACGGACTCGTTCGAGGGGTGCGCGCGGCCCCAGTGGTCGACGATCAGGCGGTTGACGGTCTGGTGCAGCAGGTAGAAGGCGTACGACCAGGCGCCGAGCCGCACCATGACCGGGGTGCACAGCCAGCCGCGCCGCCCGTCGCGTTCGCGCTGCACATACGCGACGATCACGAGGACCGAGAAGACTGCCGCCAACGGCCGTACGGAGTAGGTGAGTTGACCGGTGACAGTGTCGGTGAACCAGGCGCCGCGGTGCGCGTACACCACCGTGTACGCGGCGAAGGCGGCGGCGAGGACGCCGGGGCTCAACGGGACGCGGATGCCCCGGCCCACCGCGAGCGCGAGCGTGAGGCCGAGCGCGAACTCGGGCAGCCGGGTCACCGGGTGCCGCATCACCCATTCGCTGTAGAACGGTGAAAGGTGCGTGGCCGTCCACCAGTTGAGGGCCCACATGGCGACGATCCCGGCCCCCGAGAGGCCGAGCAGGGTCCGCGTCCGCAGCCGGTAGGCGCCCCGGATGACGAACGGGAACAGCAGGTAGAAGAGCGCCTCGACGCTGAGCGTCCACGCGACCCCGTTGCCCGGGAACATCGGGACGACGCCGGGGAACCAGGTCTGCACGAGCACCAGCGACGCCAGGAAACTCGGCAGGTCCCACGGCACACCGCCCCACACGTGGAACACCCAGATGCACGGCACGGTCGCCGCCAGGTGCAGCGGGAGGATGCGGCCCGCGCGCCGCCGGTAGAAGTCCTTGGCGCCGGTCCCGGCCCTGTGTCCCCAGGCGAGCAGGAACCCGGACAGGACGAAGAAGAAGTCGACGCCGGTGATGCCGATCGTCGAGTAGGGGAAGAGCACGGGCGCGTGGGCGACGCCGCCGGACGGGCTCGCGCCGGTGAAGTGGTGCGTGAACACGGCGAACGCGGCGAGGAAGCGCAGCCCGGTGAGGGAGTCGAGCCGGTCGGTACGGGCCACCCGGATGCGCTGCCGCAGCGGCTGGGAGGGGACGAGCGCGGTGGTCACCGGAGCACCTCCTGGGAGACGGGCACGACGGGGGTCGGCCGCGCGGGGGCGAGCGGGATGGGGTGTACGTGGCCGCCGTCCGGGGGCGGGGCCACCCCGGCGCCGGTGCCGGGGGGCCGCGGGACGGCCGGGCCCGCCGGTGCGGCGGCCGGGGCGGGGCTGAGCCGCGCCCCGCAGTCGCCGAGGTGGCCGCGTTCGTTCTGCTTCTCGTGGTTCATCCGGTCGATACGGGGCTTCGCCCACTGCCGTACGGCGTCAATGCGGGGCTCTCCGCCCGGCACGGCGGAGGCGAGGACGTAGTCGCCGCCGGTGTTCTCCGGGTACAGCGGCACGTATCCGGCGGCGGTGAGCCGGGCCGCGGTCAGACCGGACTTGCCCGGCCAGGTGCCATGGGTGTGGATGAGTTCGGGGCGGGTCTCGGTCAGCACGTAGTGCGTGAGGGCGGCCTTGTCGTGGGCCGCGTACGCGTCGGCGATCCTGCGGTCGGTGAGGCCCGCGACGTCGACGACCCGCAGCCGGCTGGTGAGCAGCGTGCCGCCCAGGTCGGGCAGGGCGACGGTGGCGCCGGGGCGCAGGCCGAGCCGGTCGGCGTACGCGTCGAAGGTGCGGCCGTAGCGGTCGGCGACCCAGCACATGGAGAGCGTCGGCTCGCGCCGGAACCCCGCGCCGCGGGCCCCCTGTCCGGCGAGGGAGAGCACCAGGGCGCCGGCGACCGCGCAGCCGAGCAGGACCCGGGCCCGCGGCCGTGCCGCGCCCGCCACGGCGGTGACGGCGAGCGCGGCGACGGCCGAGCCGAGCACCCACACCGGGGTGGCGAACCGGTACAGCGGCATCCAGTCCCGCGCGAGCGCCCCGTACGCGAGGAGGGTGAGGGCGAGCGGCACGCACAGCACGGCGAGCACGCGCCGCGCGGGACCCGGCCGCCCCACGACGATCCCGGCGCACGCGACGCAGACGAGGACGAACGCCCAGCCCGCGTAGCCGAGCAGCTCGCTCACCTTCGCCAACTCGGCTGTATCGGGCGGCTGTTGGGATTTGGCGACCGCGGTGTTGGGCAGCCAGAGCCCGAACTCGGCGAACCGCCACAGCAGGAAGGCGCCGTAACCCGCGCCGAACGCGGCGCCGTTGATCAGCGCCGCCCGCAGCGCGTCCCGGCGCCGCAGCAGCAGCACGGTCAGCGGGTACGCGGCGGCGAGCACGGCACCGTCGGGGCGGGTCAGCGCGGCGAGCAGGGCGAGTCCCGCGGCGCCGCACGCGACGCGGGGCGTGGTGCCGCCACGCACGAGCAGCAGGGCCAGAGCGGCGGCGAGCAGCCCGTACAGGGAGTTCTCCAGGCCGGAGAAGCACCACACGACGTACGCCTGGTTCGCGGCGAGCAGTCCGCCCGTGCCGAGCACGACGAGCCAGGCGCGCGCGGGCAGCGCCACCCGCGCCGCTCCCCCGACGCAGGCCAGCGTCCCGGCGACGCAGCCGAGGGCGAGGACCTTGGGGAACAGCGCGAGGTCGCTGACCCCGAACCAGGCGCCGTGGTCGAAGAGGCCGAGGACCCGCCCGACGAGCAGCAGGGCGAGCCAGACCGGGTTGGAGTACCCCTCGACGGGCGGCGCCCCCGCCTGCTGCACCGGGCCGAGGCCGTCCCCGATGCTGCGTACGTAGGCGAAGGTGACGGCGGCGTCGTCGACGATCCACTGGCCGAGCGCCGCGGCGCGCAGGGCGACGAGGGCGGTGCCGCCGAGCACGGCGAGGGGCACGGCCCAGGACCGGGCCGGGATGCCGGGCGGGGCGCCGGGGCGGCGGGCGCCGGGGACGGCCGGGCGGGCCGGGACAGTGGGCCGGTTCAAGATCTTCATCCACTGCCCAACCCCCGCGGGGCCGCCCGGTCACTGGTACTGGCCCGCCCGGGTGACCCGTCTTAGCCCACCTGGGCGGGGACCCCCTGCGGCCGCGCGCACAGCTCGCGCCCGTCGAGCGGTGCCGGGACCGCGATGCCGTCGACGCCGCCGACCCGGTTCGCCCACCAGCGGGTCACTCCGCGCACGAGCCCCATGCGCAGTTCCGGGTACTTCGCGGGCCGCCGGAAGACGCCGACCGTGTCGCCCCAGTAGGAGTTCTTGGCGTCGATCGACGGGTAGTTGTGGCGGATGCCCTTGAAGGGCGGGAAGTCCGTGTGCGCTTCCACCAGTTCGAGCCCGGTGTACGCGGCGAGGGCCCGCATGCCGTCCGGGTAGTAGCGCCAGCAGTCCTGCTCGTCGTGCGCGTGGCCGCGCGAGGGCGCGGTCACGAAGGCGGTGCCGCCGGGCCTGAGCACCCGGGCGATCTCCAGCATCGTCGCCCAGAAGAACGGGATGTGCTCGAAGGCCTGGCCCGAGATGACGAAGTCGGCGCTCCTCGACTTCACGGGGACGCGGTACGGCTTGGTCATCACCCGGTCCACGTTGCGCCCTTCGAGCACGTCCACGCCGACGTAGTCGATGTCGCGCCCGTCCAGCAGCGACCGGTGCGTCCTGGTCTGCTTGTCGGAGATGCGCGATCCCAGGTCGACGACCCGGTGGCGGCCCTCGTGGGGCAGGTACTGCTCGACGCAGAGCTTCATGTGGGCGTACGCGGAGGGGTGCATGCGGGTCGGTTCCTCTCGGCTGGGTCGTGGCGCTCCCTCAACTGCCGGGGCGGCGCGAGGGCTACGGTCCGCGTCAAGCCACCGTGGCCACGTTTTCGTAACGTACCCACTTATGTACCGATAAGTTCAACCATGACCACTCTTCTCGGGGGCAGACGGCTGCCCTTCGTTCCGTCGCCGCAGGGCCGGTCCGCGCCCGGCCGGCCCACGTCACGCGGCCGCGTGGCACGGGCCGCGACCGTCGCCGGACCGGCCCTCGCGCTCGCGGTGCTCGGCCGGCACCACCGCTGGATCGGCGACGACGGCCTCATCTACACGCGGGTGGTGCGCCAGCTCCTCGCCGGCCACGGCCCCGTCTTCAACGTCGGGGAACGCGTGGAGACCTCCACCGGCACCCTGTGGGTGTGGCTCGTCACCGCGGCGACGTACGTCACCCGGCAGGACCCGGCGACGGTCGCCGTGCTCCTCGGCCTCGCCCTCGCCGTCGGCGGGCTCGCCCTCGCGCTGCTCGGGACACTGGAACTGTACGGCCGCCCCGCCCGGGTGGTGCCGCTCGGAGTGCTGGTGCTGCTGCCGGTCCAGGCGGTGTGGGACTACGCCACGTCGGGCCTGGAGACCGGGCTCGCCTTCGCCTGGCTGGGGGCGAGCTGGTGGGCGCTGGTGCGCGCGGCCCGACGCTCATCGGCCCCGGACCCGTCGCCCCAAAACCCTTCGTCCGGGCGCCCGTTCACCGTCGCGGCCGTGCTCCTCGGTCTCGCCCCGCTGGTCCGCCCGGACCTCGCGCTGGTCGCCGTGGTGTACGCGCCGGTGCTGTGGCTGGTGGTGCGCCCCGGACCGCGGCGCACGCTCACGGCCGCGGCGGCGGGCCTCGCGCTGCCGCTCGCCTACGAGATCTTCCGCGCCGGCTACTACGGAATCCTGGTGCCGCTGCCCGCCGTCACGAAGGAGGCGTCCTGGACGCTGTGGGACCGCGGGCTGGTCTATCTCGGTGACTTCACCGGGCCGTACCGCCTGTGGCTCCCGCTCGCCGTGCTCGCGGCGGCGGGCGCGCTCCTCGTCCGGCGCACGGCCCCGCGCGGGCACCGGATGCCGCTGGTCGCCGCCGCCCCCGTGGTGGCGGGCACGGCGACGGCCGTCTTCGTCGTCAAGGTCGGCGGCGACTTCATGCACGGCCGGATGCTGCTGCCGAGCCTGTTCCTGATCCTGCTCCCGCTCTTCGCCGTGCCGTGGTCCAGAGTCACGGCGGCCGCGCTCGCGGCCGTCGCCACCTGGGCGCTGAGCTGCGCGTTCCTGTGGCGCCCCGCGTACCACGGCGGTGACGGCACCTATCACGTGTACGACGAGCACGCCGGCTACGTGGCGAACACCGGGCAGGACCACCCGGTGACCCAACGGGCCCACGCGGACCGGCGGTTCCTCTTCGCGCGCGAGGTCCGCGGCCTCCGCACGGCGGGCACCAGGACCCTGCTGATCGAGACCCGCTACGACCGCACGGTGCTGAAGCTGCCGCTGGCGCCGCGCGTCCCGGCCGCGTTCGTCGGGGTGGAGGCCCGCCTCGGGCACGCCGGGACGGTGATCCCCCTCACCGACCGGGCCGTCGACTCCCTGAGCCTCGCCAACCCGCTGGGCGCGCACACCCCGCCCGTCCTGTTCAGCAAGGCGGGGCACGAGAAACCGGTGGACCCGGCCTGGCTGATCGCCGACTACACGGACCCGGCGCCCGGCGAGAGCGCCCCGGTCCGTGCCGCCCGCCGCGCACTGCGGTGCGGCGCGATCGCGGAGCTCCAGGACTCGGTACGCGCCCCGCTGACCCCGGCCCGCTTCTGGCACAACCTCACCGGCGCCCCGGCCCGCACCGCCCTGCGCGTCCCGGCGGACCCCCTCGACGCGCAACGGGCCTTCTGCGGCGGTTAGTCAGGGCACGTCATCCGTTCAGGAACAGTTTCCGTACGACCCGGTCGGCGGCGCCCCCGTCGTCGTAGGCGCAGAACCGCTCGCGGAAGGCGGCGCGCAGCCGGGTCGTCGCGGGGCTGTCCCAGCCGCCGTCCTGGAAGAGCGCGAGCAGTTCCTCCTCGGTGGTGGCGACCGCGCCCGGGGTGTCGCCGGGCAGTCCCGACAGGAGGTCGAAGTAGGTGCCGCGGGCCAGCCGGTACGCCTGCCAGTCGGGGGCGTAGGTGATGATCGGGCGGTCGAGGCAGGCGTAGTCGAACATCACGGACGAGTAGTCCGTGACGAGGGCGTCGGCGGCGAGGCACAGCTCCTCGACGCGGCCGTGTCCGGTGACGTCGATCAGCCGCGGATGTGTGTCGGCGAGGCCGGCCTCGGCGCCGTAGAAGTAGTGGGCGCGGACCAGGACGACGTGGTCGTCGCCGAGCGCGTCGGCGAACCGGACGAGGTCGAGCCGGGGCAGGAAGCCCTTCTGGTAGTCGCGGTGGGTAGGGGCGTAGAGGATCGCCCGCTGCCCGTCGCCGATCCCCAACTCCCGGCGGATGGCCCGGATTTCGTCGTCGCCGGTGGTGAAGAGGACGTCGTTGCGGGGGTAGCCGAGTTCCAGCGGGGCGTACGCCGACGAGGGGTACACGCGCTCCCACACCTGCGTGGAGTGCGGGTTGGCAGAGAGGCTGTAGTCCCACTGGTCGGTGTGGGCGAGGACCTTGGCGAAGCTGATGCCGTGCGTGCCCGCCGGGTAGCGGCGCTGGTCCAGGCCCATCTTCTTCAGCGGTGTGCCGTGATGGGTCTGGAGGTAGACCTGGCCGGGACGCTTGGTGAAGCCGCCGGGGAAGGACGAGTTGTTGACGAGGTACTTCGCCGTGGCCATGGCCTGCCAGTAGCGGCGCGAGCCCTCGATGACGTACGGGACACCGGCGGGGACGCGCTCCTGGTGGCGGGAGGAGACGACGAAGACGCCCTTGACGTGCGGGGCGGTCCGGCGGGCCGCGGCGTGGATGGCGGCCGGGTTGCAGCTGACGCCGCGGTTCCAGTACGCGCCGTAGACCGCGAGGTCCGGGTCGAGGCGCGCGGTGCGCAGGTCGGTGCGGTAGGCGGCCTTCATGACGCGGGAGCGCAGCCTCTTCTTCTGCCGCTTGAGGGCCGAACCCACCGACCGCTTCAGCCCGTTGGTCTTCTCCTGTTTCTGGTACGCGGGCCAGGACCCGGCGGCGACGGCCTGTTCCCGCTCGTCCAGGGGTGTGTGCCCGGCGGGCCGGTGGGCGCGGTGCAGTTCGGCGGCGAGGCGGAACAGCTCGGGGCGGTCGGCCGCGGGGGTGCGGGTGGAGTCGTCGAGGACGTCGAGGACGCGGCCGACGGCGACGGGGAAGACGCGCTGGGTGTCGCCCGGTCCCGCGAGCAGCTCTCCGTAGCGCTCCACGACCGCGAAGTGCTGACGTCCCGGCGTCGCGGCCAGGCCGCCCGCGCGGCGCCTGCGCCAGCGCACGCAGGGGCGCGGCAGCGTCGCGAGGGTGGCCGCCTCCAGGACGGCACGGTGGGCGGGGACCACGTCCTCGTACGGGCCCTCCGCGGCGAAGGCGAGCCCCCGCTCCGCCCAGAACTCGCGGCGCACGGCGCGGTTCCACGCGGCGGGGGTGAGGGTCAGCGGGTCGGTGTCCCCCGCGAGGTCGTCGCCGCTGCCGCGGACCTTGTCCCACCAGTCGGTGCGGTCGTGGTCGTAGAGCAGGACGTCGGGGTCGCCGGCCCCGGTGAGTGCCACGTCGATCGCGGTGAGGGCGCCGGGCAGCAGGGCGTCGTCGGCATCGAGGAAGAGGAGGTAGGTGCCGGTGGCCACGCGCACTCCCGCGGCGCGGGCGGCGCCGACGCCCTCGCGGGCGGGCAGGGTGACGGCCCGCACCCGCGGATCGCGCCGCGTGTACTCCGCGGCGATCGCGCCGGAGGCGTCCGGCGAGGCGTCGTCGACGACGATCAGCTGCCAGTCCGCGTGGCTCTGGCCGAGCACGGAGTCCAGGCACTCCCGGAGATAGCCCTGGACGCGATACGCGGGAACAATAACGGAGAATCTGGACATAACACCTGACGGTACCTCAGCCTCCCGGCCGTCGAGCGGGCACGGAGCCCCGCGACGGGGGACCCCGGCCGGCCGGCCGGTTGACCCACACGGGCGAGTCGAGGCAAAACCGTGGGCACAAATGGGCAAATAAGACGAATGCCCCAAAAGCCTCGCCCCCGCCTCAGCGTCGTCGTGCCCGTCTTCAACGTCGAGGACTACCTGGCCGAGTGCCTGGAGTCGATCGCCGCGCAGACCCTCACCGACCTCGAGGTGGTCCTCGTGGACGACGGGTCCACGGACGACAGCCCGCGCATCGCCCGCGCCTTCGCGGACCGCGACCCCCGCTTCCGCTACGTCCGGCAGGACAACGCCGGACTGAGCGCCGCCCGCAACACCGGAGTGCGGCACACCGACCCCGGCGCCGCGTTCCTGACGTTCGTCGACAGTGACGACGTCGTGCCGCACGACGCGTACGAGCGGATGACCGCGAGCCTGGAGCGCACCGGGTCCGACTTCGCGACCGGCAACGTGTGGCGGCTGAACGAGCGCGGCCGGCAGCAGGCCTGGCAGTACAAGTGGCTGACGCGGCGCCGCGAGCGCACCCACATCACCCGCGACCGGCAGCTGCTGTCCGACCGGGTCGCCTGGAACAAGGTGTTCCGGCGCGCGTTCTGGGACCGGCACGACTTCACCTTCCCGGAAGGGAAGCTGTACGAGGACACCCCCGTCATGATCCCGGCGCACTTCCTCGCCGAGTCCGTGGACGTCCTCGACGACCACGTCTACTACTGGCGGGTGCGCGAGGGCTCCATCACCCGGCGCCGCACCGACGTGAAGGGGGTCCGCGACCGGATCGCGGCCTGCGACCACGTCAGCCGCTTCCTCGCCGAGCGCTTCCCCGACCGGCCCGACCTGAAGAAGTCCTACGACACGTCCTGCCTGCGCGACGACTTCGTGTACTTCCTCGACGGGCTGCCGATGGGCGGGCCCGAGTACCGGCGGGCCTTCATCGACGACACGGCGGCGTTCCTGCGCCGCGCCGACCCGGCCGCCGCCGACGCCCTCCCCCTCGACCTGCGCGTGAAGTGGCATCTCGTACGCACCCGGCGCCTCGACGACCTCGTCCGCCTGCTCTCCTTCGAGCGCCGCAACGGCACCGCCTTCCAGCTCCGCGGGGCGCTGCGGCGCACCGCCTCCTACCCGGTCCTGGCCCGCCTGCCCGAGAGCCTGGTGAAGATCGGCAGGCGCGAGATGCCGGTGGTGGCGCGGGTCCGCGAGACGGCGTGGGGCGCCGACGGGAAGCTGCGCCTGAGCGGCTACGCGTACGTGAAGAACGTGGCCGCCGCCCGGTCCGGGCAGTCGGTGAAGACGGGCCTGCTCAAGGCCGCGGGCAGCCGCACCCAGGTGCGCCGGGTACCGACCCGCAGCGCCGTGGACCCGCTGGCCACCGCCGACTCCGGCCAGGAACTGCACAGTTACGACCACTCCGGTTTCACCATGACGATCGACCCGGAGAAGCTGAAGGTGAAGGGGAAGTGGCGGCCCGGCACCTGGAACCTGGGCATCGTCGTCGCCGGGCGCGGGCAGCTGCGCCGCGCGGCCCTGCGCGCGCTCGACGGTTCCGCGCAGCAGCACCTGGTGCGCGACCTCGGCGACGGGACACGCCTCGTCGTCGGCCACACCAAGGGGCGGCTCGTCCTGAAGGTCGTGGCGCACGCGGCACTCGCCGACGACCACCACGCCGAGCACGGCGCCATGGTGCTCGCGGGCCGCCTGCTGAACGGCATCGAGCCGCGCACCCTGCGCCTCACCCACAAGCACTCGGGCACCGAGCTCGCGTATCCGGTGACGTGCGCGGGCGGCCGGTTCCTGGTGCGGGTGCCGCTCGCCGAGCTTGCGGCGGTGCCGGAGCCGCCGCACCGCGCGCCCAAGGAGGTCGAGCCGCCGCACGGCGACCGCTGGCAGGTCAACTTCGCGCTGGCCGACGGGAAGACGCGTTCGGTGGCGGCGGCGCTCGATCTGGAGCCGGGCCGGTACCCGGCCGGGGAGCGCGAGCTGTGCGCGACCGCCAACGACCAGGGCCAGCTCGTGGTCGAACTCACCCGCCAGCCGATCGCCGACCTGGTGGGCTGGGCGGACGACGGCTCCTTCGTCGTCGCGGGGACGGCGTCCGCACACAGCTGGGAGCGACCGGAGTTCGTGCTGCGGCACAGCTCGACCACCGAGGAGATCACCACCCCCACCGAACACGAGGAGGGCCGCTTCCGGGCCGTCGTCACCGCGTCGAAGGTGTGGGAGGGCCGCTGGTACGCGTTCCTGCGGGAGACGGACGACCGGCACGGCGACGGCGTCCCGGTGCGCGTCCTGACCTCGGTCGGCGCCGAGCTGCCCCGCCACCGGCCGTACTCGGCGCGGCAGTTCACCCTCGACCGGCGGTTCGGCGACCGGCTGCTCGTCGAGGCGGGTCCCGCGCTGTCCCCCGCCGACCGCGGCCCCTACCGGCGCCACCGGCTGCGCACCCTCCACTACCCGGCCCAGCGCCTGCTCCCCCTGCGCGACGCGGTCCTGTACGTCGACGGGGACTCGCCGCGCGCGGTCCACACGGAGCTGGTGCGGCGCGGCGCGGCCGTCGAGCACCTGTGGGTGACGCGCGACGGCCGCACCCACGTGCCGCCGACCGCGCGCGGGATCGAGGAGTTCTCCGCCGAGTGGTACGCGGCCCTGGCGCGCTGCCGCCGCATCGTCACCGCCCACCAGCTGCCCGACTTCTTCGAGCGCCGCACGGGCCAGACCGTCGTACAGACCTGGGACGGCAGTCCGCTCAAGCGGATCGGCGCCGACCTCACCGACACCCTGTACGCGGACCACGACCACCTCACGCTGCTGCCGAAGCTGGCCCGCCAGTGGGACGTCCTGGTCGCCCCCTCGCGCTGGTCGGCCCCGCACCTGTCGCGGGCCCTCTCCTACAGCGGCGAGGTCCTCCAGGCGGGCTCGCCGCGCAACGACGTCCTCTTCACCACGGCCGACGACCGCCGCGAGCGGGCCGAACGGCTGCGCCACGACCTCGCCATCGAGCCGGGCAAACGGATCGTGCTCTACGCGCCCACCTACCGCGACCACCTCGCCCACTCCCCCGGCCGCTTCCGGCACGAGCCGGCCTTCGACTTCGCGGCGGCCGAACGCGAGCTCGCCGCCGACCATGTGCTGCTGGTCCGCAAGCACCCGCAGTCGACGGGCCGCCTCACCGGTGCCCGTGCCCCGTTCGTCCGGGACGTCACCGGTCATCCGAGCGCGGCCGAACTCCTGCTCCTGGCCGATGTGCTCGTGACGGACTACTCGTCGCTGATGTTCGACTTCGCGCACACCGGCCGCCCGATGCTCTTCCACACCTACGACCTCGACCACTACCGGGACACGGTGCGCGGCTTCTACCTCGACTTCGAGGACCACGCCCCGGGCCCGCTGCTCTCCTCCACGGCCCAAGTGGTGTCCGCGCTGCGGGAGCTGGACACGCTGGCGCCCCGGCACGCGGCGGCGTACGAGGCGTTCCGCACGGCCTACTGCGACCTGGACGACGGACAGGCGGCGGCCCGGGTGGCGGAACGGCTGATGCGATGACGCCGCCGGCCGCCGCCACGCTCACCCGGGGGACGGTCCGCGGCGCGACCGCCCTGCGCGGCGGCCGTTTCTGGCGCCCCACCCCGTTCTTCGTCCTCGGCGGCCTGTTCTGGCTGGTGATGACGCTCGCGTACTGGCGGGTGCCGATGTGCTGCGACTTCGGCCAGCACGCGGCGGTCGTGGAGCGCCTCAAGGCGTCCCTGTCGCACCCCCGTCACCCCATGGCGGACCTGCCGGGCGCGGGCAGCCCCTACTACTCCCCGTACGCGGTCGCCCAGGGCGTCTTCGCGCGCCTGACGGGCCTGGCCGGCTGGGAGGTCGTGAAGCTGGCGGGCCCGCTGAACCTGCTGGTGCTGCTGAGCGGCCTGAACCGTTTCGTGCGCTCCCTGACGTCCCGGCAGTGGGCGCCCGTCCTCGCCCTGGCCGCGATGACGCTGCTGTGGGGCACCCGCACGGCCTGGTGGAGCGGCTACCTCGGCCTGCTCTCGATGACGGGCAACCTCGGCTATCCGTCCACGTTCGCGATCGGCCTGGCGTTCTGGGCCTGGGCGTGGGCGGCCCGGCTGCGCCGGACGAGTTCGTGGTGGGCGTACGCGGGGCTCGGCGTCCTGGTGGGCGTCATCCTGCTCGTCCACCCGATCTCCTCGGTGGCCGCGGTGCTCGGCGTCGTGGCCGTCGGACTGCGCGCCCTCGACGTGCGCTGGACCCTCACCGCGGTGACCGCCGCGGCCACCGCCCTGGTCTGGCCGTACTACGACGTCCTGTCGCTGGTCGGCGACACCAGCGTCGACTCCATCCACCACCAGCTCTACACCGAGATGCCCGCCCGGTTCTGGCTGGCCTTCATCGGCCTGCCGGTGCTGTGGCTCAGGTTCCGCCGCGACCGCCGGGACCCGCTGGCCCTCATGTTCGCGCTCGACGTCCTGGTCATCGCCTACGGCTGGGCCACCGGCCACTACACGTACGGCCGGATCATGGGCCTGGCCCTGGTCCCGCTCCAGTTCTCCCTGGCGATCGCGCTCGCGGCGCCCCGCCCGTGGACCTGGCCGCGCCGCGCCCTGGGCCTGCTGGCGGCGGCGGGCGCGGCGCTCGGCTTCCTCACGGTGCAGGCCGGCGCGGTCGTGCCGCGCGGCTTCGACCAGCCCCCGATGTGGCCCACGTACACCTGGGCGGCGCAGCACATCCCGCCCGGCGACGTGGTCCTCACCAACGGCTACCGGCCGACCCGCTCGCTGCCGGGGTACGGCCCGAACCTGCTCGCCCCGGCCTGGCCGGACCCGGCCCTCGACGAGCGGGAGCGCCATCGGCGCCTCGACGCGGTGCGCGCCTACCTCTCCCCTGAGTCCACCCGCTCGGAGCGCACGGCCATCGCGCGCCACTACCGGGTGCACTGGCTTCTCCTGGACAAGAGCCAGAAGCTGCCCGCGGAGGCGGTGATGGTGGCCTGGAGCCCCCGGACCGGCGAGGTGCTCGCGCGGGTCGGCTCCCGGTGACGGATTACTCGACGACGAGGTCCACGTCGATGTTGCCGCGGGTGGCGTTCGAGTACGGGCACACCTGGTGGGCCTGCTCGACCAGCTTGCGGCCCGTCTCGGCGTCGACCGAGTCGGGCAGCTCGACGCGGAGCACGACCGAGAGGCCGAAGCCCTCGCCCTGCTTGCCGATGGAGACCTCGGCGGTGACGGCCGCGTCGCTGACGTCGACCTTGGCCGAGCGGCCGACGAGGCCGAGGGCGCTGCCGAAGCAGGCCGCGTAACCGGCGGCGAAGAGCTGCTCCGGGTTCGAGCCCTGGCCGTTGCCGCCCATCGCCTCGGGGATGCCGAGCTGGAGGTCGATCACGCCGTCGGAGGAGACGGCGCGTCCGTCGCGGCCGTGGGTGGCGGTGGCGACGGCGGTGTAGATGGCGTCCATGAGGGGGCTCCTTGCGTACGTCCGTGAAGTCCTGACAGCCACAAGTAGAGCACGCAATTCAATTGTGCACAACTTAATGACGCGTTCAGTTATCCTGGGGCCATGACCGACATCCGCCCCGACGAGGACTTCCTGCGGCTCGACCGGCAGATCTGCTTCTCGCTGAACGCGGCGTCGCGCGCGTTCGGCAGCGTCTACCGCACCCTCCTCAAGGACCTCGACCTCACCTACCCCCAGTACCTGGTCATGCTGGTCCTCTGGGAGGACCCGGAGCACGCGGCGCTCCCGGTCAAGCACCTCGGAGAGCGCCTGCGCCTCGACTCGGGCACGCTCTCGCCCCTGCTCAAGCGCCTGGAGGCGAACGGGCTCGTGCGCCGCGAACGCAGCGCCCGCGACGAGCGCTCGGTGAACGTGACGCTCACCGAGGCGGGCGCCGCCCTCAGGGAGCGGGCGACCGAGGTCCCGCGCGGCATCGCGCGGGCGACGGGCTTCGAACTGGCGGAGATCGAGGACCTGCGGGAGCGCCTGAACCGGCTGACGGCGGCACTGGACGCGGCGACGCTCGACCGGGCCTGAACACCCGCTCGAGCCGGGACACCCGCCCGGGCCGGGGCGCTCGGTTGAGCCCTCAGGGGCAACATGGGACATACGCTCCCACATCGTGACAGTCGACACGCTAGAACAGCCCACGGCCCCGGACACCGCCCCCACCACCCGGCCCCGTCCGGCCCGCGCCGCACTCCCCGTCGCCTGGCTGCTCACCCGCGCCGCGATGCTCCTCCTGCTCGTCCGGGACGGCGCGCACCCGCTCGGGGCCGGCGGTGTCGCCCGCGAGGTGCACGACCTGTACGCGCGCTGGAGCGTCACGCTCGCCCACGGCACGTTCCCCACCGACGACCCCCTGTGGCAGTACCCGCCGGGTGCGGGGCCGGTGCTGCTGGCACCCGGCCTGCTCCCGGGCCCGACGTACTTCCAGGCGTTCGTGACGCTCACCCTCGCCACCGACGCACTCGTCACGTACGTGCTGGTGCGCGGCGGCCGCGACCCGCGCGGCGGCTGGCTCTGGACGGCGGGCCTCCCCCTCCTCCTGCACATCCCGCTCGCCCGCTACGACATCGAGGTCACCGCTCTCGCCGTCCTCGCGCTGCTCACCCTGCACCGCTCGCCCCGCGCCGCCGGCACCTTCGCCGCGCTCGGCGCCCTCGTGAAGGTCTGGCCGGCGCTGACCCTGCTGGGCGCACCCCGGGGACGTACGACGAGAGAGGCGTGGACGGCGGCACTCGCCTCGGCGGCCGCGCTGCTCCTGGTCCTGGCGCTGGCCTTCCGCTCGCCGTTCTCGTTCCTGGGCGGGCAGAGCGGGCGCGGGGTGCAGATCGAGTCGGTCGGCGGGACGGCACTCATGCTGGCGCGCCGGGCCGGATGGCCGGGGCACGTCCGGTACCAGTTCGGGGCGATGGAGTTCGTCGGGCCGTACGTGGGCGTCGTGGCGGCGCTCTCGCTCGCGGGGACGGCGGCGGCGTTCGCGTCGCTGCTGTGGTGGCGGGTGCGGGCCCGGCGGTTCTCGGCGGCGACCCCGTACGACGCCGCGCTCTGCGCCGTGCTGCTGTTCACGGTCACCAGCCGCGTGATCAGCCCGCAGTACCTGGTCTGGCTCCTCGGCCTCTCCGCGGTCTGCCTCACCGCGCGGTGCACCACCCAGCGTCCGGTCGCGCTGCTGGTCCTCGCCGCGGCGGGCGTGAGCGCGCTCGCGTACCCGGTGCTGTACGACGACGTGAAGGCCGGTACGTGGCTGGGCATCGCGGTGATGGCCGTACGCAACACCCTTCTCCTCGGAGGGGTTTTGATGTCGTTCCGTTCCCTTTGGCGGGACACAAAAGAGTAAAACCTTCCGCTTACCGGACAATTACCCGAAACCCCTAAGATTTACCCCGTGAACGCCCAGGACTCTCCGACCCCGAACACCCCGGCCACCCCGACCGTCACGGTGATCGTCATCGGTTACGACGACGCCGCCCATGTCCGCGACGCGGTGCGTTCGGCGCTCGCGCAGGGGCCGGGCGTGCGCGAGGTGATCGCGGTCGACGACTGCTCCACGGACGGCAGCGGCGACCTGCTCGACACACTCGCCGCCCACGAACCACGGCTGAGCGTGGTGCACCGCGAGACCAACAGCGGCGGCTGCGGAACGCCCCGCAACGACGGGATCGCCCGCGCCTCCTCCTCGTACGTGATGTTCCTCGACAGCGACGACGTGCTGCCGCCCGGCGCGGTGGACGCGCTGCTCGCCGCAGCCGTACGGCACGACGCGCAGGTCACCGCCGGCCTGTGCGTGCGGCGCGAACTCCCCTCCGGGCACGAGACCCCCTGGCAGCCCGAGCTGTACGCGAAGGCGTCCGTGGTCCGCCATCCGGCCCGCCGCCCGCGCCTCGTCCACGACACGCTCTGCGTCAACAAGCTCTACCGCACGGACTTCCTGCGCGCGCACGCGATCCGCTTCCCGGACGGCCGGTTCGTCTACGAGGACTTCGTGTTCACGGCGCGCGTGCTCGCCGCCGCCCCGCGCATGGCCCTGACCCCCGACCGGGTCTACGTGTGGCACGTCCGCCGCGCCGCCGAAAAGCTCTCCCTCTCCCTCGACCGCTCCGGCATCGACAACTGGCAGGCCCGCCTCGACGCCCACCGCGCCTCCGTCTCCATCCTCCTCGACGCCTCGCAGAAGCGGCTCGCCCGCGCCGCCCGCTCCTACTTCCTCGACCACTCCCTGCGGATGTACGCGCGTGAACTCGATCTGCGCGGGCCCGCGTACCGCACCGAATGGTGGACACGGACCCGCGCCTACCTGGAGTCCTTCGACACCGCCGACTTCGAGGCGGCCCCGGCACCGGGCCGCGTCGTCGGCCGCCTGATCCTCGCGTCCCCGGCACCCCGCGACCTGCCCCGCCTCAAGGAGGTCGCCGCCCGCCCCGCCCGGCTGCTGCCCCCGTACGCGCGCGCCCCCGACGGCACGCCCGTCTGGTCGCCCGACCTGCCCCAGGTCTCCCTCGAACACCTGCTGCACCGCCCGATGGACCTGCTCCCGGTGGCCGTCGACGGCGAGCTGCGCCCGAGCGCCCGCGGTACCCGGCTCAAGCTGCTGCTGCACGAGCTGTACGGGCGGGTGGCCGACGCGGGACCGCGGACCGTGGACGTGGAACTGGTGGAACGGCGGCGCGGCTCGGTCCTGCAGCGCCGCACGGCGGCGTTCACCGCCCTGTCCGAGGACGAGATGTGGGTGGCGACGGCCCTGCTCGACCTGTCCGCGCTCGGCCGCCCCGGCACCTGCGACATCCGGCTGCGCCTGCACTTCGCCGACGGCGGCCACCGCGACGCCACGGCACACGCCGTCCACGGCCCCGGACTGCTGCGCCGGGTCGCCGTGCCGAGCCGCCGCCACGGACTGCTGCTCGCCCAGCCGTACGCCACCCACTCGGGCGCCCTCGCGCTGCGCACGGCCCCGGGGCTGCGCGGTGCGGTCTCCGTGGTGCGGCGCAGGGCGGCACGGCTGTTTCACTGAACTCCGGGAACGCACGTTCACCGGTTCCGACGACGAGGGGACCTCACCGACATGACCTGGCTGATCACCGGCGGGGCCGGCTACATCGGCGCCCACGTGGTGCACGCGCTGCGCGCGGCGGGTGAACGCCCCGTCGTCTACGACGACTTGTCCACGGGTGTGGCCGAACGGGTGGCGTCCGACGTCGAGTTGGTGGTCGGATCGACCCTCGACCGCGCCCTCCTGGACCGGACGTTCACCGCGCACGACGTCACCGGCATCATCCATCTCGCCGCGAAGAAGCAGGCGGGCGAGTCGGTCGAGCTGCCGCTGCACTACTACCGCGAGAACGTGGAAGGCCTGCGGGTCCTCCTGGAGGCGGTCACGGCGGCCGACGCCGTTCGCTCCTTCGTGTTCTCCTCCTCGGCCGCCGTCTACGGCATGCCGGACGTCGACCTGGTCACCGAGGACACCCCGTGCGTCCCGATGAGCCCGTACGGCGAGACGAAGCTGGCGGGCGAGTGGCTGGTCCGGGCCACAGGCCGCGCCACGGGCCTGGCGACGGCGTCCCTGCGCTACTTCAACGTGGCGGGCGCGGCGACCCCCGAACTCGCCGACACCGGCGTCTTCAACCTCGTCCCGATGGTCTTCGAACGCCTCACCTCGGGCGAGGCCCCCCGGATCTTCGGCGACGACTACCCCACCCCCGACGGCACCTGCGTACGCGACTACATCCACGTCACCGACCTGGCCGAGGCCCACGTCGCCACCGCCCGCCGCCTCGCCGAAGCCGCCCCCGGCACGGACCTCACCCTCAACATCGGCCGCGGCGAAGGCGTCTCGGTCCACGAGATGATCACCCTCATCAACGCGGAGACGGGCTACGACCGCCCGCCACTCGTCACCCCGCGCCGCCCCGGCGACCCGGCCCGGGTAGTGGCCTCCGCCGCCCGGATCGCGACGGAACTCGGCTGGACGGCGAAGCGGGATGTTCGGGAGATGGTGAGCTCGGCGTGGGCGGGATGGAAGGCGCCCGGCCCGTCGGCATAAGGGAGCCTGTGCGCCCGCCCGGATGCGGGCAGACGAAAAGGGGGCCCGCTCCTGCTCGGCGGGCCCCCTTGCCTCCGCATCTCTCCCGGCGGGGCCGCGGTGAGGTGCGTCGGAGGTACTGGCGAACTACTCGCCGTGGTTGCTCTGGAAACCGGAGGCCGCGGTGATCCCGGCCGGGCCGCCGAGGTTCGCGAAGCCGAAGCCGGCCTGGCCGCCATCGGCGTGGTCGCCCTCGGCGTAACCGGAGGCGCGGGTGATGCCGGCGGGGCCGCCGAGGTTCTCGTAGTGGAAGGCGGACGCCCCGCCGTAGTAGTGGTCGTCCTGGTCGTCGTGGGCGAGGGCGGTGCCACTGGCGCCCAACACGGCCGCGGCGGCGAGGGCGGTGACGGCCAGAGCAGTACGAATACGCATGGGGTCCCTTTCAGGTACGTGACGATGACGTTTGCCCAGGTCATGCCCTCTTCCCGGACCGCACAGACCCGCCCTCCCGCATTTCACCCGGACAGCCTCACCCTCCGGAAACCGCCCTGTCCTCGACAAAAAGCTCTGCGACATCGACAGCGGTGACGGAGCGGTCGAGCCACAGATCCAGAGTGTCGAGATCTCCGCACGAGGTGATGCGGGCACGAACCTCATCGGTGACAGGAACACCACGCTTCTCAAGAACCCTGAGAACGGCCTTCGCCTCACCCTGGGCACAGCCCTGGGCACGGCCCTCATCGCGGATCTCCTCCGACATGTCGGAGTTGTAGAAGGACAGATCGACGGCCATCAGGTGCCTCCACTGTTGGGCTGCCGGGCGCTTGTTCAGGCCCTTTGCGACGAATTCGATGAGCGGGTTTGCCGGGCCCGCGGGGTCGTCCCGCAGGGCGGTGGAGAGTGCTTTCAGTATGGCATCGACCCTTTCGTCGGCGGCGTGTGTGATCGCCGAGAACGCGGCGAGCGTCGGATCCTTGCGGGCCTCGACCGCGCTGGTGATGCGCGGCATGTTGTGCGGTCCGATGACGAGGGGCTGAATGGTCAGCCCGGGGATCGCCGCCGGCCCGCTGGACACGGGCTGTGCCGCCCATTCCGCCGTGCGCCGGTCCTGGCACACGACGAGAAGGGTCGTCGGCCGCCGGTATTTCGACCAGAGGTAGGCGATGTAGTACGCCCACGTGGCCGGCTTGTCCGGGTGTTTCTTTCCCTGCGCCTCGACGGCGAGGAGGTACGGGCCGAACTCCTCCGTCTCCATGTTGAGCAGCGTGTCCACGCGCCGTTCCAGGCATGACCGTGGAGGCGCTGGCGGACGGGTGGGGATCGGAGCCGCGTCCGGGCGGGGCCGGCCAGACGGTGTGGTGCGAGCTGCGCTGGGAGAAGACGTAGTCGGACGAGGCGGATCAGACGAGGCGGCGGGCCGTCGCCCAGCGCGTCAGCTCGTGCCGGTTCGACAGCTGGAGCTTCCTGAGGACCGCCGAGACGTGGGACTCGACCGTCTTGACGGAGATGAAGAGCTGCTTGGCGATCTCCTTGTAGGCGTAGCCGCGCGCGATCAGGCGCAGCACCTCGCGCTCGCGCTGCGTGAGACGGTCGAGGTCCTCGTCCACCGGCGGCGCGTCCGTCGAGGCGAACGCGTCGAGGACGAAGCCCGCCAGCCTCGGCGAGAACACCGCGTCGCCCTCCTGGACCCGGAAGATCGAGTCGACGAGATCCGTGCCGGTGATCGTCTTCGTGACGTAGCCGCGCGCGCCGCCGCGGATCACGCCGATGACGTCCTCCGCCGCGTCCGAGACCGACAGGGCCAGGAAGCGGACGGGGTTCTGCGCGTCCGACATCAACGGGGCGCTGCGGCGCAGGACTTCGGCCCCGCCGCCGCCCGGGAGGTGCACGTCCAGGAGGACCACCTCGGGGCGGGTCGCCGCGATGACGGTGACCGCCTGGTCGACGTCGGCCGCCTCGCCGACCACCTCGACGCCCGTGGTCTCGGTGCGGCCGATCTCCGCCTGGACGCCCGTACGGAACATGCGGTGGTCGTCGACCAGCACCACCCGCACGTGCCGCTCGGGGGCCGCACCGGTTGTTGCAGCTGCGTCGTCGGTCATGACGTCCTCTCCGCCCTCTTCATGGTCAGTTCGACCTCCGTGCCGCCGTCCGGGACGGCCCGCAGCCGGGCCGTCCCGCCGTTGCGTTCCATCCGGCCGATGATCGATTCTCTTACGCCCATGCGGTCCACGGGGATGGAGTCGAGATCGAAGCCGGGCCCGCGGTCCCGTACGGACACGAACACCTCGTCCCCCTCGACCTCGGCGAAAACCTGCACAGCCCCGCCCTCGCCACCGTACTTGGCGGCGTTCACCATCGCTTCCCTCGCGGCCTGCATCTGTGCGCGCAGGCCCTCGTCGAGCGGGCAGTCGCCGACGACCACGACCTCCAGGGGGACGCCGTGCTTGTCCTCGACCTCGGCCGCGTCGCGCTTGACGGCCTCGGCGACCGTCTCGGGCTCCTGCGGGTTCTCGGCGGCGGCCGGCTTGTACAGCCAGGCCCGCAGGTCGCGCTCCTGGGCGCGGGCGAGGCGGCGTACTTCGGAGGCGCTGTCCGCGTTGCGCTGGATCAGGGTGAGGGTGTGCAGGACCGAGTCGTGGACGTGGGCCGCCACTTCCGCCCGCTCCTGGGCGCGGATGCGCATCAGCCGTTCCTCGGACAGGTCCTGGGTCATGCGGATCAGGTAGGGGCCCGCGAGCAGCGCGATGCCGACGAGGACGGCGAGCGCCGCCTGGAGGATCGAGCCGAGGTGTTCGGTGGCGCCCTGGGTCACGAAGATGCCGGTGACACCTGTGCCGACGAGGACGACGCCCGCGGCGGAGCGGGCCAGGTTCAGGGTGCGTTTGCGGCGGCCGACCTCGGCCCAGCGGGCCCGGCGCGCGTTGTCGGCCTGGCGCCAGACGAGGGCCACGCCCGCGCCGACGAAGACGGTGGGGACCAGGTACGCCTTGGTGTTGCCGGTGAGGTTCACGTTCTGCACGAAGATCATCGCGACGATGACCATCAGCAGCAGCGCGAGGATCTGGCCCTTGTCGGGGCGGCGCGCGACCAGCCTGCGGCGCCCGTCGGAGGCCGTCTCGGTGGTGAGCACCGGCGGCCGGCCGGTGCCGACCCCGCCCACACCCAGCGGCACGAAGAACCAGAACGCCGCGTAGAGCAGGGCCCCGAGCCCGTCCGCCATGAACAGGCCCACGAAGACCAGGCGCACCCAGACGACCGGCAGACCGAGATGCCCGGCGAGCCCCCGCGCGACTCCGCCGAGCCAGCGGCCGTCGCTGCTGCGGTAGAGCTTGCGCGGCGGCCGCGGGTCTCGCGTGTCTTCGGTGAGAGGGGCGGTCGCTGCTTCCGGCATGCCACCGATCGTCACACGCCGGACCGGTTCCGGGCATCAGGGTCGGCCCCGGATACGCCCCTGATCTCCGGGCCCGTACGAGGTCGGACTCAGGGGTGATCTCAGGGTCCGGCCAGGGTTGTCCCGGCTGCCGTCCGCGGCGCGGGCCCGTCACCATGGACGTATGACCGAGCAGCCTCACGACGCGGTGCCCACCGCCGAGAAGGAACCGCCGCCGCCCGCCCCGGCACACCGCTTCCGCCGGGACCGGCCGCACAAGACGCTGGGCGGCGTGTGCGCGGGCCTGGGCAGGCACTGCGACATGGACCCGGTGATCTTCCGGATCGGCCTGGCCGTGCTCGCCGTGACCGGCGGGATCGGCCTGATCTTCTACGGCTTCGCGTGGCTCTTCGTGCCGTACGACGACGAGGACGAGAACGAGTTCCGCAAGCTCCTGACCGGCCGCGTCGACGGGCCGGGCCTCGCGGCCATCGTCACCGCGCTGGTCGGCTGCGGCGTCTTCCTGTCGATGCTGAACAACGGCGGCGCCCTCACCTTCGCCGTCGTCCTCGCCCTGCTGCTCGCGGGCGCCGGCTACTGGTCGCAGCAGCGCCGCACCGCCGACCCCGACCCCGTCACCGTGCAGGCCGCGGCCGACGCCCCGCCGGAAGCGCAGGCCCCGCCGGTCTCCCCGGCGCCGTCGTGGTGGCGCGACCCGATCGTCAAGGACGGCACGCACGTCGGCGGCACCGGCTACTTCTGGGGTCCGGCGGGCAGCGAGGACCTCACGCCCGAGGGGGCCGCCGCCCGGTCCGGGCCCGCGGTCAAACGGCCCGCCGCGCCGCCGCAGGCACGCGGCCCCCGGGGCATCGGCGCCCTCACATTCCTGGCCGCGCTCGTCGCGGGCACCGTCGGTACCGGCGCGTCCTGGGAGTCCCGCTCGTTCGGCGCCAGTTTGCAGACCGGGCTCGCCGTCGCGCTCGGCGTCCTCGGCCTGGGAATCGCGATCAGCGCGTTCCGCGGCCGGACCGGCGCGGGCGCGATGATCCTCGCGGTGATCACGGCGGGACTGCTCGCCGCGTCCGCCGCCCTCCCGGCGAACATCGGCACCGACTGGGTGCGGACGGACTGGACCCCGGCGAGCGCGGCGGAACTGCGGCCGCACTACGAACTGGGCTCCGGCGTCGGCACGCTGGACCTGTCGAGGGTGGACGCCGCCAAGGGCACGACGCTGACCACGCACGTGCAGGTCGGGGCCGGGCAGGCGAAGATCGTGCTGCCGAAGGACGACACCGTGAAGTTGCACGTCCAAGTGGGCGTCGGGGACGTCCAGTTGCCCGGCGACGAGTCGAACGACGTCGACGTCCGGCCCGATGTCGAAAAGACCATCACGCTCGAACCGCCCGCCGGCACGAAGGCCTCCGGCGTGCTGGAGCTTCAGGTCGAGGTCGGTCTCGGACAGGCGGAGGTGTCCCGTGCGGCATGACTTCTCTCCCGGCCGGCTGGTCGCCGGGGTGGCCCTGATGATCGCGGCGGTCGTCTATTTCGGCGACGCGGGCGGCGCGTGGGACACGCCCTGGTTCGTGATCATCCCGCTGGTGTGCGGGGGGCTGTTCCTGGCGGCCGCGGTGGGGACGATCACGCGAGCGATCCGCCTGAAACGGCGGCGCTCCGCTTGAACCTGGTGGATTGCTGCCCCGGGGCTGGTCACCCTCGTTGCGCCACCGCGGCCCGGTGGGGGCTGATCGCGCGGTTCCCCGCGCCCCTGGGCGTCTGCCAGGTTGCGGCATCGTGCGGGTGCGCCACCGTCGTGGTTGTTCGCGCACTCCGTGCGCCCATGGGGCTGCGGCGCAGCCGCATGCTCCAGGGGCGCGGGGAACTGCGCGAGAAGTCACGACGAGAGCCGCACCCGCACGACGGCAGGACGCGGCAGACGCGACCGCGTAAGGACCCCGGTCAGCGACGCCCCCGGCCCCTCCACCACGCATCGACGGACCACACCGCCGCCCCCGCCAAAATCAGCGGCAGCCACGCCATCAGGTACGCCAGATCGTTGCCCAGGTAATACGGCTCGGTGGCCCAGCTCACCGTCAGCCACAGGCTCAGGGAGATCAGCGCGCCGCCGAGCGCCGCGATCCGGGTCAGCAGACCGAGGAGCGCGCCGATCCCCACCGCCAGCTCGCCGAGGGCAATCGCGTACCCGAAGCCCGTCGGCGCTTTGAGCGCGAGGTCGACGAGTTGGGGGATGGCGGAGATGTCGCGCACGTTGCGCATCTGCTCCCCGATGGACCCGGCACCGCTCGCGTCGAAGAACGCGCTGTCGGTGAGCTTGTCGAGGGCGGCGTAGATGAAGGTGACGCCGAGGAAGATGCGCAGCGGCACCAGGGCGTACCGCTGGGCGGTGTCGCGCCAGTCGCCGCCGCTGCCTCGTTGGAGGTAACTGCCGTGCAGGTCGGTTCTCATGCCGTGCGTCATCTCTGGTCCGCCGCCTCTCCCCGCGCTTCCCGCCCGGTCTCTTTACCCGACCATACGTACGAGAGTGTGGCTCGGCTCACTTCCGGAGCCGATCAGCTGAAACGATGCACCGCTGCGCCGAAGCATGGCTCAATCGACGACGTCTATGGCGCAGCGGTTCGTCTCGACGCCTGTCGCGGTGATCACCTGGACCTCGACCCGGCCGGGTTCGACGTCCACCGGGACCGGCACGGTCAGCAGCGCGTCCGCCGGGTTGGTGAAGCCGCCGGGGACGGGGACGAGCGGCACGTGGACGTGGACGGTGCCGATGCGCACGGCGACCCGGGCGAGCTGGTCGGCGGTGCCTGCGCCGGGCGGCACGAATCCGGCGCCGCGGATCTCGATGTCGTCGCCGGTTCGGATCGGCGCGTCCAGGTCACCGGCCTCGCGGGCCCGCACGACGGAGAGGACGACGGGGCGGCCGCCCTCCGCGTACTTGCCGCAGATGTACGTCGCCGCCGAGACCGCCACCAGAACGGTGAGGCCCCACGGCAGGTCGGGCAGCTGGTCGGGGCGGCGGGCGAGGCGGGCCGCGGCCCACACGAGGGCGGCCGCGCACACGGCGACGTACTGCGTGTCGGTGAAGCTGCCGCGCCCGGAGTCGTCGGTGAGCAGGTCGGCGGCGCGCGGCCGGGCGGCGGGCACCTTCTGCAGTCGTTGGGCGAGCACGCGCAAGCCGACCACCCGGCGCACCAGCACCGCGACGGCGCACACCACGGCCAGCACGGTCAACAGGCCTGCTCCGCGGGCGAGTTCAAGGCCGTCGATGAGGTCTTCACGGGCGCCGTGGCCGGACGCGGAGGCCAGTTCACCGGCGAGGACGAGCACCGCGTAGACCGCGAAGAGCACCACGACGCCCGCCACCGCGCGGGACGTCGACAGCCGGTTGTCCTCGCCGATCAGGGGCGCGAGGACGCCGCCACGGGACCGGTGCACGGACGCGGCGCCGCTCAGCAGCCCGCCCACGACGACCGCGGCGACGAGGCCCGCCGTGCGCGCGGCGCTCCAGCCCGCGCCGATCGCGGTGAGCGCCTGCACGAGCAGCAGCGCGAGGACGCCGCCCCACACCACGTACAGGGTGCGCGGCCGCAGACCCGCGAGCCAGGCCGCGCCCTCCTCCCGGGCGCGGGCGGCGACCGCCTGGGCGGACTGGGTGAGTTCGTCGGAGATCCACTGCCGGGAGGCCCCGGCCGAGTGCGCGACGGCGGCCGGCAGGCCGCCCCCGGACGCCAGCACGTCCCGCTTCGCGAGGAACGCGGCCACTGCCCTGCGGTGCCCCTCGCGCGCCCCGTGCGGACAGTCGCCGCACGTGCATCCGCCCTCGTGCGCGCCCTGCCCCTGCCGCACTCCCTGCATCGCCACCGCGACGCCCCCGCCCTCAGCCTCTGTGTCGACCGTCGGCGCTTGGCCAACTCGTCAACTTCTTTGTGGTGAAGGTGAATTGTGCCGTACGCGGCGCATGCTCCGGCGCACGGGACCGAACCGGAGGGGTGAACAGGGTTCGTCCGTATTGACCGGAGTGTTGACGACGCTGCGAGAATTTTCGTATGGCCGAGATCATCCAGCGTGACGGAACCTGGGCCTTCGACGGAACCACGGTCCGCATCACCCCGGGTCTGCACCGCAGCGTGGCCCTGCTGCGGCAGACGTACGGCGAGATCAGCGTGCCGCTCACGGCCGTGACCGGGGTCGCCTACGAACCCGAGCGCAAGCGCGGCCGGCTCCGCCTCACCCTGCGCGAGGCGGCCGACCCGCTGCTGCAGGCCACCGGCGGCCGCCTCCCGGACACCGCCGACCCCTACCGGCTCGCGGTCGACACGGACCGCTCCGGCGTCGCGGAGTACGTCGCCGAGGAGATCCGGCAGGCGCTGCTCCTCGAACAACTCCCGGACGGACCGGCCGAGTCGTACCTCGTGCCGGGGCCCGCGGTGCCGGTCTCCGTGCGCTCCAGCGACGGCACGGTCTCCTTCGACGGCAGCCGCGTCCGGATCGACTGGAGCGACACCTCGGACCGGGTGAAGCGGGCGACGGGCCCGCGCGTCATCGCGCTCGACGACCTCGACGGCGTCGACTGGGTGCCCAACTCCGGTTACGAGGACGGCGTGCTGCGATTCGTCCTCAAGGGCACGGCGTACGCGAAGCTGCCGCCGGAGAAGGACCCGTACGCCCTCGACCTGTGGGGCAACACCCGCAAGGACCTGCTGACGGCCCTCGTCGCGGCCGCGGTCACGGCCCGCCTGCCGCATCCGTCCATGCCTGCCGGCACTCCCGCCCTGCCCGGTCCGCCCCGCACCGACCACGACGTACTCCTGCGCCGATTGCGGGAGTTGGGTGAGCTGTACCGGCAAGGGGTGCTCACGGACGAGGAGTTCACGATGACGAAGCGGATCGTGCTCCGTGACTTCCGCTAGCCGCGCCGGCGGTCCCGGTCAGCCCAGCAGCTCCGGTTCGCTGCGCGTGATGTCCTGCCACAGGGACTGGTAGTTGATCCACGCGACGAGGTCGCCGCCCGTCTGGTCACGGGTCGCGGCGGCCTGCCGCCGGTCGATCAGGATCGGCCGCCCGGCCGCGCGCGCCGCGAGCTGGACCTGGCAGCACCGCTCCATGGCGATGAACCACCAGGCCGCCGCGTCCACCGAGTCGCCGACGGTCAGCACGCCGTGATTGCGCAGGACGAGCGCCTTGTAGCCGCCCAGCGCGGCGGCGATCCGCTTGCCCTCGCCCGCGTCGACGGAGACCCCCGTGTACTCGTCGAGCAGCGCCTGGTCCTCGTAGAAGGCGCAGGCCTCCTGGGTGATCGGCTCGACCAGCTCGCCGAGCGCGGACAGCGCGCGCCCGTACGGGGAGTGGCAGTGCGCCACGGCGACCAGGTCCGGCCGGGCCCGGTGCACCTCGGCGTGCACGGTGAACGCGGCCTGATTGACGTGCCGGCGGCCCTCGACGACCTGCCCGTCCCCGTTGGCCAGCACGAGGTCGCCGACGGTGATGTGCCGCAACGGCATCCCGAACGGGTTCACCCAGTAGCAGTCCTCGAACTCCGGGTCCCGGGCGGTGATGTGGCCCGACACCCCGTCCTCGTACCCCAGCCGCCCGAAGATCCGCAGTGCGCCCGCGAGCCGTTCCTTGCGGTACCGCCGCTCGTCGGCCGCGTTCGTGTGCACCGGCGGCATCGCGAAGTGCAGCTGGTCGGTGGGGAGGGGGATCGGGGCGGGGTTCTGCGTCGACATGGAGCGGAAGGTACCTCCGTGACCTCCAAGGCGACAGGTCCCCGCTGTGAAGAGATCGCGGCGAATCACCACCGAATCCGGACAGAGGCTGTCGGGTATCAGCGCCAGACTCGACGCATGACGTCGCACTGGGCTGCCTTCGCCACCGCCGAACCGGACCTCGCCAAGACCGTCGAGGCCCGCTTCGCCCTGCACACGCACCACGTCCTGGCGACCCTTCGCAAGGACGGTTCGCCCCGCACCTCGGGGCTCGAAGTCCGCTTCCTGGACGGCGAGTTGTGGCTCGGCATGATGCCGGGCTCGCTCAAGGCCCGCGACCTGGAGCGCGACCCGCGGTTCGCGCTCCAGACGAACCCGGGCGAGGGCACCACGATGGGCGGCGGCGACGTACGGATCAGCGGCCGCGCCCACCTCGTCGAGGACCCGGCGGTCATCACCGGCTACACCAGCCGGGTCGACGTCCCCGACCCGGACGACTTCCACCTGTTCCGCACCGAAGTCACCGAGGTCACCAGGACGTACATCGAGGACGACACGTATCTGGTGGCGCAGGTGTGGAAGCCGGGCGAGGCCGTGCGCACGATGAAGCGGAGGTGAGCGCCTCCCTCCACGCGCCGTCCAGGTGCCTACGTGACGGAAGGCGCCGCCCACCATCGCGGTGGGCGGCGCCTTCCGTCACGTACGGCCGGGGTGGGGACTACTCCCACTCGATGGTGCCCGGCGGCTTGCTCGTCACGTCGAGGACGACGCGGTTGACGTCCTTGACCTCGTTCGTGATCCGCGTCGAGATCTTCGCGAGCACCTCGTACGGCATCCGCGTCCAGTCCGCCGTCATGGCGTCCTCGGACGAGACCGGGCGCAGCACGATCGGGTGGCCGTAGGTGCGGCCGTCGCCCTGGACGCCGACCGAGCGGACGTCGGCGAGCAGCACGACCGGGCACTGCCAGATCTCGCGGTCCAGACCGGCCGCGGTGAGCTCCTCGCGGGCGATCGCGTCGGCCTCGCGGAGCAGGTCCAGACGCTCCTTGGTGACGTCGCCGACGATCCGGATACCGAGGCCGGGGCCCGGGAACGGCTGGCGCTGGACGATCTCGTCCGGCAGGCCCAGCTCGGCGCCGACCGAGCGGACCTCGTCCTTGAACAGCTGGCGGAGCGGCTCGACGAGCTCGAACTCGATGTCGTCGGGGAGCCCGCCCACGTTGTGGTGGGACTTGATGTTCGCGGTGCCGGTGCCGCCGCCGGACTCGACGACGTCCGGGTAGAGGGTGCCCTGCACGAGGAAGGCGACCTCGGGGCCGTCCTCCTGGAGGATCTCCAACTGCGCCTGCTCGAAGACCCGGATGAACTCCCGGCCGATGATCTTCCGCTTCTGCTCGGGGTCGGAGACCCCGGCCAGCGCGTTCAGGAACCGCTCGCTCGCGTCGACGACCTTCAGGTTCGCGCCGGTCGCGGCCACGAAGTCCTTCTCGACCTGCTCGGTCTCGCCCTTGCGCATCAGGCCGTGGTCGACGTACACGCAGGTCAGCTGGGAGCCGATGGCCTTCTGGACGAGGGCCGCGGCGACCGCCGAGTCGACGCCGCCGGACAGGCCGCAGATGGCGCGCTTGTCGCCGACCTGCTCGCGGATCGCGGCGACCTGCTCCTCGATCACGTTCCCGGTCGTCCAGGTGGGCTGCAGGCCCGCGCCCCGGTACAGGAAGTGCTCCAGGACCTGCTGGCCGTGCGTGGAGTGCATCACCTCGGGGTGGTACTGGACCCCGTACAGCTTCTTCTCGTCGTTCTCGAACGCGGCGACCGGGACGACCTCGGTGGAGGCCGTCACGGTGAAGCCCTCGGGGGCGGCGGAGCAGGCGTCGCCGTGCGACATCCACACCGGCTGCTCGGCCGGGGTGCCCTCGAAGAGCGTCGAGTCGGTCTTGGAGACGGCCAGCGGGGTGCGGCCGTACTCGCGGGCGCCGGTGTTGTCGACGGTGCCGCCGAGGGTCGTCGCCATCAGCTGGAAGCCGTAGCACATGCCGAAGACGGGGACGCCGGCCTCGAAGAGCGCGCGGTCCAGGCGCGGGGCGCCCTCCGCGTACACCGACGAGGGGCCGCCGGACAGGATGATCGCCGCCGGGTTCTTGGCGAGGATCTCCGCGACGGGCATGGTGCTCGGCACGATCTCGCTGTAGACCCGGGCCTCACGGACACGGCGGGCGATGAGCTGGGCGTACTGCGCACCGAAGTCGACGACCAGGACGGTGTCGGGGGCGGCGGCAGCGGAAGCTGATGACACGGGTTGCCTTCCGGCTGCGGCTGAGCGGGGGTACCCGTGATTCTACCGGTTCGGCTCAGCTGCTCCTCAGGCCACGGGGCTCCGCCCCGGACCCGCTCCTCGAACGCCGGAGGGGGTTGAAGGAACAGCGCGCTATAGTGGCCGCCATGTTCTCGCAGACGACCTTCGTCTTTACCTATGGCAGCCGGCCCGCCGGATGCCATGGTCGTGCTGCTTGAGCAACTGACAAGCGACTTCCCAGGCGCCCCGGGCCGACAAGGCCCGGGGCGTCTGTCGTTTCCGGGGCCTGACGGGCCGGGGCTCCGCACCGACACCAGGAGCCCGCTCATGACTGCCACCACCGGCACCACCGACACCACCACCGCCGTGATCTCCGACGCCCGCGAGCGCATCGACGCGCTCGACGACCGGATCATCGGCCTCGTCCAGGAACGCATGGCCGTCTCCGCCGTCGTACAGGAGGCACGGATCTCCTCGGGCGGGCGGCGCGTGCACCTCTCGCGCGAGATGGAGGTGCTCGGCCACTACCGCGACGCGCTCGGCAAGCCCGGCACCTCGCTCGCGATGACGCTTCTCGAACTCTGCCGGGGCCGGATCTGAGTTCGAATGCGCCCTCACCCGTACGGCGCGTGACCCGGACGCGCCGGGCTTCGTTGGTCCCGGTGTCCGTGCCAGCCAGGGGCGGTCCGATCGAACCACGCGTGGCTCTGCTGGAGCGATGAGACGTCACGGTCATGCCGTACGTCGTGGGACCTCGCTTCAGTGCAGTGACCGGACGGCAGGGGACAGCAGCCCGGTCACCCAAGAGAACGGCCGGTCCTGGGGACGCCCGGGGCCGGCCGGCCTCCCTCCCCGTAGCACCAGCACCACGAGCACGATGTGCGGGAAAGTCCACACCTGCACGTCAAGTCCCCTGCTCCACCGGCCAGTTGACCGACCGAGACTTGCGGCGTCACCCCCCGGCGCCGCTCCGCGGCACCGACGCTGCCCTGACGTCGGAGCCGATGCCGAAGGGCCCCGCAGCTCCGTCCTGCGGGGCCCTTCGCCCGTACCGGTCCTCAGGAGGCCTTCGCCGGTGCGGCCTTCTCCAGCTTGGCGATCTGCGCCTCGATGATCCTCGCCGGGACTTCGGCCTGCTGCGCGTCCAGGGTGTTCATGGCGTAGAAGGCGGCCAGGGTGGAGCCGCTGCGCACGACGACGTACGTCATCGGGATCGTCTCGCCGTCGATCTTGCCGGTCATCGCGTACGAGACGGCCTCGTCACCCAGAGCGGGGGCCTTGCGGGGCTCGATGCCGCTGTACTTGTAACCGGTGTGCTCGTACGCGTCGCAGCTCTCGCTCGCCGTGCGCAGATCCGCGACCACCTTCTCGGCGTCCGCCTCCTCGTGCGCGAGGAGGCCCATCTGGATCACGGTGGCGTCCGTCTCGGTGAGGCTGGTCAGCGAGCGGGCCACCCGCGCGGCCGCGTCGGGCTCGGAGCCGAGCAGGAACATGTCGGCGATCGCCTGGCAGTCCGCCGGCTCCGCGGGCACGCTCACGTCCGGGATCTCGGCGTCGGGCACCTTGCCGACGCGGTAGCCCTTCACATCCGCCTCGGTGATCACCGCCTGCGTCAACTGCGCCTCGGCGAGCGGCTTCAGGGCCGGCTGCGCCGTGGACTTGCCGCCGCCCTTGTCGCCGTTCTCGCCGTCGTCCGCCCCCGAACCGCATGCCGCCGTGGCGGCGAGCGCCGCCGTCAGACAGGCCCCGGCCCACACGCGCCCCAGACCTTTGTTCACGTCACTCCCCCACTCCCGCATCCCCCGGCCCGTCCGCAGATCGGGGCGCGCCGAGCCGCCATCAAAGCCCGGACCTGCGACGTTTGCCAGCCCTTTGCGCCCGCTTTGCGTAACGATCGGGGATCGGCGAAATGGTTGCACAGCACGGGGGTGGTGCTCGACACATCCCCTCGCGATGCTCGACAGGGCGTGCGAGCCGAGGGTTCACAATCCATGCGCAAGCGGAAGATATCCCTCATTTTGTGACTCGCGCCACATCGGGCAACGTCCTTCCCCTCAAGTGGTCTCAACCAGTTCACGGGTCGACGTGGCCCGTCTCCTGGGGGGGAACACTCATGAAGATCGTCTTTCTCATCAACGACGCGTACGGCATCGGCGGCACCATCCGCGCCACCGCCAATATGTCCGGCGCCCTGGCCACCCGGCACGAAGTCCACGTGGTCAGCGTGCACCGGACCGCCGACCGGACGGGGCTGCCCTTCGACCCGCGCGTCCGGATGGCCACCCTGATCGACCTGCGCGAGGACAGCCCGGCGTACGCGGGCGACGACCCGCTCACCGCACAGCCCTGCGCGATGTACCACGAGAAGGGCACGCTGGAAGGGCGGCTGCGCTACACCGCGCTGCACGACCGGCGCCTCGCCGACTACCTCACGGAGACCGACGCCGACATCGTCATCGCCACCCGCCCGATCCTCAACGGCTACCTGTCCCGCTACGGCACCGACCGCTACCTGCGCATCGGCCAGGAACACCTCTCGCTGACGGGCCACGCCGACGACGTACGCCGCGCCCAGAACGTGGCGATCGGGCAGCTCGACGCGTTCGTCACCGTGTCGGAGGCGGACGCCGCGCAGTACCGCGCCGCACTCCCCCAGGTCCGTACGACGATCACCTGCGTGCCCAACGCGGTGCCCGCCGGTGCCGTCCAGCCCTCGCCGCGGGACTCGAAGGTGATCGTGGCGGCCGGACGGCTCATCCCGGTCAAGCGCTACGACCGGCTCGTCGACGCCTTCGCGAAGGTCGCGGGCGACCACCCCGAGTGGACGCTGCGGCTGTACGGACGCGGCCCCCAGAGAGACGCGCTGCGCGCCCAGATCGACGAACTGGGGCTGTACGAGCGGGTGTTGCTGATGGGCCCGGTCTCCCCCATCGAGACCGAGTGGGCCAAGGGCGCGATCGCGGCGGTCTCCTCCGACCGGGAGTCCTTCGGCATGACCATCGTGGAGGCCATGCACTGCGGGGTGCCGGTGATCGCGACGGACTGCCCGCACGGCCCCGCCGAGATCATCACCCACGAGGAGAACGGGCTGCTCGTGCCGGTGGAGGCGGGCGACAGCGGCGTCCAGCTGTTCGCCGACGCGCTCGGCCTGCTCATGTCCGACGCCGAACTGCGCGACAGACTCGGCGAGTCGGCGCGCACCCGCGCCCAGGACTTCGAGCCCGCCGCCGTCGCCCGCCGCTACGAGGAGCTGTTCCGGACGCTGTCGGCGCGCCGGCACCTGGGACGGGTCCGGCAGCCGCAGCCGCGACGCCCTCTCCTGCGGCGCCGGACCAGAGCCACCGCGCCCGCCCACCGGCCCGCGGCGACCGCCGGGCCGAAGGCGCCGGCCAACCCGGTCGCGTTCGTCCGCTCCACCGCCGACGGCGGATTCACCGTGCGGTTCGACGCGGCGAGCCTGCCGCCCCGCTCCCTGGACTTCGTGGCCCGGCTGCGCAAGGACCCCAAGGGGCGGGAGATCCGGGTGCCGCTGCCCGAGGTCGCCACCGCACCGGACCTCGGCGCGATCACCGTCACCGTCGCGGCCGGCGAACACGCCCTCGCCGAGGGCCGCTGGGACTGCTACATCGCCCGCCGCGGCACCGACCGGCGCACCCGCCTGATCTGCGGCCTCGCCGAACGCGCCCGCCGCGTCGGCGCGGCCCCGCGCACCGGTCCCGACGGAGTCGCGGCCTGGCTTCCGTACGCCACCGTCGACGGATTCCTCGCCGTGCGCGCCTGGCAGCGGCCCGCGCACGCGGAGGTGCTCCGCGTCGACATCGGTGCGGAAGGGGTCACGATCGGCGCCGCGCTGCTCGGTGCCGAGGACCCCCTCGACGGCGCGCGCGTGGTGGCCGTCTCGCGCGCCGGCAGGAGCCAGGACTTCTCCGTCCCGGTGACCCGACTCGCCGACGGGCGCTTCGAGTTCACGCTTCCCTACGCGGAGGCGGCCGAGCGGCGCGAGGCCGTGAGCGACCACTGGGACCTGCGGTTGCACCGCGCCACGCCCGATCCGGCGCCGGTGCCGCTCGGCCGGCTCGGCGGCGACATCGTCGACCGCAACAAGACCGACCTGTTCCCCGAACGCGGCGCCCACGGCGTGCAGATGTACGTCACCGGCGCCAACGACCTGGCCCTGAGCGCGCGCGAGCAGTGATCCAGTTCACATAAAGATCCTGTCAGTGAAGGGACAACCATTTCCGCCCATCGCAGGTCACATGTGCAGAACCAACGGCCACACCCGCGACCGCCACCGCGGCGGCCCTCCGCCTTCGTACCGATCGAGGTCTAGATGAAGCTTCGCCGCGCACTGGTGACGGCGGCCGCGACGGCCGCCATGGCCCCGATCGCGCTCCTGTCCGCACCGGCCGCGTTCGCCACGGGGACGCCGACCGCCCCCGGGACCGTCGAGTCCACCGAGACGACTACGACGGCGCCGGAGACCACCGCGGGCGAGACGCCCGGGACGAGCACGCCGGACCCGTCCGCCACCGAGACGGCGGAAGAAACCGAAACCCCCGCGGCCGGCACCGGCGAGACGACCTCGCCGGCCGTGTCGGACACCACGACGCCCGCGACCACCCCGGACCCGTCCGAGACCGACGACGACGGTGACACCGGTGACGACGACGAGTGCACCGGCTACGAGGACAGCCCCGGCACCCTCGCCGAGCTGCGCGATCTGCCGTCCGAGATCGTCGCGGGCTCCGGCTGGCACGGCTTCACGTTCCGCGTCTCGAACAAGACCGACGCGGACTTCGAGACCGTCTCCACGCAGCTGTACGCCTTCTCGTACGCGTACGACGAGGACACCACGGAGACGAGCAAGTACCTGCACGTCCAGTTCTCCGACAAGTCCGGCTGGCACGACATCGACACCGCCATCGACGTCGCCAACGACGAGCCGTTCACCGAGCTCGGCCCGCTCGCGCGGGGCAAGCACACCGACGTCAAGCTCCGCATCAAGGTCGACGCCAAGGCCCCGGCCGGGCTCGGCGGCGGGGTGGCCTTCGCCACCAGCGTGGACGCGGAGGGTGTCTGCGGCTACAGCGTGCCCGAGGACCAGGAGTACCGCTTCGAGGTGCTGCCCGCGGGGACCAAGCCCGGCAGCGTCCCGCCGGCCACGAGCGCGCCGAAGCCGACCAACACCCCGGCCCCGCAGAGCAGCAGCACCCCGCTCGCCGGGTCGCTCGCCGAGACCGGTTCCAGCTCGGCGCTGCCGACCGTCGGCCTCATCGGCGGTGTCGCCGTCGTCGCCGGTGCCGGTGTCGTCTACTCCGTGCGTCGCCGCAAGGTGGGCAACGAGGCGTAAGCGCCTGTGCACGAGCCCCGCATGTAACGCGAAGGACCCGCACTCGGAGGGGGGTGCGGGTCCTTCGCGTTCAACAGCCCTGCCGCTACTGCTCCTTGGGCTACTTCTGCTTCTTGCGCGGTACCGCCGGTATCCCCAGGAACGGCAGCTTCAGCGCGCCGAACGCCTCCGCAGGGACGGCCGGGTTCTTCGGCTCGACGGGCGCGAGCCGGGTGTAGGCCGCGCCGACCGCCGGGCGCTGATCGTCCTCGCCCTTGTTCGGCCAGTACGCCATCGCGCGCTCGGCCTGCGCCGTGATCGTCAGGGACGGATTGACGCCGAGGTTCGCGGAGACCGCGGCGCCGTCGACGACGGAGATGCCCGGGTGGCCGTAGACCCGGTGGTACGGGTCGATCACGCCGCTCTCCGCGCTGTCGCCGATGGGGCAGCCGCCGAGGAAGTGGGCGGTCAGCGGGGTGCCCATCAGTTCGCCGACGTTCGACCCGGCGAAGCCGTTGATCTCGGCGGCGATGGCGGACGCGCCCTGCGAAGCCGCCTTGATCTGCTTGGGGTTGGGGGCGCCGTGGCCCTGCCCTGCGGTGAGCAGGCCCTTGCCGACGCCGTCCGGCTTCAGGTACGTGGTCAGCGAGTTGTCCAGGGACTGCATGACCAGGCCGATGATGGTCCGCTCCGACCAGTGGCGGTTGGAGAGGGAGCGCACCAGCAGGCTCGGGTGCCTCACCGCGTTCGCCAGCCAGCCCGCCACCCTCGACGTCCCCTCGGCGTAGGGGACTTGGAGGATGGACATGCCGCCCATCGCGTTCGACCCCTTGCCGTAGCGGACCGGCTCGATGTGCGTGTTCGCGTCCGGGTGGACGGACGAGGTGATCGCGACGCCCTTGGTGAAGTCGGCCTTCGCGACGCCGTGCCGCTTGCGGTAGCGCCGGTCGGTGGTCTGCGCGCCCACCAGGGCCTCGGAGTTGGTGCGGGTCAGCTCACCCAACCTGGCCGAGAGGTGCGGGAGTCGGCCGCTCGCCTTCATACGGTGCAGGAGCGTCTGCGTACCGTAGGTGCCCGCCGCGACGACGACCCTGCGGGCCTTGAAGACGCGCCCGGCCGCCTTCTTCTTGTTGTCGGTGGGCAGCGTCGCGATCGCGTACCCGCCCTGCGAGTCGTCGGTCACGGACACGACGGACGTCATGGGGTGGACGACCGCGCCCGCCTTCTCGGCGAGGTACAGGTAGTTCTCGTTGAGGGTGTTCTTCGCGCCGTGCCGGCAGCCCGTCATGCACTCGCCGCACTCGGTGCACGCCTTGCGGGCCGGGCCCGCGCCGCCGAAGTACGGGTCGGGGACCTGCTGTCCCGGCCGGGCCCTCACCTCGTCGCGGCCGTCGGCGTCGTCACCGTCGCCGAAGAACACGCCGACCGGCGCCATGTGGAAGGTGTCACCGATGCCCATGGATTCGGCGGCCGCCTTCAGGTGCACGTCGGCCGGGGTCATCGTCTTGTTGAGCCGCACGCCGAGCATCCGCCGCGCCTGGTCGTAGTACGGCTTCAGCTCCTCCTCCCAGTCCGTGATGTCCTTCCACTGGGGGTCCTCGAAGAACGGCTTCGGCGGTACGTACAGGGTGTTGGCGTAGTTGAGCGAGCCGCCGCCGACACCCGCGCCGGCCAGCACCATCACGTTGCCGAGCAGGTGGATGCGCTGGATCCCGTACATGCCGAGCTTCGGCGCCCAGAGGTAGTTCTTCACGTCCCAGGAGTTCTTCGGGAGCGTGCCGGGGGCGAACCGGCGGCCCGCCTCCAGGACGCCGACCCGGTACCCCTTCTCGGTCAGGCGCAGGGCGGACACGGATCCGCCGAACCCGGAGCCGATGACCACGACGTCGTAGTCGTACGCGGAGTCGTCGCTGTTCTCCAGCGCCATTGCCGGTTCTCCTTGCGTGCGTGTGCGGGCTGTGTGTGGCCGGTCGCGCTCGCGCTCAGCGCAGCCGGAACTTCTTCATCAGGCTCAGGCTGCGCGTCATGAACTGCGCGTACTTCTCGTCGTCCATCCCGAACGACGGCGCCATCGGCATCACGCGCTGGTGCGCGACGGTCTGCGCCTCGGTGTACTTCAACAGGCCCTCGGAGCCGTGCCGGCGGCCGAGTCCGGAGTCCTTCATGCCGCCCATGGGCGACTGGACGCTGCCGTACGCGGGCGCGTACCCCTCGTTGATGTTCACGGTGCCGGTGCGCAGCCGGGCCGCGACCTCGTGGCCGCGCTTGGCATCCTTCGTCCACACCGACGAATTCAGCCCGTACGGCGTCGAGTTGGCGAGCGCGACGACCTCGTCCTCGTCGGTGAAGCGGTAGATCGAGACGACCGGGCCGAAGGTCTCCTCGTTGCAGACCGCCATCGGCGCCTCCACCCCGTCGAGGATGGTCGGCTCGAAGAAGTACGGGCCGATGTCGGGGCGCGCGACACCGCCGGCGACGAGCCTGGCGCCCTTGGCGACGGCCTCCTCGACGTGCGCCTTCACGGTCGTCAACTGCCGCTCGCCGACGAGCGATCCCATGTCGGCGCCGTACGCGAGCGACGTGCCGAGCCGCATCGCCTTGGTACGGGTGGCGAACCGCTCGACGAAGGCGTCGGCGACCGACTCGTGGACGTACAACCGCTCGATGGAGATGCACAGTTGGCCCGCGGAGGAGAAACAGGCCCGCACCGCGCCGGCCGCGGCCTTCTCCACGTCGGCGTCCTTGAGGACCAACATGGCGTTCTTGCCGCCGAGTTCGAGCGAGACGCCGACCAGGCGGGCGGCGGCTCCCTGCGCCACCTCGCGGCCGGTGCGGGTGGAGCCGGTGAAGGAGACGTAATCGGCGTGCTTGACCAACTCGGGTCCCACGACCGGGCCTTCGCCGAGCACGACCTGGAAGACCTCGGCGGGCAGCCCTGCCTCGATCAGGAGGTCGCGGGCCCACAGTGCGGTCAGGCAGGTCTCCGTGTCGGGCTTCATCACGACGGCGTTGCCCGCGACGAAGGCGGGCAGCGCGTCGCCGACCGACAGCTCGAGGGGGTAGTTCCAGGGCGCGATCTGGCCCACGACGCCGCGCGGCTGCCGCAGTTCGGTCACCTTGGTGAGCGTCGGGACGGCGCCGGTGTGCCGCTTGGGCTTCAGGTACGAGGGGGCCTTGCGGCCGTAGTGCCGGGCCGCGACGACGACGGCCTGCACCTCCTCGTGGGCGTGCAGCCGGGCCTTGCCGGTCTCCAGCTGGATCAGGTCGAGCACCTCGGCCTGCCGGGCCAGGACCAGGTCGTGGAAGCGCAGCAGCACGGCGGCGCGCTGCCGCACCGGCGTCTTCGCCCACACCTCCTGGGCGGCGCGGGCGCGCTCGAAGGCCGTCGCCACGTCCTCCGGTGTCGACTCCGGCAGGTCGGCCAGCTTCTCACCGGTGAACGGCGTGTGGTTCGCCGTCCGCCCCGAGCCGACCACGCCCCGGGTGAGCTGGGCGACCAGCTCGGGCGTGACCACGTCGGCCGCCGTGCGCGCGCCTACGGGGGCGGCGGCCGGCGGATTGGTGCCGGTCCTCGCCGCGGTCTCTGCGTTCTCGGGGCTCTCGGTGGTGGCCTGCGACTCCGTCATGTGGGGGAGCGTATGCCGAAGCCGACGCTTTCGGTACCCATCGGTAACGGGCTTTCACCGAGTACACACACCGCGCCAGTGATCGCTGGCAGCAAAGCCGCTGATCAGGCGCTTTACGGCACCGAGAACCGCCGATCAATTACTCCCGATCATTTTCCGGCGATGTCCACATTCGCCAGTACGTCCTCGGCGACCTCGCGGCCGCGGTCGGTGAAGTCGCCCTTGCCCGGATAGCTGACCGTCACCCGGTACATGTCGCCGGCCTTGTTCTTGTAGTAGAAGAAGCGGATCTCGCGCGGCCGGGGATTCTCGGTGTCGTCCGTCATGTAGGCGACGGTGTTCCGTGCGGCGTCCTGCTCCTCGTACTTGGCGTTCGCGTCGGGGGTGGTCTTCGCGCCCTCCGGCATGTCCAGATCGGAGTCGCCGGAGTCCTTGAACTTGGTGTCGTCGTCGTACATCTGGGCCCGCGCGGACCCCTTGATCTCGTTGAGGGAGTCCTCCTTCTTGCGGGCCACGTTCACGCCCACCCAGATGCTGCCGCTCCAGTCGGTGTACGTCACCCAGTTCTTGTCGGTGTCGGTCTCGGACGGCTTGCCCGGCTGATAGTCCTCCGGCACCGCGACCGTCACACCGAGCGCCTTCGTCTCGTACTCCTTCCAGCCGTCCGGCAACGGCCCCGCGAACGGGTTCGCGACCACCAGGTACGCGGCCACGGCCAGGACCACGACGCCTGCGCCGATCCCGAGGAGCGTCCCGCGCCCGAGCCGGATCCCGCCCCGGCCGGACCCGACCTGTACGACCTGGGTGGGGCGGTGCTGGACCGGGGGCTCGGCGGCACGCTCCAGGAGGGCGCGGACCTGCGCCGCGTTCGGGCGTCTCGCCGGGTCCTTCTGCAGCAGCCCGTTGATGACATCGGCCAGCGGACCCTGCGCCGAGGCGGGCGCGGCCGGGGTCGCGTTCAGCACGGACTGCAGCGTGGCCGGGGTGTTGCTGCGGCGGAACGGGGAGACGCCCTCCGTCGCCGCGTACAGCACGACGCCGAGCGACCACAGATCGGAGGCGGGTCCCGGGCGCTGCCCCAACACCCGTTCCGGCGCGATGAATTCGGGTGAGCCGACGAACCCGCCGGTGTCGGTCAGATTGGTCTCGCCCTCGATCTGGGCGATGCCGAAGTCGGTGAGGATCACCCGGTCGTGCCGGCCGAGCATGACGTTGTCCGGCTTCACGTCCCGGTGCAGGATCCCGGCGGCGTGCGCGGCCTCCAGGGCGCCCAGCACTTCGAGTCCGACGCGGGCGGCGTCCCGCGCGCCGAGCGTGCCCTCCTGGAGCGCGGCACCGAGCGAGCGGCCCTGCACGAACTCCATGACGATCCACGGCCTGCCGTCCTCGACGGCGACGTCATGGACGTTCACCACCGCCGGGTGGTCGAGCCGGGCCGCGGCCCGCGCCTCGCGCCGCATCCGCTCGAAGACGTTGGCCCGCTCCCGGTCCGGCAGATGATCGGGCACCCGGGGTTCCTTCACGGCGACCTCGCGGTCCACCGTCTCGTCCTTGGCCCGCCACACGGTGCCCATGCCGCCGTGCCCGAGCTTGCTCAGCAGCCGGTAGCGGCCCGCCACGAGCCGGCCCGCGCCCGGGTCCGACTGCGGCGGCACGACCTGCGTGGGTGCCGGCTGCACGGGCCGCGGCGGCTGCAGATCGAAGCTGGTCGGTTCGTTCGGGCCGTAGGAGGCTCCCCCGTTGTTGCTCATGGCACCATCCCTACCGTGCGGACGCCCCCGGTTCCACTCCGGTCACGGAGTTGTGACCGCCCCGGTGCCCGGCCCGCCGTCGGCGGCCCGCCGCCATTACCCCGCAGAAGGGGCGAACGTGTCCACGGCGGCGTCGAAGTAGGCCCGTGCCTCATCGATTCTGCTGACGGGCGCCGACACCCACACGTCGTACATCCGGCCGCCCTCCTCCCAGCACAGGTCGATGGTGCGCCGGGCGCCCTCGGACGTGCTGAACCCGTCCCAGGTGAACTCCCACAGCGCGGCGTCGTGCCCGTCGTGCGAGGTGTCGGTGACCTTCCCGTCCCGGTAACCCGGGTTGGTGCTCGGCCCGTCCGCCGCCGCCCGGCGCTGCGCGGCGGCGGGCCCGCCCTCCTGCGTCCCGGTGACCCGCACGCCGATGCGGAAGGTCCTCCGCGGCGACATGTAGAAGACCCGCTGCCCGTCGAGCGAGCGCGTGAACCCCTCGGGCACCGCGAGGCTGAACCCCTTCGCGTCCCGTACGGTCCGGTACCCGGTCGGCGCCGTGGGCCGCGGCGTCGCCGTGCGGGTCTCCGACCGGGTGACGGTGACGGTCGGCGTGGGCGAGACCGACGCCGACCCCGTACGCGACGGCTCGGAGGCCGAACTCGTCGGCGTCTGAGGCGTGTTGCCGTCCCGGCCCGCGAGCAGCGCGGTCGCGGCGAGAACCGCCCCGGCGGCCGCCGCGACGAGCGCCGCGGCCACGAGCAGCACCCGCGTGGAGATCTTCTGGCGGTGGACGGCGGGCATGTCCGGCCGGGTCGGCGTGTACGCGCCCGGAGGCGGGGCCTGCTGCGGGGTCGCACCCGTGGCGACGTACGCACGCAGCAGCCGCTCGGCCTCGTCGAGCCCCAGCCGCCGGGCGGGATCCCGCTCCAGCAGGCCCCGGACCACCGGGAGCAGCGGGGCGGCCTCGGGCGGCGGCTGGATCTCCTCGTACACGACCGCATGGAGGACTCCGCCCAACGAGTCGCGCCGGAACGGGGATTCACCGGTCAGCGCCGCACACAGCAGCGCCCCCAGCGACCACAGATCGGCCCCGGCGCCCGCCCCGCCGCCCGACATCCGCTCCGGCGCGGTGTACTCGGGCGACCCGACGAAGCCGCCGCTCTCCGTCAGCGTGGTGGCGCCCGCGACCTGGGCGATCCCGAAATCGGTCAGCACCACCCGGGCGGTGCCCGCCTCCAGGAGGACGTTGGCCGGCTTGAGGTCGCGGTGCAGCACCCCGGCCGCGTGGGCGACGCGCAGTGCGCCGAGCAGCGCGAGCCCGATGCGGGCGGCCTCGACGGGGTCGACGGGCCCCTGCCGCGCGATCCGGTCGGCGAGCGATCCGCCGTCCAGCAGGTCCATGACGATGTACGGGCGTCCCTCGTGCAGCACCACGTCGTGCACGACGATGATGTTCGGGTGCCGCAGCTGGGCGACGGCCCGCGCCTCCCGCAGCATCCGCTCCCGCTGCTGGGCCGCCTCGTCCTCGGAGAGCGTCTCGTCGACGGCCAGCTCCTTGACGGCGACCTGCCGGCCGAGCAAGGTGTCCGAGGACCGCCAGATGACCCCCATGCCGCCCCGACCGATGATGGCCTCCAGCCGATAACGGCCGCCGATCACACGGACGTTGCCCCCCTCGGTCCCCATGCGCCCCATCATGCCGCACGGTTGTGAGCCGGGGTCCTCCGGTTCCGGACAGGAGCTAGGCGGGTCGCCAGCCCCGCAGAATGGCGTCGAACTGCTCCCGTGCGGTGTCCCAGTCCGCGGCCGGCACGGACAGGTAGATGGCGTACTCCGTGCCGTCCGTCTCCCGGTACGTCTGCTCTATGGCGCGCCGCGGCCCGGACGTCGTGTCCTTGTTCCCGGCCGTCCAGGTGAAGTCCCACAGCGAACCGGCCCGGTCCCGGAACCTGTTGGAGTCGAGCGTCACCCGCTGGTAGTCCGGCAGGTTCCGGCTCAGGTTCTTCTCCAGATCCAGCTGGTGCTGGTACGAGTCCTGCCAGTCGGACTGCTTGTCGATGGCGATACGGACGAAGTGCTGGCCGCCGTCCGGCGTGTAGTCGATCTGCGACCCGTTCGCCTGCCGCTTCCAGCCGGGCGGCAGCATCAGGCTGAACCCCTCGACGTCGTTGACCCGCTTCCAGCTGTCGGGTATCGCCCCGGCCTCCGGCTCCTGATCCCCCTGGTCCTCGCCGGACCCGTCCTGTCCCGCGACATTCTGGCCCGCGGAGGACCCGCTCCCGCTGCCCCGGTGGTCGGCGTAGTACAGCGCCGCACCGACCCCGCCGCCCCCGACGGCGAGGGCCGCGACCACGGCGACGAGCACCCGGGGCCAGTGCCGCCGCCGCGGGGCGGCCGGCGCGGGTACGGGTGCGGGCGGTGTCACGGCCGTGGCGGTCTCCGGCCGCGGGGCCGGCGTCGGCGCCGGTGCCGGCACGTCCACCCGCGTCGGCACATAGGCCTGCGCCGCTCCGGAGCGGCGCCCCTCCGCCGCCTCGGCGAGCATCACCTCGGCCTCGTCGGCGCTGGGCCGGTCCGCCGGGTCCTTGCGCAGCAGCGCCGCGATGACCGGCCCCAGCGCCCCCGCGTACTCGGGGACCTCGGGCTCTTCCTCGATGACGGCCTGCATCGTGCTGATCGGCGACGTACGTCTGAAGGGCGACGTCCCCTCGATGGCCGTGTACAAGGTGGCGCCGAGTCCCCACAGATCGGAGGCGGGGCCCGGCTCGGAGCCCCGCACCCGCTCCGGGGCCAGATAGTCCACGGACCCGACGATCTCGCCGGTCCGCGTGATGGTCGAGTCGCCCTCGACCTGAGCGATGCCGAAGTCGGTCAGCTTGACCCGGCCGTCCTTGGCCAGCAGCACGTTGCCCGGCTTCACATCGCGGTGCAGCACTCCCGCGTTGTGCGCGGCGCGCAGCGCCCGCAGCGTCCACAGGCCGATCCGCGCGGCCTCGGCGGGCACGATGCGGCCGTGCTCCTTGACGGCGTCGGCGAGCGAGGGCCCCTCGACCAGCTCCATCACGATCCACGGCCGGTCGTCGTGCTCCAGCACGTCGTGCACGGTGACGACCGCGGGGTGGTTGATGCGCGCGGCGGCCCGCGCCTCCGTCTGCGTCCGCGCGAGCAGAACCGCACGGTCGGCCTCGGCCACCCACTGAGCCGCGGTCAACTCCTTGATGGCGACCGCCCGGTGCAGCACTTCGTCATGCGCGCTCCACACGCGGCCCATGCCGCCGCGGCCGATCGATTCGCCGATCCGGTAGCGGCCCGCGAGAAGCTGGCCCTGCATCTGATTCACTTTCCCACCAATGGTCTTGACAGGGCCACACTAGGGAGCGGGCGCCTCTCAAGGAACAGGCGGGGTGCCATGGAGACAGCACTGTGACGCGAGTCGCGTCCGGTACCTCCCGATTCAGCCGCCGTACTGGTAAGTAGACGACGCCTGGTCGTACAGCCGGGTCACCTCATCGCGCTCCGCCTCGGGTCCCCGCACCTGCACGACGTGGTATTTCCCTCCGACGACCATGGCCAGATTCCGCACAAAAACTTCACGTCCGTCGGTCCCCTGCCAGGTGAACTGCCCCTCGGCCATGGTCCGTCCGCCGACGTCGATGGACTTCATGCCGCTCGACGTGGCCCACGTGGAATCGCGGAACGGCTGCAGTTCCCGCTCGTCCTCCCGCTGATACTTCATCGGGTCGGACCCGTATGTGGCGGTGGAGTCCCGCCCGGGGACCAGCAGGAGTTCGAACTTCCCGTGCGTGTACAGGACCTGACCCCGCCCGTTCTTCGACTGCCGCTGCCAGCCCTTGGCGACGGCGACCTCGAAGCCCTCGGCGTCCTTGCGCAGCGTGAACCCGGCGGCGATGTCGGACTGCGGCTGGGTACTGGACGGATCCGAGCTGCTCCTGCCGTCGGGGGACGCGGAGGACTCGGGCGCGGACGGCTTCCCCGCGCCCTTGCCGTCGGACGCGGACGGCGAACGGTCCGGCGCCCCGCCCACCGAGTTGGCGTTCTCCTTCGTATCCGAACCCGGCTCCGCCTTCGGCATGAAGGCCACCGCGTACGCCACCGCGCCGACAAGTCCGACGAGCACCAGCACCAGCAGCCACCGGCCGAGCGACCGGGGCCGCCCCTGCCGTTCCCGCGGCGCCTGCTGAGCTCTCGGCGCCCTCGGTGCCTTCTGTGCCTTCGGTGCCTTCTGCGGTCGCGGCGCCTTCGGTATCCGCTCAGCGCGGCCCCGCTTGTGCCGGGCGTGCGCCGCCGACGCGGCCTGCCGCGACCGCCGTCTGCGCACGAGTTCGCCCCTGCGCCGTACGATCGGCAGCCGCGCGGCGTCGAACGGGGGCGCCGGCACGACGTTCGCCCCCGCCTCCGGCTCGGGAGCGGAGCGCACCAGCGACCGCAGCCAGCCCCGCAGTTCCTCGAAGTCGAGCCGCTCGGTGGGGTCCTGCCGCAACAGGGACTCCACCACGGGCCGCAGCGGCCCGCACTCCTCGGCGAACGCGGGCGGCTCCGCGCACACCATCTGCACCAGCTCCGGCGTGGACTCCTCCGGATACGGCGCGTGCCCCTGCACGGCCCGGAAGAGCAGCGCGCCCAGGGCCCACAGATCGGTGGCGGGCCCCACGGGCGCCGCCAACTGCCAGCTCTCCTGCACCGGATAGGCCTGCTCGGGCGCCCACCGCTCGGTGACGGGCCCGACCACGGTCATCCGCACCTGACGGGCCCGCTCGGCGGCGATGCCACCCAACCCGGCCTCGGATTCAGCCCCGGCAAATCCCGCCCCGCCCGGCGCGGACTCAGCCCCTCCGGCGATCGAGGAGCGGGGTCCGGGGCGGAGCCCTGTGTCCTCACCTCCAGCGACCAGCTCATCCCAACGGGCCGGCTGAACAGCGGAGTCAGAGGCCGGGCCCCCCTCAACCTCACGACGGGGCCGGGGCGCGGCCCCGTGCCACGCCTCCCCCACCCCGTACGGATCATCGACCCGCTCCGCCGCGGCGGCCCGCGCACCCGCGCGATACGCGGCGATCGCCCCGGCCCGGGCGGCCCGGTAGTCCCCGGGGTCGGGCTCGGCAGCGGGCGCGACCGGCGAAGGCAACGAGGGCGGCGCTTCCCCAGCCGCCCCGAACCCGGGCTCCCCCTGGGACGGCTGGGGCCGCGGGTCATACCCGCACAAGGCCTCCTCGGCGGCCCCGGCGGCCATCCCGGTCAGCACGATCCGCCCGTCGTCACAGACCAGCACGGTCCGGGCGGTGATGTTCCGATGGACCCAGCCATGCGCGTGCAGCGCCCGTAAGGCGGTCAGCACGTCGGAGGCGACCTCGGCGGCCCGGTACGGGCTCAGCGGCGCCTCGTCCAGCACCGCGGCCAGGGTCCTCGCCGAGACGACCTCACTGACGACCCACAGCGACCCGCCCTCGGCGAACACGTCGAAGACCTGGTCGAGCCGGGGATGGTCGGGTATCTGCGCGGCGGCCTGCGCGGCCTCGATGGCGCGCGCCACGGCGGGCTCGGCGGACGCCCGCGCGGCGGGAGCCCCGGGCCGAAACCCCTCGGGCAGCCCGTCCGCGTCGAGCACCTCGGCCTCGACGACCTCCGGCAACGGCACCTGGCGGACCAGGACTTCCTGCCCGCTGTACGTGTCGAACGCGCGGGACTCGGCGAACTCGTACGCGTCGGGCGCCGGGACGGGCAGGCGGTAACGGTCGGCGAGCACCCGTCCCGCGTACTCGTCCACAACGCCTCCCCCTGACCCGTCCTGCGGTCAATTCCGTTCGCTATGTGCCCAGTTATACGAACTGTTGCGTCACGACGCTTCCTGATACGGCTGCGTACGGTCCGCGAGCACTCACGATACGTGCCGAAGGCGCCCGGAGTTCAGGACTTGGGCTTGAAGCTCTGTGTGAATGTCTTCCACGTCGCCTTGCGCTGCGCTCCGCTCCAGTCCGCGTCCTTCGCGGTGTACATCATCCCGTAGCCCAGCGAGCCGTTGACCACGAACCCGCGGTCTATCGAGCGGTACTTGGTGCCCCCGTCGACGTAGGTGAACTCCCAGTCGGCCGTGTTCCAGCCGCGATAGTCCACCGCCTCTATGCGGATGCGGTCGTACTGGGAGCGCCGCATGTAGCTTTCCTGGTTCTGCCAGTCCTTGACCGGGTCGGACTTCGGCGTGCCGGTCCAGCCGACCAGCAGCTTCTGCCCGTCGGGGCCGGTGAAACGCGCCCCGGCCGAGCTGGTGGAGCCGTACTTCCACCCCTTGGGCAGATCGATCGAGAAGCCCTGGGAGTGCTTGTACGTCTTGGCTTCCTTGTCGACGCCGGAGCCGGAGCCGTCACTGCTGGGCGAGGCGCCCTGGCCGGGGGCGGTGGCACCGCCCTCGTTCTCGTCCGGCTCGTTCTCGTCGGGCTCGTCCTCGTCCTCGCCCGAGCCCTTGCCGCTGCCCGTTTCCTCGCCCTTGCCGTTGCTGGCGGCGCCGGTGGCACTGGCGGACGCGGCCTTGTCGCCGCCGTTGGCGTCCTTGGCGTCCTTGCCGGCGCTGTCGTCACCGCCGCTGAGAGCGATCCCCACGACGACGCCGATGACGGCGAGCGCGACGAGGACCGCGAGGATCACGAGAGTGCGGCGCGGCACGACATCCGTGATCGAGGCCTTGCGGACGGGCGTGCGCGGCGGCCCCGCGGGCTGCGCCGGGATCCGCGCGGTCGCCCTGGTGGACACCGGCGCGGAGGCGGAGGCGGAGGGCGCGGCAGCGCCCTCCCGGCCGGCCGGCTTCTCCCGTGCGGCCGTGGCGGCAGCGGCGGCCTTGCGCACCGACTTGAGCGCGCCCCGCAGCTTCTCCGCCGCTTCCTCGCCCCTGGCGGCGACGCCGGCCCCGGCCTTGCCCGAGGGCGGCACGGGCGGCAGCGGCACGACCTTGGTCGCGTCGGCCGCCTCCGGCGCCGGGGCGGGCTTCGGCGCGGGCGCGTGGATGACGTTGTTCAGCAGGGCGCGGGCGCCCGCGTCGTCGAGGCGCTGCGCGGGGTCCTTGGCGAGCAGCCCGTAGATCACCGGCTCCAGCGGGCCCGCGTTCTGCGGCGGGTCGACCGGCTCGGTCATCACGGCGGTCAGCGTCGCGATCGCCGACCCCTTGTCGTACGGGGGGACGCCCTCGACGGCCGCGTACAGCAGACCGCCCAGCGACCACATGTCGGCGGCGGGGCCCGGCTTGTGCCCACGGGCCCGCTCGGGCGAGATGTAGGAGGGCGCGCCGACGAGCATGCCGGTGGACGTGACGGAGGGGTCGCCCTCGACCTGGGCGATGCCGAAGTCGGTCAGCACGACCCGGCCGTCCTCGGCGATCAGCACGTTGGACGGCTTCACGTCGCGGTGCAGGATGCCTTCGCGGTGCGCCGAGCGCAGCACGTCGAGGACGGCGAGTCCGACCTCGGCGGCGCGCTTCGGTTCGAGCAGCCCGTCCTCCCGCACGGCCTCGGCGAGGGACTTGCCCTCGACGAGTTCCATGACGATCCACGGCCGGTCGTCCTCGTCGACGACGTCGAAGACGGTGACGGCGCCGTTGTTGCGGATCCGGGCGATCGCCTTCGCCTCGCGCAAGGTACGCGTGATGAGGCGCCGCTTCTCCTCCTCGTCGATGCTCGACGGGAAGCGCAGCTCCTTGACCGCGACCGTGCGCCCGAGCGTCTCGTCCTTGGCCCGCCACACGGTGCCCATGCCGCCGCGGCCGAGCACGTCGCCGAGCCGGTACCGCCCGGCGAGCAGCCGCCCGGTCACGTCATGGCCGGAAGAGGAGTCCCGACCGGAGGGCCCCTGCCCGTCCCGATCGTCGCGTACGTCCTGAACGTCCTGCGCGGACGAGTCCTGACGAGCGCTCTTGCCTTGACGGGTCTCGCCCGCCCGCTCCGCCTCCGACATGCGTCCCCTCTGCAACCCGCCCTGACAGAGCCTTCATTGTCCCTCACGTGAGGACCGTCCGACGCCCAGGGTCACCCCTGGCACACCGTTCACCCCTACGTCCCGCGTGAGGGACCGCGCTGTCGAAGGGACCGTCGTGCCCGCACTGAAACGGACACTCCCGGCCATACCTGTGGCGGCGGTTCTTCTCCGGCTGGATCCGGGCAGCACGCCACCCGTTGATCCATGTGTGGACGCCACTCTTCCGTTGCTCGTCACCAAGGGCAAGGCCCCGGCCACAACCCTCCTGACCTCCGGGGGAACAGCGACGCCTCACATACGGGACTCAACGCCCGTGCCGCACAGGGCCACTGCGGCACGGGGCCCGCGAACACGGCTTGTTTCTTGCCTAGTTCCGTCAGCGGTCCGTCACAGCGGCGCGATGTCCGGCGCCCCGAGCCGGGCCGCGTCGGCCGTGAGGTCGTCCGGCTGCAACTGCGACTCCCGCTCCGCCTCCACCCGCTTCTCGTAGTGCTGGACCTCACGCTCCACCTGGTCCTTGTCCCAGCCGAGCACCGGCGCCATGAGTTCGGCCGCCTCGCGCGCGGACCGCGTCCCCCGGTCGAAGGTCTCGATGGAGATCCGGGTCCGCCGCGTCAGCACGTCGTCGAGGTGCCGGGCCCCTTCGTGCGAGGCCGCGTACACGATCTCCGCCCGCAGATAGTCGTCGGCGGCGCTCAGGGGCGCCCCGAGGCCGGGATCCGCGCTGATCAGCTCCAGCACTTCCTGCGCCAACGCCCCGTACCGGTTGAGCAGATGCTCGACGCGCACCACGTGCAGCCCGGTGCGGGCGGCGATCCGTGCCCGCGCGTTCCACAGCGCCCGGTACCCCTCGGCGCCCACCAGCGGCACGTCCTCGGTCACGCACTCGGCGACCCGCTGGTCGAGCGCGTGCACGGCCTCGTCCACGGCGTCCTTCGCCATGACCCGGTACGTCGTGTACTTGCCGCCCGCGACGACGACGAGCCCCGGCACGGGATGCGCCACGGTGTGCTCGCGCGACAACTTGCTGGTGGCGTCGGACTCCCCGGCGAGCAGCGGCCGCAGACCGGCGTACACCCCTTGCACGTCGTCGCGGGTGAGGGGCGTGCCGAGCACGGAGTTCACATGCTCCAGCAGATAGTCGATGTCGGCGCTGGACGCCGCCGGATGGGCCTTGTCGAGATCCCACTCCGTGTCCGTCGTGCCCACGATCCAGTGCCGCCCCCACGGGATGACGAACAGCACGCTCTTCTCGGTCCGCAGGATCAGCCCGGTCGTCGAGTTGATCCGGTCCTTCGGCACGACGAGGTGGATTCCCTTGGAGGCGCGTACGTGGAACTGGCCGCGCTCCCCGACCATGGCCTGCGTGTCGTCGGTCCACACCCCCGTGGCGTTGACGACCTGCTTGGCGCGGATCTCGTACTCGCCGCCGCCTTCTACGTCCTGCACCCGCGCCCCGACGACCCGCTCGCCCTCCCTGAGGAACCCGGTGACGCGCGCCCGGTTGGCGGCCTTCGCCCCGTACATGGCGGCGGTCCGCACCAGCGTCGCGACGTACCGCGCGTCGTCCATCTGCGCGTCGTAGTACTGCAACGCGCCGACCAGCGCGTCCTTCTTCAGGCACGGCGCGACCCGCAGCGCGTGCTTGCGCGACAGATGCCGGTGCATCGGCAGCCCGCGCCCGTGTCCCCGGGCCATGGCCATGCCGTCGTACAGGGCGACGCCAGAACCCGCGTACAGCCGCTCCCACCCCTTGTGCTGCAAGGGGTACAGGAACGGCACGGGCTTCACGAGGTGCGGCGCGAGCCGTTCGAGCAGCAGCCCCCGCTCCTTCAGCGCCTCCCGTACGAGCGTGAAGTCCAGCATCTCCAGATACCTGAGCCCGCCGTGGATCAGCTTGCTGGACCGGCTCGACGTGCCCGAGGCCCAGTCCCGCGCCTCGACGAGGCCGGTGGACAGGCCGCGCGTCACCGCGTCCAGGGCCGTTCCCGCGCCGACCACCCCGGCGCCCACGACAAGAATGTCCAGCTCGCCCTCGGCCATCGCCGCGAGGTCCTCCGCGCGCTGCTCGGGTCCCAGTGTCGCTGCCTTCACTGCTGCCTCCCGCTGTCGTCGGCGCCGGCCTCACCGGCAGATGTACCCGGGCTCACGGGACGCAAGCAGGGCACCTGATGCGGCATGTCCCGATTCTTCCCTCGATGCCCGCTTTCGGCCACCACGAGAACGGTCGGACATGACCCGGCGGCGACGGTCGGGCAACACTCCACAACCCAAGGCGGCGCAATACCGTATATCGGTCATATTTACTCCTAGTCTGACATTGCGCTCGTCCATCCTGTCCACCGGGCTTGCGCACTCGTCCCACTCCGGCTAAAAGCCGGGTCCGCCTCCGGGAAGGACGGCCATCGCCATGCCCGCAGATCTCGCCGTCGTCGGCCTCGGCCACCTCGGCCTGCCGCTCGCGCAGGCCGCCGTCGCCGCAAGGATCGCGACAGTCGGCCACGACCCGGCCCGCGCCCAGGACCTCGCCGCGGGCCGCGTCCCCGGTATCGGCGACGACGCGGCCCTGACCGCCGCCGACGTCCGCCGGATGCTCGCCGGCGGTTTCCGCCCCACCGCGAACCCCGCCGAACTGGGCCGCGTCCGCACCGCCGTCATCTGCGCCCCCACCCCGCCCGGGGCGGACGGCACCCCCTCCCTCGCCCCTGTCATCGAGGCGACCCGCACCCTGGCCGCCCACCTCCGCCCGCACACCACGGTGATCATCGAATCGCCGGTCCCCCCGGGCACCACGGAGACCGTCCTCCTCCCCCTCCTCGAAGAGGGCTCGGGGCTGCGCGCGGGCCGCGACTTCCACCTGGCCCACGCCCCGGGCCGGCTCGACCCCGGCAACCGCACCCAGCCCTACGCCGCCACCCCCAAGGTCATCGGCGGCCACACCCCCGCCTGCACGGAATCGGCGGCGGCCTTCTACGGCCGCCTCACCGACAAGGTCGTCCGCGCCCGCGGCCCGCGCGAGGCGGAGACCGTCCACCTCCTGGAGACGAACTACCGCCACGTCAACATCGCCCTGGTCAACGAGATGGCCGTCCTCTGCCACGACCTGGGCGTCGACCTCTGGGACGTCATCCGCTGCGCCGAGACCAAACCCTTCGGCTTCCAGGCCTTCCGCCCGGGCCCCGGCGTCGGCGGCCACGCCCTCCCCCAGGACCTCTCCTCGCGCCACCTGCCCGCCCGCCCCCTGCGCATGGTGGAAGTGGCCCGCCAGGTCAACAACCACATGCCGGCCTACGTGGTCCAGCGCGCGGCCACGCTCCTCAACGAGCACGGCAAGTCCGCCCGCGGCGCCCGCGTCCTGCTCCTCGGCATCACGTACAAACCCGACCTCGCCGACCAACAGGCCGCCCCCGCCCAGGAGATCGCCACCCGTCTCATGCAACTCGGCGCGTCCGTCAGCTACCACGACCCGTACGTCCCGTCCTGGAACGTCCTGGAACGCCCGGTCCCACGCGCCGACTCCCTCTACGAGGCCGCGGCCGACGCCGACCTGACGATCCTGCTCCAGCACCACCGCACGTACGACCTCCAGGGCCTGGCGGTCAAGGCCCAACTCCTCCTGGACACCAGAGGAGCGACACCGGCGGGCGCGGCCCACCGCCTCTGACTGCTAATCTGCGGCCCCTCTGGGCACACCCGTGCCCATGCTCACTCTTCGGGGGACCGCATGACCCAGCCACCACCGCCACAGGACAGCAACCCGTACGCCCAGCAGCCGCCGCAGCCGGGCTACGGCCAGCAGCAGCCGTACGCCCCGTTCCCGCAGCAACAGCAGCCCCAGCCGGGCGGCTTCGCACCCCCGGCTCCGCCGGCCCGTAGCGGGAACGCCGCCCTCGGCATAGTCGCCGCCGTGGTCCTGGCCCTCGTCACGGCCTGGATCTACGGCGCCGTCATGAAGGCGACCGAGCACGAGATCGGCTACGCGGCCGTGGCGGTCGGCGCCGTCATCGGCTTCGCCGCGGGCAAGATCGGCGGCCGCAACCAGGTCCTGCCGTTCGTCTGCGCCGTGCTGGCGCTCGGCGCGGTGTACCTGGGTCAGCTCACCGGGTACGCGATGGTCATCGCCGAGATGGGGAACGTCTCGTTCCTTGACATCCTCACCGACCACTTCGGCGACCTCAGCAAGGGCTGGAAGGAGGAGGCCGACTTCATGACGTACCTCTTCCTCGTCATCGGCGCCGTCGCCGCGTTCGGCAGCTCGAAGAAGGCAGCCCTCTGACCGACGCTCCAGAAATGGGTGGGGCCCCGCCGATCCGGCGGGGCCCCACCCATTTCCTGCTACGACACGGCGTCAGCGCCGGTGCTGGGAGTCGGCCACCGTGACCTCGACCCGCTGGAACTCCTTGAGCTCGCTGTACCCGGTCGTGGCCATGGCCCGCTTCAGCGCGCCGAAGATGTTCATCGACCCGTCGGGCGTGGCCGAGGGACCGGTCAGAACTTCCTCCGTGGTCCCCACGGTGCCCAGGTCGACCTTCTTGCCGCGCGGCACGTCCTCGTGGACGGCCTCCATGCCCCAGTGGTGACCGCGGCCGGGCGCGTCCGTGGCGCGGGCCAGCGGCGACCCCATCATCACGGCGTCGGCGCCGCAGGCGATGGCCTTGGGCAGGTCGCCGGACCAGCCCACGCCACCGTCGGCGATGACGTGCACGTACCGGCCGCCGGACTCGTCCATGTAGTCGCGCCGGGCGGCGGCCACATCGGCCACAGCGGTCGCCATCGGCACCTGGATGCCCAGCACGTTCCGCGTGGTGTGCGCGGCGCCGCCGCCGAACCCGACCAGGACACCCGCGGCACCGGTCCGCATCAGGTGCAGCGCGGCGGTGTACGTGGCGCAGCCGCCGACGATCACCGGCACGTCGAGCTCGTAGATGAACTGCTTGAGGTTGAGCGGCTCGGCGGCGCCCGACACGTGCTCGGCGGAGACGGTGGTCCCGCGGATCACGAAGATGTCGACGCCCGCGTCCACCACGGCCTTGGAGAACTCGGCGGTGCGCTGCGGGGAGAGCGCGGCGGCGGTGACGACACCGGAGTCGCGCACCTCCTTGATGCGCTGCCCGATCAGGTCGGCCTGGATGGGAGCGGCGTAGATCTCCTGGAGGCGACGCGTGGCGTCGTCGGTGTCCAGCTCGGTGATCTCGTCGAGCAGCGGCTGCGGGTCCTCGTACCGGGTCCACAGACCTTCGAGGTTCAGCACGCCGAGCCCGCCCAGCTCACCGATGCGGATCGCGGTCGCCGGCGAGACGACGGAGTCCATGGGAGCGGCCAGGAACGGCAGCTCGAAGCGATAGGCATCGATCTGCCAGGCGATCGAGACCTCCTTCGGGTCGCGGGTGCGCCGGCTCGGAACGACGGCGATGTCGTCGAAGGCGTACGCGCGGCGGCCGCGCTTGCCGCGCCCGATCTCGATCTCAGTCACGTTGTGTGGGCCTTTCCCTCTGGGTCTGCGTGTCCAGTATCCCCGACACGCGAGTGAGGGGCGGCCCCGGCAATCCGGGGCCGCCCCTCACACCGGCGTCGGTGTTACTTGCGGCTGTAGTTCGGCGCCTCGACCGTCATCTGGATGTCGTGCGGGTGGCTCTCCTTGAGACCCGCGGACGTGATGCGGACGAAGCGGCCCTTGGACTCCATCTCGTCCACGGCGGCGGCACCCACGTAGCCCATCGTCTGGCGCAGGCCGCCGACGAGCTGGTGCAGCACGTTGGCCAGCGGGCCGCGGTAGGGCACCTGGCCCTCGATGCCCTCGGGGACCAGCTTGTCGTCCGAGGCCACGTCGGCCTGGAAGTAGCGGTCCTTGGAGTACGAGCGGCCCTGGCCGCGGGACTGCATGGCCCCGAGGGAGCCCATTCCGCGGTAGGACTTGAACTGCTTGCCGTTGATGAACAGCAGCTCGCCCGGGGACTCCTCGCACCCGGCGAGCAGGCTGCCCAGCATGACCGTGTCGGCACCGGCGGCGAGCGCCTTGCCGATGTCGCCGGAGTACTGCAGGCCGCCGTCGCCGATGACCGGGACGCCGGCCGCCCGGGCGGCGAGGGCCGCCTCGTAGATGGCGGTGACCTGCGGGACGCCGATACCGGCGACCACACGCGTCGTACAGATGGAGCCGGGACCGACGCCGACCTTCACGCCGTCGACTCCGGCGTCGATCAGGGCCTGCGCGCCGTCACGCGTCGCGACGTTGCCGCCGATGACGTCGACGTCGACGCTGGACTTGATCTTCGCCATCCAGTTCAGCGCGTTGCTGTTGTGGCCGTGCGAGGTGTCGACGATGAGGAAGTCGACGCCCGCCCCGGCCAGCGCCTGGGCGCGCTCCAGCGCCTCGGGGCTCGCGCCGACGGCGGCACCGACGAGGAGCCGGCCCTCGGCGTCCTTGGCCGCGTTCGGGTACTGCTCGGCCTTCTTGAAGTCCTTGACCGTGATGAGGCCCTTGAGAATGCCCGCGTCGTCGACCAGCGGAAGCTTCTCGATCTTGTGGCGGCGCAGCAGCTCCATGGCGTCCACACCGCTGATCCCGACCTTGCCGGTGACGAGCGGCATCGGCGTCATGACCTCGCGGACCTGACGGCTGCGGTCGTTCTCGAACGCCATGTCGCGGTTGGTGACGATGCCGAGCAGCTTGCCCGCCGGGTCGGTCACCGGGACACCGCTGATGCGGAACTTGGCGCACAGCGCGTCGGCCTCGGCCAGCGTCGCGTCCGGGTGCACCGTGATCGGGTCGGTCACCATGCCGGACTCGGAGCGCTTCACGAGGTCGACCTGGTTGACCTGGTCCTCGATGGACAGGTTCCGGTGCAGCACACCGACGCCGCCCTGCCGTGCCATGGCGATGGCCATGCGCGCCTCGGTGACCTTGTCCATGGCCGCGGAGAGCAGCGGGATGTTCACGCGCACGTTGCGAGAGATGCGGGACGAGATGTCGACCGCGTTCGGGAGTACCTCCGAAGAGCCCGGCAGCAGCAGCACGTCGTCGTAGGTCAGCCCGAGTGTCGCGAATTTCTCGGGCACTCCGTCGACGTTTGCAGTCATGACACCTTCCCCAAATGGCCTTGATCGGTGCGGATGTCCATGCTAACGGGAACCAGAGGTGTCTCATTCCACGATCAAGATCATCGGCTTGGTTTGTACGTTCCCACGTAGGCGGCCGGCGCCCCGCGCCACCGCGCACTACTGCTCGGCGAGGGCCCGCAGGCGGCTCAGCGCCCGGTGCTGCGCGACACGCACGGCTCCGGGTGACATGCCCAACATCTGCCCGGTCTCCTCGGCGGTGAGCCCGACGGCGATCCGCAGAAGCAGCAGCTCCCGCTGATTGTCCGGAAGGTTCGCGAGGAGTTTCTTGGCCCATTCGGCGTCACTGCTCAGCAGCGCCCGCTCCTCGGGCCCGAGCGAGTCGTCCGGCCGCTCCGGCATCTCGTCCGACGGCACCGCCGTCGAACCGGGGCCGCGCATCGCCGCGCGCTGCAGATCGGCGACTTTGTGCGCGGCAATGGCGAAAACGAACGCCTCGAAGGGGCGCCCGGTGTCCTTGTAGCGCGGCAGCGCGAGCAGCACCGCGACACAGACTTCCTGGGCGAGGTCCTCCACGAAGTGCCGTGCGTCCCCGGGGAGTCGGGAAAGACGCGTACGGCAGTAGCGGATGGCCAGGGGATGGACGTGCGCGAGCAGATCATGCGTGGCCTGCTCGTCGCCGTCGACGGCGCGGCCGACGAGCGTACCGACGACCCCGCGCGGGGTCACTGCATCGTCGTCACGCATCGGTCCATGGTGCCTTGCCGACGCGCGGTCCGTGGCACCGCGCCCTTGGTTGTGCACCGAAGCGTTATGAGCGGGTGCGCCGGAACTCATCTCCTGCGCCCTCCCCTCTCGCTGACCCTGCTCGCCCGACTCGTCGTCCCCGAGGAACTCCACACCTCAAGGATGCGGCATCACTCGCGAAACCGGGGAACACCGCCGGACAGCGCCCCATCAAGGGGGACGGGGACCGGCGCGACCAGCAACGATGAAAGCCGCGCGAAACCACCGGCCCGTCACGGCACCCCGGCGGAGCGCTACCGCACCAGGCCCCAGCGGAAGCCGAGCGCCACGGCGTGCGCGCGGTCCGAGGCGCCGAGCTTCTTGAACAGCCGGCGCGCGTGCGTCTTGACCGTGTCCTCGGAGAGGAAGAGCTCGCGCCCGATCTCGGCGTTGGACCGGCCGTGGCTCATGCCCTCGAGCACCTGGATCTCACGCGCGGTGAGGGTGGGCGCCGCGCCCATCTCGGCCGAGCGCAGTCTGCGCGGGGCGAGCCGCCACGTCGGGTCGGCGAGGGCCTGTGTGACCGTGGCCCGCAGCTCGGCGCGCGAGGCGTCCTTGTGCAGATATCCGCGGGCACCGGCGGCGACCGCGAGCGCGACCCCGTCCAGGTCCTCGGCCACGGTGAGCATGATGATGCGCGCACCGGGGTCGGCGGAGAGCAGTCGCCGGACCGTCTCGACGCCGCCCAGTCCAGGCATGCGGACGTCCATGAGAATGAGGTCCGAGCGGTCGGCGCCCCAGCGGCGGAGAACTTCCTCGCCGTTGGCCGCGGTCGTCACGCGCTCGACGCCGGGCACGGTCGCGACCGCGCGGCGAAGCGCCTCTCGGGCAAGCGGGGAGTCGTCGCAGACGAGGACGGATGTCATGTCCGTCCTCCGCAGCTGATGCGCGTCACCTTGAGCCTCCAGGCTTTGTACGAATCGTCACCTGTGCGGTCGACGCTCTCGGACAGTTGCCCGAGCGCTTGTTCTTTCAACCGCCACCGCACTCTCAACGATGGTCACTCGAAAGAGTTACGGGTCGGACGGCCTCGTTCGGCACTCTACGTGAGGGGCCGGACACAGTGCAGACGGCGCAACAGACCCTCAAGTTTTCAACACAAGCTATGCCCCATTTAGCGGCTTTTCTTCCCTTTTGCTGGTGTCTGTAGCTAGATTCGCAATGAGTCATATTTTCATCTCCTTAGACAGTAGATGTACGGTCATGGGCACCGTATCCGCGTCACAACGGCTACAAGGGGACAACGCAATGGCAGATTTCTCCCGTCTTCCCGGACCGAACGCGGATCTGTGGGACTGGCAGCTCCTCGCGGCCTGCCGCGGGGTCGACAGCTCGCTCTTCTTCCACCCGGAAGGTGAGCGGGGAGCGGCGCGCAGCGCCCGTGAGAACTCGGCGAAAGAGGTCTGCATGAGGTGCCCGGTGCGCGCCGAGTGCGCTGCTCACGCCCTACAGGTGCGTGAGCCGTACGGCGTGTGGGGCGGCCTGACCGAGGACGAGCGCGAAGAGCTGATGGGACGGGCCCGCAACCGGCTCGTCACCGCGACGGCAACGGGTGGCGGTGGGATCGCGTCAGCTGCCGCTCACCACTGAAGGAACGTTTCTGCAAGGACGAGACCGCAGGCGGCGACCGCGGGCGCGGGCAGCCGCGCCCGCGCCCGGACTCAGCGGGTGGCGGCCTTCGCCAAGTGGTCGAGGGTCGCGGCGACCGCCGGAACCTGGGACAGATCGGGCAGGGTGAGCGCGACGATCTCGCGCAGCACGGGCGGCTCCACCGTCACTGTGCGTGCACCCTTGGGCCGAACAGACTCGATGGCCAGTTCGGGCAGAACGGCAACACCGAGCCCCGCGCCGACCAGGCCGACCACCGCCGGATAGTCGTCCGTGGCGAAGTCGATGCGCGGGGCGAACCCGGCGCCGCGGCACACGTCGACGAGCTGGCGGCGGCAGCGCGGGCAGCCCGCGATCCACGGGTCGTCCGCGAACGCGTCGATGGTCACCGAGCCCGCCCCGGCGAGCCGGTGGCCCTCGGGGACCAGGCCCACGAGCCGGTCGGCCAGCAGCGGGCGTACGACGAGGTCGTCCCACTCCTCCGCCGCGTGCGCGCCCTCGTACCGGAAGGCGAGAGCCACGTCGCAGTCGCCCTCGCGCAGCATCTCCACCGAGCGCGGGGGCTCCGCCTCCACCAGCGAGACGCGGGTGCCGGGGTGCGCGGCGCGCAGCGCGGCCAGGGCCGTCGGGACCAGGGTCGAGCTGCCGCTGGGGAAGGAGACGAGCCGGACGCGCCCGGCGCGCAGGCCCGCGATCGCGGCGACCTCCTCCTCGGCGGCGGTGAGCCCGGCGAGGATGCCCGCCGCGTGCCGGACGAGGGCCTCGCCGGCCTGGGTCAGGCGCATCTCGCGGCCCGTGCGGATCAGCAGCGGCGTACCGGCCGAGGTCTCCAGGGCCTTCATCTGCTGGCTGACGGCGGGCTGGGTGCAGCCCAGCTCGCGGGCCGCGGCCGAGAAGGAGCCGGTGGCGGCCACGGCGCGCAGGACACGGAGATGACGGGCCTCGATCATGGTTCAAGCATAAGCGGCGCTTGGGGATCGCGCCGAATAATGCGTGGCGACTTTGGTCACGGGTCCCGTACCGTGCGATGCCATGAAAATCTTGTCGCTGAATCTGGGGCGCGCCACGCCCGTCGCGTACACCGACCAGCCCGAGGGCGTGACCGGCATCGACAAGCAGCCGGTCGCGGGACCCGTGCGGGTGACCGCGCCCGGTGAGAAGGGGGTCGGCGCGAGCGGCCTCGCCGGGGACGCCGTGTGCGACCTGCGGCACCACGGCGGGGACGACCAGGCGGTGTACGCGTTCGCGCGCGAGGACCTGGACGCGTGGGAGCAACTCCTCGGCCGGGCGCTGCCCAACGGGGTGTTCGGCGAGAACCTCACCACCGAGGGCGTCGACGTCTGCGGGGCGAAGATCGGCGAGCGCTGGCGGATCGGCCCCGACCTGCTCCTGGAGGTGAGCTCCAGCCGGATTCCGTGCAAGACCTTCCAGGGGCATCTGGGCGAGAAGACCTGGGTCAAGCGGTTCACGCAGGAGAAGAGGCCGGGCGCGTACCTGCGGGTGATCGAGCCGGGCGAGATCCGGGCCGGGGACACCGTCGAGGTCGTGCACCGGCCCGCGCACGAGGTGACCGTCGCCTTCGAGTTCCGGGCCGTGACGACCGAGCGCGAGCTGCTGCCGCGGCTGCTGGCCGCCGGGGACGCGCTGCATTACGAGGTCGAGCAGCAGATACGGACGTACACCGAGAAGTACGACGCCCGGTCCGCCTGAACGGGGCCGGACGGCGCTCCGGTGATCACGAGCATCACCGGAGCGTCACTAACCTTGCCCCATGACTACGGCACTGATCACGGGATCCACCGCGGGCATCGGCGCCGCCTTCGCCCGGCGCCTCGCCGCCGACGGCCACAATCTGGTGCTCGTCGCCCGCGACACGAAGCGGCTCCAGGAGCAGGCGACCGAACTGCACGACCGGCACGGCATCGAGGCCAAGGTGCTGACCGCGGACCTCGCCACGGACAAGGGCATCGCGGCCGTCGAGAAGCGGCTGCGGGACCCCAAGGCCGCGGTCGATCTGCTCGTCAACAACGCCGGGTTCGGCAACAAGGGCCACTTCCTGGAAGTGCCCATGGCCGACGAGCTGACGATGCTGAAGGTGCACTGCGAGGCGGTGCTGCGGCTGACGTCGGCGGTGACGGCGGGGATGCGCGAGCGCGGGCGCGGCGGCGTCATCAACGTGGCGTCGGTGGCGGCTTTCGTGCCGCGCGGCACCTACGGGGCGTCGAAGGCGTGGGTCGTGCAGTTCACGCAGGGCGCGGCGAAGGATCTGGCGGGCAGCGGGGTGCGGCTGATGGCGCTGTGCCCGGGCTTCGTGCGTACGGAGTTCCACCAGCGGGCCGGGATGGGCACGGGCAACATCCCGAACTGGATGTGGCTGGACGCCGACAAGTTGGTCGCGGCGGCGCTCGCGGACCTCGCGCGCGGGAAGTCGCTGTCGATCCCGGACCCGCGGTACAAGGCGCTGATGGGCGTCGTGAAGGTGACGCCGCGCGCCCTGCTCGGCGGAATCACGTCGCGGACAGGGCGTAAGTACGGGCCGCAGTAGCGAAGGTTTGGCGCGAAGCGGCCGCCCCGCGCGAATTGCGAACGCTTCGTGTACGCGGATCCGGCGGCGCACACGGGTGCCCTCTCCGGGTCTGCCCCGGGACCCGACCGGAACGCACCGAGGCCCGGCCCCCGCGACGGGGACCGGGCCTCTGCTGTGCGTGGCGTCAGTGCGAGTGACCGTGGCCGTGACCGGCCTCGGGCTCTTCCTCGGCCGGCTTCTCGACGACCAGGGTCTCGGTCGTCAGGAGCAGGGAGGCGATGGACGCGGCGTTCTCCAGGGCGGAGCGCGTGACCTTGACCGGGTCGATGACGCCGGCCTTGACCAGGTCGCCGTACTCGCCGGTCGCGGCGTTGTAGCCGGAGCCCTTCTCGAGCTCGGCGACCTTGGAGACGATCACGTAGCCCTCGAGGCCCGCGTTCTCCGCGATCCAGCGCAGCGGCTCGACGGCGGCGCGGCGGACGACCGCGACACCCGTGGCCTCGTCGCCGGTCTTGTCGAGGTTGCCCTCGAGGACCTTGACGGCGTGGACGAGCGCGGAGCCACCACCGGAGACGATGCCCTCCTCGACCGCGGCGCGGGTCGCGGAGATGGCGTCCTCCAGACGGTGCTTCTTCTCCTTGAGCTCGACCTCGGTCGCGGCGCCGACCTTGATCACGCAGACGCCGCCGGCGAGCTTCGCGAGGCGCTCCTGGAGCTTCTCGCGGTCCCAGTCGGAGTCCGTGTTCTCGATCTCGGCCTTGATCTGGTTCACACGGCCGGCGACCTCGTCGCTGTTGCCGCCACCGTCGACGACCGTGGTGTCGTCCTTGGTGATGGTCACGCGGCGCGCGGTGCCGAGCACGTCCAGGCCGACCTGGTCGAGCTTGAGGCCGACCTCTTCGGCGATGACGGTGGCACCGGTGAGGGTGGCCAGGTCCTGCAGCATCGCCTTGCGGCGGTCACCGAAGCCGGGGGCCTTCACCGCGACGGCGTTGAACGTGCCGCGGATCTTGTTCACGACCAGGGTCGACAGGGCCTCGCCCTCGACGTCCTCGGCGATGATCAGGAGGGGCTTGGAGCCGCCGGCCTGGATGACCTTCTCCAGGAGCGGGAGCAGGTCCTGGATGGACCCGATCTTGCCCTGGTGGATCAGGATGTACGGGTCGTCGAGGACGGCCTCCATACGCTCCTGGTCGGTGACGAAGTACGGGGACAGGTAGCCCTTGTCGAAGGCCATGCCCTCGGTGAAGTCGAGCTCCAGACCGAAGGTGTTGGACTCCTCGACGGTGATGACACCGTCCTTGCCGACCTTGTCCATCGCCTCGGCGATGAGCTCGCCGACCTGCGAGTCCTGGGCCGACAGACCGGCGACGGCCGCGATGTCGGCCTTGTCGTCGATCGGACGGGCGGTGGCGAGGAGCTCCTCGGACACCGCCTTGACGGCGGCGTCGATGCCCTTCTTCAGGGCGGCCGGGGAAGCACCGGCGGCAACGTTGCGCAGGCCTTCCTTGACCAGGGCCTGGGCCAGCACGGTGGCGGTGGTGGTGCCGTCACCCGCGATGTCGTTGGTCTTGGTCGCCACCTCCTTCACCAGCTGCGCGCCCAGGTTCTCGTACGGGTCGTCGATCTCGACCTCGCGGGCGATGGTGACACCGTCGTTGGTGATGGTGGGGGCGCCGAACTTCTTGTCGATGACGACGTTGCGGCCGCGGGGGCCGATCGTCACCTTGACCGTGTCGGCAAGCTTGTTGACGCCGCGCTCGAGGGCGCGACGGGCGTCCTCGTCGAACTTCAGGATCTTCGCCATGGGAGCGGTTCAGCCCTCTCGGAAAACTAGGGGTGAAGCTTGGTGAACGAACCACGCCCCTGACCCCGGCTTCTTACGATCGCGGGTGCCAGGGGCGCTGTTCAAAGCAGAAAAAGCTTCTCGGCTTGCTTACTTCTCGACGATCGCGAGAACGTCGCGGGCCGAGAGGACGAGGTACTCCTCGCCGTTGTACTTGACCTCGGTGCCGCCGTACTTGCTGTACAGCACGATGTCGCCGGTCTTCACGTCGAGCGGAAGGCGCTCGCCGTTCTCGAAGCGGCCCGGGCCCACGGCGAGGACGACGCCCTCCTGGGGCTTCTCCTTCGCGGTGTCCGGAATGACCAGGCCAGAGGCCGTGGTCTGCTCGGCGTCGAGCGGCTGGACCACAATGCGGTCCTCGAGCGGCTTGATGGCAACCTTGGAGCTGGCGGTCGTCACGATCCGGTCTCCCCCTTCGGAGATCTACGGGGTTAACAGTCTGGGGTGGCGACCAGGTGGATCCGTCGTCGCGGGTGCCGGACCTGCCCGTCGCTGTTGGCACTCTCCAGTGGTGAGTGCCAGGGCCGAGACTATGACCGCGATTAGCACTCGGTCAAGCGGAGTGCCAATCGACTCCGTCGCGGCGCGGCATTTCGGTCGGCCCGCACGGGGTTGCGGCCGCTCAGAGATAGTCCTCCAGGCGCCCCACCGTGAAGCCCTGTTCCTGGATGCGGCGCAGCGTTCGCGCGGTCGTCCCGGTCAGGCTCTCGCCCTTCGGGGCGGAGGGGGCGTGGAGGATGTCGCCGGGGCGCAGGTCGTCGCTCCGCCGCGCGGCGCGCCACAGGACGATCGCGTCGATGCCGCACGCGCCCGCCGCGCGCAGGGTGTCCGCGTCGTAGTTGCCGTAGGGCGGGCGGAGCAGGCGCGGCGCCGTGCCGAAGCGGGCCTTGAGACGGTCCTGCTCGCCGCAGATCTCGGCGTGCTGTTCCACGTAACCGAGGCCGGGCAGGAACGGGTGCGTGAGGGTGTGGTTCCCGACGCCGGCGCCGAGCGCGCGGAGCCTGCCGAGACGGTCGTGGCCGGGGTCCGTACCGGAGTGCGTGAGAAAGACCGAGACCGGCAGGCGCAGGTCGCGGATCATGTCGGTGAAGCGCGGACCCTGCTCGGCGCCGTCGCCGATACTGCCGTCGTCGATGGTGAGGAAGACGACCTTGTCGCGGGTGGGTACGCGGTCGATCACCGGGGGGACCGCGCCGGGGGCGCGGGGCGGGAGCACCCGGTGGGCGCGGGGCGCCGGGGCCAGCGGGGTCCTGAGCCCCCAGCGGCGATGGGCTTCGGGCGCCGGCACCCCGGCCGCCGCGGTCCGCGGATGGTGGCGGACCTTCTGCGCGGCCTTCCTGCCCATCCGCTCGATCGGGTCGACGGACTGCGCGCACCCGGAGAGCAGCACGGCGGCCAGGGCGCAGGCGACCATCCGCCGCGCCCCGGCCGCGCCGACGGCAGCCTCCGCCCAGGGAGTTGTCACAGGTAGTCCTCCAGGCGGGCCACGGCGTACCCCTTGCCGGTGACGTACTTCAGGAACGTGCGGACCATGTCGGGCATCGTGCCGTTCCAGTCCTTACGGCCCCGGAAGTGCGTGAGGATGATGTCGCCCGGGTGGATGTCCCGGTCCCATTCGCGGTGGTCCATGCGGTCCACGAACGCCTCGGCGTTCCAGATCGGCGCGTACGTGATGCCGCACGCCTTGGCCGCCTTCAGGGTGTCCTGGTTGTAGTCGCCGAACGGCGGCCGGAAGAGCGTGGGCCGCTTGCCGTACTTCTTCTCGATGACGTCCTGCATGCCGCAGATCTCGTGCTTCTGCCGCTTGTAGGAGAGACCGGGGAGGTAAGGGTGGTGCAGCGTGTGGTTGTTGAGGGTGATGCCCAGGCTCTGCGCCTTCTTGAAGTAGTCGTACCCGGGCTTGACCTCGCGGTCGGTCAGGAAGGCCGTGTACGGGATCTTGAGGTCGCTCATCATCTTCAGGAACCGCGGGTCCTTGTCGGCCCCGTCGTCGATGGTGAGGAAGACGATCTTTTCCTTCGTGGGGATGGTCGTGAAGACCGGCGGCAGCCCGAGCGCGGCCTGGTCGTCGACCTCGAAGCCCTTACGGGGCTTGATGACGGGCTTCTTCGCGGGCGGCTCGGGCGCGGCGAGCGGCACCTTCGCGAGACCCCAGCGCCTGGCCGCTGCGACCCGCTGCGCCCGCTCGGCCTTGAGCCTGGTGGCGTACGAGTCGAGGGCGCGGGCGGGCGGCGCGTTCAGGGCCTGCTGCCCGGGGGCCGGTGTCACGGCACCTTCGTCGGATCCGGCGGCACAGCCGGTGGCGAGCGCGGCGGCGGCGAGGGCGGCGGCCGTGCCGCGGAGCGCCGCCCGTTTCCCGGATCTGGCGCGAGTCCCCTTTGAGGCGGTTTCCTCATTTTGTCGTACTAGTTGCATGGCGCCGGATCCTCGCAGCTCAAGGCCCTGATCACGGGCCGACACCGCCGCCGGGCGCGCGCCGTCCTCCGACTGGCCCACAATGTTCCGGTGAACGACTTCTCCGCCCTGCTCACACCGGCCGGCCAGGCCCTGCTCGACGCACTGCGCGACCACGACCCGGCACAGGAGCTCGCGCTCGCCACCCGGCTGCGCCGCGAGCACCCGGCCGAGCTCGTCTCGGCGGCGCTCGCCCAGGCGCGGCTGCGGCAGCGGGCGGTGGCGAAGTTCGGGCCCGAGGACGCGGCCCGCATGTACTTCACGGCGAACGGGGTCGAGCAGGCGACCCGGACGAGCGTCGCCACGTACCGCGCCGAATCCTTCCGGGCCCTCGGCGTCAGCTCCGTCGCCGACCTGTGCTGCGGCATCGGCGGCGACGCGATCGCGCTGGCCCGCGCCGGGATCTCGGTGCTCGCCGTCGACCGGGACCCGGAGACGTGCGCCGTGGCGCGGGCCAACGCGGCCGCCCTCGGCCTCGACGACCTGATCGAGGTGCGGGAGGCGGATGTGACGGAGGTGGACACCACCCCGTACGACGCCGTCTTCGTGGACCCGGCCCGGCGCTCCGACAAGCGCGGGCGGATCTTCGACCCCGAGGCCTACTCCCCTCCGCTGTCCTGGGCCGTCGCCACCGCGCGCAAGGCACCGCGCGCCGCGCTGAAGATCGCGCCGGGCATCCCGCACGAGGCGATCCCGGCCGAGGCCGACGCCGAGTGGATCTCGGACGGCGGTGACGTGAAGGAGGCCGTGCTGTGGTTCGGCACGGAACCCGGCCGGATGCGCGCCACCCTGCTGCCGGGGCCGCGGGAACTCGTCGGGCGCGGACTGCCGGACCCCGAAGTGCGGCCGGTCGGGCGGTACTTGTACGAGCCCGATGGAGCCGCCATCCGGGCGCACCTGGTCGCCGAGGTGGCCGAGCAGGTCGGCGGCGGGCTGATCGACGAGACCATCGCCTACGTCACCGGGGACGAGCGGCACCCGACCCCGTACGCCACCGCGTACGAGATCACCGACCAACTCCCCTTCAACGTGAAGAAGTTGAAGGCGCTGCTGCGGGAGCGGGAGGTCGGGGTGCTGACCGTGAAGAAGCGGGGTTCCGCCGTCGAGCCGGAGGAGCTGCGCCGCAAGGCCATGCCCAAGCCCTTCGGGAAGCGGGCGGTGACGGTGTTCCTGACCCGGGTCGGCGGGGCCCCGACCATGCTGGTGGGGCGGCCGGCCACAAGCTCCGGCGCCTGAGGAGCGCGCCTGACGCGGGTCAGCGGTCGATGCGCCCCAGCAGGAACCCCCCGTTCCCGTTCATCGCGGGCCGGCCCCGGCGCCCGCCGGAACTCCGCCCGCGCCTCCTCCACCCGCCCCAGCCGCTCCAGCAATCGCGTAGCCGCCGCCGACCTCCTTGGTCTCGGTGAACGGGCCGTCGGTGGCGGTGATCCCGCCCCTGTCGTCGTGCACGCGCTTGCCCCCGGCGGGGGCGTTCCGCTCGTCGATACGGATCATCGTCAGATAGCGCGGACGATCGTCTCCTACGTCTTCGGGGCGGGCCGGTGGCCGTACCCGCCGGCCTCTCACCCTTGCGTCGAACGGACGGCACCCGGATCGACACGGCCGCCCGATCTCCTCGAAGAATCTTTCCGGCCGTACGTCTTCGCAGGTCAGCGACGGACCCCACGTTGCTTACGCCCAGCTGATCCGCCGCCTGTCAGGGTGCTCCCCCATGCCGTTCGACCACAACGACCACTACCACCGCCTCCTGCTGCGCCACCTGCCGCCGGGCGGCCGCAGCGCACTCGACGTCGGCTGCGGCACGGGCCGCTTCGCGCGCCGCCTCGTCGCGCGGGGCTACCGGGTCGACGCGCTCGACCCGGACCCGGCCACGCTCGCCGCGGCTGAGGCGTCGGGCGGCGGCCCGCGCTACCGCCTGGCGGACGCCTCGACGGAGGGGCTCCCGGAAGCCCACTACGACGTGATCACCTGTCTGGCCAGCCTGCACCACATGCCGTTCGGGACGCTGACCCGCTTCCGCGAGGCCCTCGCGCCCGGCGGCCGTCTCCTGGTCCTCGGCTGCTACGCCGGCGTCACGCCCCGGGACCTGGCCGCGGTCCCGGTGAACGCGGTGGCCCGTGCGGCCGTGTACGGCGCCGAACGCGCCCGCGGCATCCGTACGCCCCCGCGCAGAGCACCGGTCCGGCAGCCGGAGATGACGCTGCCTCAGGTCCGCGCGGAGTCGGCGCGTCTGCTGCCCGGCAGCGAGCTGCGTCAACTGCTTTTCTGGCGCTACCTGTTGACGTACACGAAGTGAGGCGGGCCGGCCGGGACGGTGGAGCCGGTCACCGCAGCGACTCCCACAGCTCCTTCGCCTCCGGCTCGTCGGCCACCACCCGGTTCCCGTCCGAGGGCGCCCGCACCACCGGCATCATGACCGTCTTCAGGGAGTCCGCCGACAGGCCGCTCACGCTCCGCGCCAGGCCGCTCAGTTCGGTGAGGGAGTCGAGCCCGGTGTCCGCGGTGAGGCTGCCGGTGGCCGCGTCGGCGATCTTGTAGAGGCGGGCCGGGTCGGTCAGCAGGCCGTCGGCCGAGACCTGCCCGATCAGCGCCTTGACGAGCTGCTGCTGCAGCTTGATGCGGCCCAGGTCGCTGCCGTCGCCGATGCCGTGCCGGGTGCGGGCGAAGGCGAGGGCCTGTTCGCCGTCGAGGTGGTGGTCGCCGGCGTCCAGGTGGAGGTGGCTGAGGTCGTCGTCGATGTCCTCGGTGGTGGTGACGTCCACGCCGCCGAGCGCGTCGACGATCTTCGCGAAGCCCGCGAAGTCGACCTCCAGGTAGTGGTCCATGCGGACCCCGGTGAGCTGCTCGACGGTCTTCACGGCGCAGACCGGACCGCCCACCGAATAGGCGCTGTTGAACATGACGTTGTACGCGACCGCGGTCGTGCCGCCGGACTCCGTCGGGCAGGAGGGGCGTTCGACGAGGGTGTCGCGGGGGATGCTCACCACCGTCGCCGCGCTGCGGTCGGCGTCGAGGTGCACGACCATCGCGGTGTCGGAGCGGGCCCCGCCGCTGTCACCGCCGCCGAGCGCCTTGTTCGCCTTGCCGGTGCGTGAATCGGAGCCCAGGACAAGGATGTTGAGGACACCCTTCTCGACCGGCTCGGACGACGGTGACGCGGACGCCGAGGGCGAGGCGGCGGCGGCCACGGGCTTGACCGGGCGGTCGTCGCCGAGGGCGCCGTCGATGTCGACGCTGCGTATGTTGTGGTCGAGGTGCCAGTAGACCCATCCGGCCCCCGCCCCTCCGAGCACCAGGACGCAGCCGAAGGCGAGCGCCACCGCCTTCACCGCACGTGCGCGGAACCGTTTCTGCTCAGTCACACAGGGAACATAAGTCCGAATTATTACAGCGGTAAACCACTTGGCAGACGATTTTCGGAAATCTCAGTCAGTTCTCAGCTGCCCGCGGACCGGGCGGCGGACCCGATGTCAGACCGCCTCGAAACGCCACCTGTGCACGGCCCGGGTCACCAACTCGGCCCCGGGCTCGGGGAGTTCGGGCAGCACGGCGTCGTAGTCGGCATCCCACCACGTGATCACGAGGACCCGGTCCCGCGGAGCGCGCAACGTCTCGCGGCGCTCCGGCGCCCGCGCCAGGACCTGCGCCTTCACCCAGGCGAGCAGCTCCTCGCCGCGGCCCTCGACGGCCCGGGCCTCCCACATCAGCGCGACGCTCACGAGTACAGGTTCTCCTTGCTGACCTCGTGCACGTGGTCGTGCCCGTGGTGATGATGGCCGGGCACGTGCGGCTCCGTCACCGGCAGCGACGAGTCCGCCGACAGGTCCCAGGACGACGGCTCCCGGTTGCGCGCCACCATCTCGGCGCCGAGCGCGGCGACCATCGCGCCGTTGTCCGTGCAGAGCTTGGGGCGCGGCACCCGCAACCGGATCCCGGCCCGCTCACAACGTTCCTGGGCCAGCGCCCGCAGCCGCGAGTTGGCGGCCACCCCGCCGCCGATCATGAGGTGGTCGACGCCCTCGTCCTTGCAGGCACGCACCGCCTTGCGGGTCAGCACGTCGACGACCGCCTCCTGGAAGGACGCCGACACGTCGCGCACGGGCACGTCCTCACCGGCCGCCCGCCTGGCCTCGATCCAGCGGGCCACGGCGGTCTTGAGGCCGGAGAAGGAGAAGTCGTACGCGGCGTCGCGCGGGCCGGTCAGTCCGCGCGGGAAGGCGATCGCGTTCGGGTCGCCCTCCTTCGCGTACCGGTCGATGACGGGGCCGCCGGGGAAGCCGAGGTTCAGCACCCGCGCGATCTTGTCGAAGGCCTCGCCCGCCGCGTCGTCGATGGTCGCGCCGAGCGGCCGCACGTCCGAGGTGATGTCGCTGGACAGCAGGAGCGAGGAGTGGCCGCCGGACACCAGGAGCGCCATCGTCGGCTCGGGCAGCGTGCCGTGCTCCAGCTGGTCGACGCAGATGTGCGAGGCCAGGTGATTGACGCCGTAGAGCGGCTTGCCGAGGGCGTACGCGTACGCCTTCGCGGCCGAGACGCCGACGAGCAGCGCGCCCGCGAGCCCCGGCCCGGCGGTGACGGCGATCCCGTCGAGGTCCTTCGCGGTGATGCCCGCGTCCTTCAGGGCCCGGCGGATCGTCGGGACCATCGCCTCCAGGTGCGCGCGGGAGGCGACCTCGGGCACGACGCCGCCGAAGCGGGCGTGTTCGTCGACGCTGGAGGCGACGGCGTCGGCGAGCAGGGTGGTGCCGCGGACGATGCCGACGCCGGTCTCGTCGCAGGAGGTCTCGATACCGAGGACGAGCGGTTCGTCAGCCATCATTCTTCTCTTCGGTTCCTGGTACGGGAGTTGCCGGTGCGGGTTCTTGGGTGGTGGTCAGGCGCATCACGAGGGCGTCCACGTTGCCCGGCTGGTAGTAGCCGCGGCGGAAGCCGATCGGCTCGAAGCCGAAACGCTCGTAGAGCTTCTGCGCCCGCGTGTTGTCGACGCGTACTTCGAGCATCACCTCGGCGACCTCGAAGGCGGTGGCGTGCCGCAGGAGTTCGGTGAGCAGCCGGGCGCCGAGCCCGCTGCCCCAGTGGTCGCGGGCGACGGCGATGGTCTGCACGTCGGCGCCGTCGGCGGAGCCGCCTTCGGAACCGGTCCCGGAGACGGCGAGCCCGCCGTAACCCACGAGCCGGTCGTCCTCGTAGGCGACGACGTAGCGCCGCGTCGAACCGACACCGCGCGCGTGCGCGAGCTCGGACCAGAACATGCCGCGCGACCAGGCGTCGTCCGGGAAGAGGTCCTTCTCCAAAGCGAGCACGGGATCGATGTCCCACCAGCGCATCTCGCGCAGTTCCGCCGTCAGAGTCGTCACTTCGGGGTGACCACCTTGTAGTTCTTGGGGACCTGGGCGTCGGGGCGGCGCAGGTACAGGGGCCGCGGTTCGGGAAGTTCCTCGCCGGCCGCGAGCTTCTCGGCGGCGAGGGCGGCCAGCGCGGCGGCGGACACGTGCTCGGGGCCGCGCGGGTCCGTGAACGTGTCGGGGTAGAGCAGCGCGCCCGCGCCGACCGCGGGCAGTCCGGCGACTGCCTCGGCGAGATCGGCGGGCCGGTCGACGGCGGCTTCGGTGACCCGGGTGCGCCGGTCCGCGTAGCGCGCCCAGTAGACCTCCTTGCGCCGCGCGTCGGTGGCCACCACGAAGGGGCCCTCGACGTCCTTCGCGGCGTACGCGAGGCCGTCCAGCGTGCACAGTCCGTACACGGGAACGTCGAGCACGAGCCCGAAGGTGTCGGCGGTCATCAGGCCGACGCGCAGTCCGGTGTACGGTCCCGGGCCCATGCCCACGACGATCCCGGTGACGGCGTCGAGCTTCACACCGGCCTCGGAGAGCACCCGGTCGACGGCGGGCAGCAGCAGCTCCCCGTGTCTGCGGGCGTCGACCTGACTCGACTCGGCGACGGCGGCGGTGCCGTCGTGCAGGGCGACGGTGACGGCGGGGGTGGCGGTATCCACGGCGAGCAACAGCACGCAAACAGCCTACGGCTCCGACGGTGCGGACATGTCCGCGCTGTCGGCATCGGGGCCCGCGAGGCCCCGGCTGCTACCGTCACTCAGAGCCGTCACTGGCGTCGTACAGGCGTACATACGTACATGAGAGGCAGGCACCTGGTGGCACGGAGCAGCACCGGATTCGTGACCGCGCTGACCGTTGGCGCGCTCGCCGCGGTCGGCTTCCTCGCGTACCAGGCGTCGGCGAACACACCCGACGACTTCGGCAAGCCGAAGGCCGATGCCTCCCCCTCCGCGGCGGCGTCCCACTCCGCCAAGGACAAGAAGGACCCCGCCACGCTGCCCGCGCAGTCCGGCGCCGGCGAGCGTGTCGTCTACGCCCTGGGCGCCGACCGGGTCTGGCTGGTAGGGGCGGACGGCAAGGCGCAGCGCACGTTCCAGGTGATGCCCGGCACGGTCGAGCCGACCGCGGGCAAGTACACGGTGACCTCGCGCTCCGGTTCCGTCACCGGCACCGACGGGGTGCCGATCGAGCACGTCGTACTGTTCGCGAACACGGGCGGGGTACCGGTCGGGTTCAGCGCGGCGGTCGACGGCTCCACGCCGTCGCCGGATCCGTCGAAGCAGACCGGCGGCATCCGGGAGTCGCGGGCCGACGGTGCGGCGATGTGGGAGTTCGCGACGTTCGGCCAGAAGATCGTCGTCGTCCCCTGACGCCGGCGGTTTCCCGACGCAGGTCATTCGCCTAAGCGCAGCGCGGGCTCGCTTCTTCTTCGCGCCCGTGAACCGTACGCGGCTGCTCGCGCTCCGCGCCGCTCTGCCCTGGCGGGGTCGACACCGCCCGGGCCGCCGCGCACGAGGCCAGCAGCTCCCCCATCGACACCCCGCGCGCGACGTCCTGCCGGGAGGACGGCTCAGGGTGCCGCACAACACGTTCCGAAGCCGACATGAGCGCCTCCCGAGCAGGCGTGGTTAGGTAGACCTAACTAAGTCCGGTCTCCATGTGAACACGCCGAACACGCGCCGCGCAACATTTTGCCGACGCGTTGTCGGGATGTGGTCCGGAATACGGGTGACGGGGGTCCTGGATACGGACGTCTCAGCCGGTCAGGGACCCCAGATCGGCCTGGCCCCAGCGCTCGCCGATGCCGTGCAGCGTCACGACGCGCACCTCGTCCGTGGTGTCGCCCGTGGCCCGGTCGATGAGCACGTGCAGCCGGTCGTCGGACAGCTCCTCGACCTTGCCGTCGCCCCACTCCACGACGACGACGGAGTCCGGCAGGGACACGTCGAGGTCGAGGTCCTCCATCTCGTCGAGGCCGCCGCCGAGCCGGTACGCGTCGACGTGCACCAGGGCCGGCCCTCCGGCGAGGGGCGGGTGCACGCGGGCGATCACGAACGTCGGGGAGGTGACCGCGCCGCGCACGCCGAGCCCCTCGCCGAGCCCGCGGGTCAGTGTCGTCTTGCCCGCGCCCAGCTCGCCGGTGAGCATGACGAGGTCGCCCGGGCGCAGACGCTTGGCCAGGGCCAGGCCCAACTCCCGCATTTCGTCCGGGGAGTTGACCGTGACCGTGACGGTCGTGACGGGGGCGGCGGGATCAGCCGCCGGGCTGTGCGGTGCTGCCGGTGTCTCCATGGCTCCCCACGGTAGCGGCAGCGGCCGGCACTCCCGCGCGGGCCAGCAGGTCCGCGAGGCGGTCCGTGACGGCCTCCGGGTCCTCCAGCATCACGAGGTGCCCGGCGTCCGGCACCAGCACGAACTCGGCGTCCGGCAGCAGCGCCGCGATCGCCTCGCTGTGCCCGCTCGGCGTCACCAGGTCCTGCTCCCCGGCCAGCACCAGGACGGGCAGCCGTGCGAAGCGCTCCAGGGCGGCCGTCTTGTCGTGCTCCTGGAACGCCGGATAGAACTCGGCGACCACGTCGATCGGCGTGCCCTCGATCATCCGCTCGGCGAACCGGGCGATCGCCGGGTCGACGTCCCGCGTCGCGAACGAGTACCGCTTGATGATCCCGGCGAACAGGTCCGCCGTCGCGCGCCGCCCCTTCTCGACGAGGTCGGCCCGCTGCCCGAGCACCTTCAGGAGGCCGGGCAGCACGCGCCGCACCGCGGCCACCCCGGCGACCGGCAGCCCGTAGTTGACCTCGCCGAGCTTCCCCGACGACGTCCCCACCAGGGCCACGCCGATGACTCGCTCGCGGACCAGCTCGGGGCACCGGTCGGCCAGCGCCATCACCGTCATGCCGCCCATGGAGTGGCCGACCAGCACGATCGGGCCCTCGGGCGCGGCCGCGTCGATGACCGCCCTGAGGTCATCGCCGAGCCGGTCGATGGAGACGGGGATGCCCTCCTCCAGCTGCTCCGCCCCGCGCTCGGAACGGCCGTGGCTGCGCTGGTCCCAGTAGACGCTGCGCACGACGCCGCGCAGGGCCGCGCGCTGGAAGTGCCAGGAGTCCTGGTTGAGGCAGTAGCCGTGGCTGAAGACGACGGTGACGGGGGCCGGGGCCCTGCGGCCGAACAGCCGGCGTCTGCGCGCGCCGTCACCGGTGTCCGGCTCGACCTCGTCGACCTCGTAGTACAGCTCGGTGCCGTCGGCGGCGCGGGCCCGGCCGGGGACGCCGCGCAGCGCTCCGTAGGGTCCCGAGGCGTCGAGGGCGAGCCGGGCCCTGCGGCGCATGCCGCGGCCCACCGTCAGCCGCTCGACGGCGACACCGGCCGCGGCTCCCGCGGCGACCACGCCTATCGCGGCGCCGGCCAGTCCGGCCCGCCGCCAGCTCGCCGAAGCCGCGGCTTCGGCGACGGCCGCCGTGGCCTGTGCGCTGCTCTCGCTCACGTGCCGTTCCTCCTACGGAATGCCGTTCCCTGTCTCAAGCCGGGCCGTCGTCTCAGGTCGTGCGAGGCTGCCCCGCGTCCACGTAGACGCGGGGTACCCGGGAACCGATGCGCGTCACGATCTCGTACGCGATGGTCCCGGACGCGGCCGCCCAGTCCTCGGCGGTCGGCTCGCCCGCGTCCCCCGGGCCGAACAGCACCGCCTCGTCACCCGCGGCGGGCTCGTCCCCGCCGAGGTCGACGACGAACTGGTCCATCGCGATGCGTCCGGCGACCGTGCGCCGCTTGCCGCCGATCAGGAGCGGGCCCGTGCCGGAGGCATGCCGCGGGATGCCGTCCCCGTAGCCGAGCGGCACCAGGCCCAGCGTCGTCTCGCCGGGCGTGACGTAGTGATGCCCGTAACTGACGCCGAGTCCACCTGGCGCGTGCTTCACCAGCGCGAGGTTCGCCTTGAGCGTCATCACGGGGCGCAGCCCGAAGTCGGCGGGCGTACCGAGCTCGGGGCTCGGCGAGATCCCGTACATGGCGATACCGGGGCGGACCAGGTCGAAGTGGGTCTCGGGGAGGGTGAGCGTGCCCGGCGAGTTCGCGATGTGCCGCACCTCCGGGGTGACGCCCTGCCCCTCCGCGTACGCGACCATCTCGCGGAAGCATTCCAGCTGCGGCGCGATGGAGGGATGCCCGGGCTCGTCGGCGCAGGCGAAGTGCGACCACAGGCCGGTGACCGTGACGAGGCCCTCGGCCTGCGCCCGCAGGGCCTCGCGCACCAGCTCGGGCCAGTCGGCGGGCAGGCATCCGTTGCGTCCGAGTCCGGTGTCGGCCTTCAGCTGGACGCGGGCCGTGCGGCCCAAGTCCCGCGCCGCTTCCGTGACTTCGCGCAGCGCCCACAGGCCGCTCACCGACATGTCCAGGTCGGCCTCGACGCCCTCGCGCCAGGGTCCGCCGGGCACCCACAGCCAGCACATGATGCGGCCGGGCAGGCCCGCGGCGCGCAGCTCCAGGGCCTCCTCCGCGGTGGCGGTGCCGATCCATTCGGCGCCCGCCTCCTTGGCGGCGCGGGCGACCGGGATCATGCCGTGCCCGTACGCGTCCGCCTTCACGACGGCCATGAACGCGGCCCCCGGCGCATGGGCGCGCAGGGACCGCACATTGGCCTTCAGGGCGGCGAGATCGATCTCGGCGCGGGCCCGGAGCGGGGCAGTCACGTTCTCGTTCATCGTGCGCCCAGTGTCTCAGAGCGGTCCGACAAGCCCTCAGGTACCGGGCTTTCGGCCCCACACGTAAACCCGGTCGTTCTTCTTCAGAACACGCCACAGCTTCTTGGCGTCGGCGAGTCGCATGTTCACGCAGCCGCGCGATCCCGGCGGGTTGTACACGCTGCCGTAGATGGCGTGGAAGGCCTGTCCGCCGCTGAAGAACTGGCTGTACGGCATGGGGGTGTTGTAGATCGACGACCAGTGGTTCTTGTGCTTCCAGTAGACCTTGTGCCAGCCCGCACGGGTCGCGTTCCCGGCCCGCCCGCTGCGGATCGGGACCGGGCCGAGGACGGTCTTCCTTCCCTTGCTCACCCACATCAGCTGGCGTCGCAGATCGACGCAGGCGAGGCGGTACGCGCGCGTGGGGCACTTTTTCGCCGCGTTCGGGTTCTTGCGAGCGCTCAGCCACTGCATCCGGGACCAGGTGACGGGCCCGGCGTAGCCGATGGCCGGGCGGATGTCCTGCTCGGTCTGGAAGGCGCGGATGGCCCTGCAGTCGGCGGGCGACTGCTTGCCGTCGACCGTGCGCTTCAGCCAGCGCTCGACCTGCCGCTGGTGGGTGCCGGTCTTCCTGGTGCAGGAGGCGGCGGCGGGCGCGCCGAGGCTGCCCGGCACGGACTGCGCCTCGCTCGGCGGCACGTATTCGATGAGCGGGTCGGACCCGGCCGGCGGCTCGTACGGCTCGATGGAGTCCTCCGCCGCGCCCGGCTCGTGGACGCGGGGCGGCAGCGTCTGGTCCGTGGAGTCCAGGGGCCGGCTGTCGTAGGGCGTGGTGAGGATGCCGGGGACGAGCGCGGCGGCCGGGCCGGGGGCCGCGGGCCGGGGCGGTTCGGGGTCCGCGAAGGCCGGTCCGGCGGGCAGGACGGCGGCGAGGACGAGCAGCGCGGCGAGAGAGCCGCGCACGGGTGGGCTTGTCATGGGCCGAGGGAACCGGGCCAGGCGCCGGATCACCGTCAGCCGCGCGGCGGGATCTCCCGGAAATCCGTTGATCAGCCCAGCCGAACCTAGGTACCGTAACCAAAAACCTAGGGCATCTAGGTTTCCGGGACAGAAGAGGAGTTGGGGCGCTCATGATGGCCAGGGCAGGCCTGACCAGGGAGCGGGTGGTGGCGGCCGCCGCCGATCTCGCGGACACCGTCGGGTTCGAGCACATCACCGTCGCGGCGCTCGCCCGCGGCTTCGGCGTGAAGGACGCGAGTCTGTACGCACACGTCAAGAACCTCTCCGACCTGCGCGTTCGGGTCGCGATCCTCGCCGGACTCGACCTCGCCGACCGGATCGCCGACGCGCTCGCGGGCCGGGCGGGCCGTGACGCGCTCGTCGCCTTCGCGGACGCCTACCGCGATTTCGCCCTCGCCCACCCCGGCCGGTACGCGGCCACCCAGCAGCAGGAGCTCGACCCGACCGTCTACGACGACCATCCGGGCCTGCGCCGCAACCTCACCTGCACGTACGCGCTGCTCCAGGGGTACGACCTGGCCGAACCGGATCTGACCGACGCGGGCCGGCTGCTGCGCGGCACGTTCCACGGCTTCGTCAGCATCGAACTCGCGGGCGGCTTCCGCCATCGGCGCGAGGCGGGCGCGAGCTGGTCGCGCGCGGTGCAGGCCCTGCACGTAGCCCTCACCAACTGGCCGTCGCCCACCAACGGGCCATCTCCCGTCAACGGACAGGAAGGGGACGTCAGTTGATCACCGCCCACCGGCTTCGCGTGCCCGGCGCGACGCTGCACTACGAGACCCGGGGCGCCGGCCCTGCCCTCCTCCTGCTGCCCGGCGCGGGCGGCGACGCGGCCGTCCTCGATCCGGTCGCCGACGCCCTGGCCGACACCTTCACCGTGCTCACGCACGACCCGCGCGGGTACTCGCGCAGCACGCTGGACGGCCCGCCCGCCGAGCAGCGGGTCGGCGTCCACGCGGACGACGCCCTGCGCCTGCTCGACGCGGTCGCGCCCGGCGAGCCCGCCTACGCGGCCGGCGGGTCCAGCGGCGCGATCGTCACCCTCGACCTGCTGGCCCGCCACCCGGAACGGCTGCGCGGAGCACTGGCGCACGAGCCGCCGTCGTGGAGCGTGCTGCCGGACGCGGCCGAGCAGCTGGCGTTCTTCCAGGAGGTGTACGACACCTTCCGGACCGAGGGGCTGGGAGCGGCGGGCGAGCGCTTCATGAGGGGGGTCGGGCCGGTGCTGCTGCCGATGCCGGCGCAGGACCCGCTCCCGGAGCGCGCACGGGCCATGAGAGAGCGGCTGCTGGCGAACGCGCCCCTCGCGCTCCAATACGAACACCGCAGTTTCGCGGCCTACGTTCCCGATCTCGACGCCCTCGCGACGGCCTCCGACCGGCTGACCCTGGCGGCGGGCACGGGCACGCGCGGCCACCTCCCGTACCGCCCTGCGGCGCTGCTCGCCGACCGTCTGGGCCTGCCCCTCGCGGCGTTCCCCGGCGCGCACAACGGCTGGTCCACGCACCCCGCCGAAACCGCCGAGCTGCTCCGCACCCACCTCCTGGGGGACACTCGATGACATGCGTACTGCCTACGACGTCGAGACGATCCGGGCCGCCGAACGCGCGCTGATGGCGCGGCTGCCCGACGGAGCACTGATGCAGCGGGCGGCGGCCGGGCTCGCCGCGGCCTGCGCCGGCCTGCTCGGCAAGGTCTACGGCGCGCGGGTCGCCCTGCTGATCGGCTCCGGGGACAACGGCGGCGACGCCCTGTACGCGGGCGCCCGCCTGGCCCGGCGCGGCGCGGGCGTCACGGCGCTGACGCTGTCGCCGCAGCGGACGCACCCGGGTGGCCTCGCGGCGCTGCGGGCGGCGGGCGGCACGGTCCTCGACGCGGAGTCCGCCACCGCCGCGGACACCGTGGCCCGGGCCGACCTCGTGCTCGACGGCATCGTGGGCATCGGCGGCAAGGGCGGCCTGCGCCCGCGCGCGGCCCAACTGGCCGCTGGGGCAACGGAGTCCAGGGGCCTGGTCGTCGCCGTGGATCTGCCCAGCGGGGTGGACGCGGAGACCGGCGAGGTGCGCGGCGACGCGGTGCGGGCCGACGCGACGGTCACGTTCGGCACGTACAAGCCGGGGCTGCTCGTCGACCCCGCGCACGAGTACGCGGGGGCGCTCCGCCTGGTCGACATCGGCCTCGAACTGCCCGCCGCCGACGCGAGCCTCGGGGCACTGCAGCACGACGACGTGGCGGCGCTGCTCCCGAAGCCCACCGGCGAGAGCGACAAGTACCGGCGCGGTGTGGTCGGCGTCGTCGCGGGCTCGGAGCGGTACCCGGGCGCGGCGGTCCTGGCCACGGCCGGAGCGCTGCACGGCGGCGCGGGAGCGGTCCGCTATGTGGGCCCTGCCGCCGACTCGGTGCTGTCCCGCTTCCCGGAGACCCTGGTGTCGGCGGGACCGCCGTCGAAGGCGGGCCGGGTGCAGGCCTGGGTGATCGGCCCGGGGCTCGGCGACGACGCGGCGGGTCTGTCCGACGTCCTGGCGTCGGACGTCCCGGTACTCATCGACGCGGATGGCCTCCGGCTCGCCGACGTGGAAGCGGTGCGGAGCCGTTCGGCGCCCACGGTTCTGACCCCGCACGCCGGGGAGGCGGCGGCGCTGCTCGGCTGCGACCGGAAGCAGGTCGAGGCTGAACGCCTTTCGTCCGTAAGGGAGTTGGCGGCGCGCTACGGTGCCACGGTCCTCCTGAAAGGTTCCACGACCCTGATCGCGTCGCCGGACGGGGACGGCGTCCCGGTCCGGGTGAACCCCACGGGTACGCCCTGGCTCGCCACGGCGGGCAGCGGCGACGTCCTCTCCGGCCTGACGGGCTCCCTCCTGGCGGCAGGCCTCCGGCCGGCGGACGCGGCTTCGGTGGGCGCGTACCTCCATGGCCTGGCGGCCCGGCACGCGGCGCAGGGGGCGCCCGTGTCCGCGCAGGATGTGGCGTCGGCGGTACGCGTGGTGTGGCGGGACATCAGCGCGGCCCGGCCGTCTGCGCGGATGAGGTCTCGTGAGCGGCCTCGGCCCGGTGGAGGCTGAGCCCTGTGCGGCTCCGCCGCGATGCGCGACCAGCCACGACGCACCCCGCACCCCGCAACGCATCCGTGCGCCTGAGACGGCGCGGCGAAGCCGTGCAGCTCAGGGGCGCGGGGAACTGCGCGACCAGCCACGACGGCGCGGCAGTCGGCCGAGAACACGCACCCCCACGGCGCTACCCTTCCGCCACAACCACCGCGGACGCCACCCCCGCGTCATGACTCAGCGACACATGAAACCCGCTCACACCCAGCTCCGCGGCCCGCGCGGCAACCGTCCCGGTCACCCGGAGCCGCGGCTGCCCGCTCTCCTCGACGAAGACCTCCGCGTCGACCCACCGCAGCCCGGGCGGAGCCCCGAGCGCCTTCGCCACGGCCTCCTTCGCGGCGAACCGGGCGGCCAGCGAGGCGACACCGCGCCGCTCGCCGCCGGGCAGCAGCAGCTCGCCCGGGAGGAACAGCCGGTCGGCCAGCCCGGGCGTCCGCTCCAGCGACGCCCCGAACCGCTCGATCTCGGCCACGTCGATACCGACCCCGATGATGCTCATGCGCCGACCCTATGGGCTGAGGGCGGCGGGCTATTCCACCGTCACGGACTTCGCCAGGTTCCGCGGCTGGTCCACCTCGTTGCCCCGCGCGGTGGCCAGCTCGCAGGCGAACACCTGCAGCGGCACCGTCGCGACCAGCGGCTGCAGCAATGTGGGGGTGGCCGGCACCCGGACCAGGTGATCGGCGTAGGGGACGACGGCCTGGTCCCCTTCCTCGGCGATCACGATGGTGAGTGCCCCGCGCGCCCGGATCTCCTGGATGTTGGAGACCATCTTGTCGTGCAGGACGGACCGGCCCCGCGGTGACGGGACGACCACCACCACCGGCACGCCCTCCTCGATCAACGCGATCGGCCCGTGCTTCAGCTCACCGGCCGCGAACCCCTCGGCGTGCATGTACGCCAGTTCCTTGAGCTTCAGGGCGCCCTCCAGGGCGACCGGGTAGCCGACGTGCCGTCCCAGGAACAGCACCGTGTCCTGCCCGGCCAGCGAACGGGCCAGTTCCCGCACCGGCTCCATCGTCTCCAGGACCCGCTCGACCTCCTCGCCGATGCGCGCGAGGTCCCGTACGACCGGGAGGATCTCGTCGGCCCACTTGGTGCCGCGCACCTGGCCGAGGTACAGCGCCACCAGGTAGCAGGCGACGAGCTGCGTCAGGAACGCCTTGGTCGAGGCGACCGCGACCTCCGGGCCCGCGTACGTGTACAGCACGGCGTCCGACTCCCGCGGGATCGTCGAACCGTTCGTGTTGCAGATCGCGAGGACGGTGGCGCCCTGCTCGCGCGCGTGCCGCAGCGCCATCAGGGTGTCCATGGTCTCGCCGGACTGGGAGATCGCGATCACCAGTGAGCGGGCGTCCAGGATCGGGTCCCGGTAGCGGAACTCGCTCGCCAGCTCCACCTCGCACGGGACCCGCGTCCAGTGTTCGATGGCGTACTTGGCGATCAGGCCCGCGTGGAACGCCGTACCGCACGCCACGATGACGACCTTGTCGACCATCTTCAGGACCTGCGGGGGGATGCGCAGTTCGTCGAGCGTCAGCTGCCCCTCGGCGCCGATCCGCCCCAGGAGCGTGTCCGCGACGGCCTTCGGCTGCTCCGCGATCTCCTTGAGCATGAAGTAGTCGTAGCCGCCCTTCTCGGCGGCGGAGACGTCCCAGTCGACGTGGTAGCGGCGCACCTCGGCGGGCCGCCCCTCGAAGTCGGTCACCGTCACCGCGTCCCGGCGCACCTCGACGACCTGGTCCTGGCCGAGTTCGATCGCGGAGCGGGTGTGCGCGATGAAGGCCGCGACGTCTGAGGCGAGGAACGCCTCGCCCTCGCCCACGCCCACCACGAGCGGCGAGTTCCGGCGCGCCCCCACGACCACGTCCGGGGCGTCCGCGTGCGCCGCGACCAGCGTGAACGCGCCGTCGAGCCGACGGCACACCAGACGCATCGACGCGGCGAGGTCCCCGCAGGCCGAGAACTCCTCGGCGAGCAGGTGCGCCACCACCTCGGTGTCCGTCTCGGAGGCCGCCTCGTGCCCGCGTTCGGCCAGCTCGGCGCGGAGGGCGGCGAAGTTCTCGATGATCCCGTTGTGGACGACGGCGACCCGGCCGGCGTTGTCCAGATGCGGGTGCGCGTTGGCGTCCGTGGGGCCGCCGTGGGTGGCCCAGCGGGTGTGCCCGATACCGGCGGCGCCGGCCGGCAGCGGCCGGTCCACCAGCTCCTTCTCCAGGTTGGCGAGCTTGCCGGCCTTCTTGGCGGCGGCCAGCGACCCGTCCGCGAGCACGGCGACACCGGCCGAGTCGTAGCCCCGGTACTCCAGCCGCTTCAGTCCGGCCAGCACGACGTCGAGGGCCGACTGAGAACCTACGTATCCCACGATTCCACACATGGGCCGCAGCCTAGGACCGAGGTTCGCGCCCCCACAGGAGCCGGTCCCGCGCGTCCTGTACGAGGCCCAGGTACTCGACCTCCTCGCAGCGCGGCTTGCTGCCCATCTCGTAGAAGTCGAGGCAGTCGTCGAGGTCCTCGCCGATGTCCTCGTCGGGCAGTTCGAGCGCCAGCTCGCTGCGGACGTGTCCGGCCCAGTCCTCACCGGCCTCGCCGGCCTGTGCGGCGCCGGACAGCCGCCGCACGAAGCCCGGCAGGCGGAGTGCCGACATACGGTTTCCCTCCCGGTCCCTCCCGCCCCGCGGAGACGGCTCTGCCCCACGACGCGTCAGGGGAACGTATCGGTCATCTCCACCTCGGGTCCATACCTGTGCACAAGCTGTGACGATCGGCGGGACACGGCGGCGGCGCTGCGCCGCGTGACGCACCCCACCCCCCGCGCTGTCCATACAGCCGTAACAATGGACTGTGATCTCTCCGGTCTCCGAGCCCCTGCACTCGACCTCCCGGAGCGCCCACCGGCACAAGCCGGAGGCGACTCCCTACGTCGACCTCACCCGAACCGAGTGGAGTGCCCTGCGTGACAAGACGCCCCTGCCGCTGACCGCCGACGAGGTGGAGCGGCTGCGCGGTCTCGGCGACGTGATCGACCTCGACGAGGTCCGCGACATCTACCTGCCGCTCTCCCGCCTCCTGAACCTGTACGTGGGCGCCACCGACGGCCTGCGCAGCGCCGTGAACACCTTCCTCGGCGACACCGGCGAGAAGGCCTCCCAGGCCGGCACGCCCTTCGTCATAGGGGTCGCGGGATCGGTGGCGGTCGGCAAGTCGACGGTCGCCCGCCTCCTCCAGGCGCTGCTCTCGCGCTGGCCCGAGCACCCGCGCGTGCAGCGCGTCACCACCGACGGTTTCCTGCTGCCCACCAAGGAGCTGCAGGCCCGCGGCCTGATGTCGCGCAAGGGCTTCCCCGAGTCGTACGACCGGCGGGCCCTGACCCGGTTCGTCGCCGACATCAAGGCCGGCAAGGACGAGGTGACGGCGCCCGTTTACTCGCACCTCATCTACGACATCGTCCCGGACCAGCGGCTCACGGTCCGCCGCCCCGACATCCTCATCGTCGAGGGCATCAACGTGCTGCAGCCCGCCCTGCCCGGCAAGGACGGCCGCACCCGCGTCGGTCTCGCCGACTACTTCGACTTCAGCGTGTACGTGGACGCGCGCGCCGAGGACATCGAGCGCTGGTACCTCAACCGGTTCCGCAAGCTGCGCGCGACCGCCTTCCAGGACCCGTCGTCGTACTTCCGCAAGTACACGCAGGTCTCGGAGGAGGAGGCCCTGGACTACGCGCGCACGACCTGGCGCACCGTCAACCAGGTCAACCTCCTGGAGAACGTGGCCCCGACGCGCGCCCGCGCCGGCCTCGTCATCCGCAAGGGAGCCGACCACAAGGTGCAGCGGCTGCGCCTTCGCAAGCTCTGAGCGCCAGTACGCACACACACGCGCGGCCCCGCCCGGAATCACTCCGGGCGGGGCCGCGCGAACAACGGGAAGTGCGTCAGCCGAGCGCCGACTTCACGACGTCGGCCAGGCGGCCGGCCACGGCCCGCGCCTGCTCGATGTCGGCGGCCTCGACCATCACGCGCACCAGCGGCTCGGTGCCGGAGGAACGCAGCAACACCCGCCCGGTGGCGCCCAGTTCACGCTCGGCGTCGGCCACCGCGGTGGTCAGCTCGGCGGAGGTGGTCACCCGGGACTTGTCGACGTCCGGCACGTTGATGAGCACCTGCGGCAGCCGCTCCATGACGGACGCCAGGTCCTTGAGGCTCCGGCCCGTCTGCGCGACGCGCGCCGCGAGCAGCAGCCCGGTCAGCGTGCCGTCACCGGTCGTCGCGTGGTCGAGCACGATGACGTGCCCGGACTGCTCGCCGCCCAGCGCGTACCCGTGCTGCTTCATGGACTCCAGGACGTACCGGTCGCCGACCGCGGTCTGCACGAAGGTGATGCCCTCGCGCTCCATGGCCAGCTTGAAGCCCAGGTTCGACATGACGGTCGCGACCACGGTGTCCTCGCGCAGGACGCCCCGCTCGCGCATCGAGAGGGCGATGACGGCCATGATCTGGTCGCCGTCGATCTCGGAACCCGTGTGGTCCACGGCCAGGCAGCGGTCGGCGTCGCCGTCGTGCGCGATGCCGAAGTCGGCCTTGTGCTCGACGACGGCGGCCTTCAGCAGGTCGAGGTGGGTCGAGCCGCAGCCGTCGTTGATGTTGAGCCCGTCCGGCTCGGCGCCGATCGTGACGACCTCGGCGCCCGCGCGCGTGAACGCCTCGGGCGAGACCTGGGACGCGGCGCCGTGCGCCTCGTCGAGGACGATCTTCAGGCCGTCGAGCCGGTTCGGCAGGACATCGATGAGATGGGCGACGTACTGGTCGAGCCCTTCGTCGTACGCCTTCACGCGGCCGACACCGGAACCCGTCGGGCGGTCCCAGGGCGCGCCGGTGCTGTGCTGCTCGTAGACGTCCTCGATGCGGTCCTCCAGGGCGTCGTCCAGCTTGTGGCCGCCGCGCGCGAGGAACTTGATGCCGTTGTCCGGCATGGCGTTGTGGCTCGCGGAGAGCACCACGCCGAGGTCGGCCCCCAGCGCGCCGGTGAGATACGCCACCGCGGGGGTGGGCAGCACACCGACGCGCAGGACGTCGACGCCCGCGCTGGCCAGCCCGGCGACGACCGCGGCCTCCAGGAACTCGCCCGAGGCCCGGGGGTCACGGCCGACGACCGCGACCGGGCGGTGCCCCGCGAAGGTGCCCGCCTCACCGAGTACGTGCGCGGCGGCGACGGAGAGCCCGAGCGCCAGCTCGGCCGTCAGATCCGCGTTGGCCACACCGCGCACGCCGTCGGTGCCGAAGAGTCGTCCCACTTGATGTCCTCCGAAACTTCACGTCATCCATAAGCCGAACGCCCCGGCGGCACGCGAAGTGCCGCCGGGGCGAACAGGAAAAGACAAGCAGGCAGCGAGATTTAGCGCTTGCTGTACTGCGGGGCCTTACGGGCCTTCTTGAGACCGGCCTTCTTGCGCTCGACCGCACGGTCGTCACGCTTCAGGTAACCGGCCTTCTTCAGCGCCGGGCGGTTGTTGTCCACGTCGGCCTCGTTCAGCGCGCGGGCCACGCCGAGGCGCAGGGCACCGGCCTGACCGGAGACGCCGCCACCCGCGATGCGGGCGATGACGTCGTAGCGGCCGTCGAGCTCGAGCACCTTGAAGGGCTCGTTGACTTCCTGCTGGTGGACCTTGTTCGGGAAGTAGTCCTCGAGCGTGCGCCCGTTGACCTTCCACTTGCCGGTGCCGGGCACGATGCGAACGCGCGCGATGGCGTTCTTGCGGCGGCCCAGGCCGGCGGCCGGCTGCGGGTCACCGAAGCGGGCCGGGTTGGACTCCGAGGTGTACTCGCCCTCGACGGGCGCGTCCGACTCGGTGGTGTAGCTCTCGACGTCGACGATCTCTTCGACCGGCGTCTCGGCGGTGGTCTCGGCCACGATGCTCCTCAGATTCTTTTCTGTCTTTGGGGGTGTGGCCGGAACTACTGCGCGACCTGGGTGATCTCGAACGGCACCGGCTGCTGGGCAGCGTGCGGGTGCTGGTCGCCCGAGTAGACCTTCAGCTTCGAGAGCATCTGACGGCCGAGCGTGTTCTTGGGGATCATGCCCTTGATGGCCTTCTCGACGGCCTTCTCCGGGTTGTTCGCCAGGAGGTCGTCGTAGCGCACGGAGCGCAGACCGCCCGGGTAACCGGAGTGGCGGTACGCCATCTTCTGGGTCTTCTTGTTGCCGGACAGGTGAACCTTGTCCGCGTTGATGATGACGACGAAGTCGCCCATGTCCATGTGCGGGGCATAGGTCGGCTTGTGCTTGCCGCGCAGGAGGTTCGCGGCAGTGGTGGCCAGACGGCCCAGGACGATGTCCTGGGCGTCAATGACGTGCCACTGGCGAGTCACATCGCCGGGCTTGGGGCTGTACGTACGCACTTAGCAGCCTTCTTCTTCAGTGGATGGGTGCTGAAACGTGGCATCACTGAAGCGATCGTGCAGCTGGGGACGACACTGCCGGGTTCAGCGCCCGTATGCCGCCCACTGGTAACTGCTCCAGGGAACCTACGTAAGGGCCTCTCGCCTGAGAACGACCAGGCCGATACGTATAACAACTAGGCAGAGTACCCGGGGCGCCCCGGATGGGTCAAAACGCTGTCCGACCACGGCTCCGGGACCAGGGCCCGCCCGGTCACTTCCAGCCTAACGGCCCAGCGGAGCGCCCGGCCCCGCACCACAGTGACGGTCAGCACACACAGGGTCGGCCCCGACCGCATCAGGCGTCTCCCTGGCCCCATCCGAGCCGTCTAAGATGCGCCCCATGAGTTTCGGGCAGGGGGGACCCTCGTGGGGGTCCGGAGACAGCGGGGGCGCCCCGGACTGGGCGGCACTAGCCGAGGCCTCGGAGGCACGCGCGCGCAAGAAGCGCTGGATGATGATCGGCGGGGCCGTCGTCGCCACGCTGGCGGTCGGCTCGGTCGTCGCCTGGGGCATCGTCTCCGCGAACGGCAGCAGCACCGCCGACAAACCGGCCGGCCGGCTGCCCGGCACCGCGGACATCCCCAGCGCGGGAAAGACGCCGGGCCCCTCCTTCGCGGAGACGACACCGCCGCCGCCGCTGAATCCGAACGACTTCATCGACAGCGCGGCCAAGGACAAGGCGCCGCTCACCGCGGACACCCTGTACCCCGGCAAGACGCTCACCGTGGGCGGCCACGTCTACACCAAGGGCGCCACATCGCGTACGACGGACTGCGCCTCCGTCGCCACGAAGGGCCTGCCCGCCGTCCTGAAGAAGAACGGCTGCACGCAGGTCATCCGCGCCACCTACTACAAGAGCGGCGCGGCGGTCACCATCGGCGTCGCCGTCTTCGACACCAAGGCCGCGGCGACCCGGGCCAAGGAGCAGTACGACTTCGACGGCGCGATCCTGTCGCTCCCCGGCTCCGGTGTGCCCACGTTCTGCCGTACGACGGTGTGCCGCTCGACCGCGAACTCCGTAGGCCGCTACACCTACTTCACCAACGGCGGCCACACCACCGACAAGGACACCACCGTGAAGGACCCCGCGGTGTACCCCCTGGGCGACGACCTCCAGGAGTTCACGTTCCAGCAGATCAAGCGGCGCGGCGAGGCACAGGCCTCGGCAGCGGCCACGGCGGGCTGACCACGGCGCGCGGCGCCGTCGCACCCCGCCGCGCGTCTCAGCAGCAGCCCGCTCCCGGCAGCGTCCGCTTGTTCCGCGCCTCCTTGTTGCGGGCCGCCAGCAGCGCGTCGGCGGGGTAGCCCACCTCCTCCAGGGTCAGGCCGTGCGGCCGCACCACGTGCACGGCCGAATCCCGCACCCCGGCGGCCAGCACCTTGCCCGGCCAGTCGGCGCCCCGGTGCCCGTCCCCGACGAACAGCAACGCGCCGATCAGGGACCGCACCATGTTGTGGCAGAAGGCGTCGGCCCGCACGGTGGCGGTGATGATCCCGTCGTCGCCGCGCACCAGGCTCAGCTCCTGCAGCGTACGAATGGTCGTGGCACCCTCACGCCGCTTGCAGTACGCGGCGAAGTCGTGCTCCCCGAGCAGGTGCTCGGCGGCCGCGTTCATGGCGTCGACGTCCAGCGGCCAGTCGTGCCACAGCACATGGCCCCGCAGCAGCGGGTCGACGCCGCCCTGGTGGTCGGTCACGCGGTACGCGTAGCGCCGCCACACAGCCGAGAACCGGGCGTTGAAGCCGCTGGGCGCCTCCCGCACCGACCACACCCGCACGTCCTTGGGCAGCCGCCCGGCGAGCCGCTTCAGCAGCTTCTCGCTGTGCTCGGCCCACACGCCCTCCGGCAGGTCCACGTGCGCCACCTGCCCCCGCGCGTGCACCCCGGCGTCGGTCCGCCCCGCCACGGTCAGCTCGTACGCCGTCGAGGACCGGGTCACGGTGCGCAGCGCGTCCTCGATCTCCCCCTGCACGGTCCGCCGCCCGCCGGCCTGCTTGGCCCACCCGGAGAAGTCCTTGCCGTCGTACGACAGGTCGAGCCGTACGCGCACGAACCCGTCGGCTGCTTCGTCACTCACACCCAGATCCTTTCCACACCCGCACCCACGCGCCCACATGGCATGAACGCGAAAGCGGGCCCGCCCCGGAAGGGCGGACCCGCTCACACTGACAACGAGGCGGAGCCTCAGGCGTCCTTGGACTCCGTGTCGGCCTCGGCCGGCTTGGCGTCCTCGACGACCTCGGCGGCCGGAGCGGCAGCCTCGGCGTCCTTGGCGGAGCGCTTGGTGGCGGCCTCGGCCTCACCGGTGGCCTGCTGCGCGACCGTCAGGGCCTCGACCAGCTCGATGACAGCCATGGGCGCGTTGTCGCCACGACGGTTACCGATCTTGGTGATACGGGTGTAACCACCCGGACGGTTCTCGTAACGCGGGCCGATCTCGGTGAAGAGCGTGTGGACGACGCTCTTGTCCGTGATGACCGTGAGCACCTGACGGCGGTTGTGAAGGTCGCCCTTCTTCGCCTTGGTGACCAGACGCTCCGCGTACGGGCGCAGACGACGGGCCTTGGCCTCGGTCGTCGTGATCTTGCCGTGCTCGAAGAGCGACTTCGCGAGGTTCGCGAGAAGCAGCTTCTCGTGCGCGGCGCTGCCGCCCAGACGGGCACCCTTGGTGGGCTTCGGCATGATGTTTCTCCTTGGTGTCTGCCCCGGCCGTACTAGGTACCGAGGTCAGTATCCGAGCAGGCGGTCGCCTGTCGGAGATCCGGGGGACGTGGTGCGTGTCCCCCGGAGGGCGAGACCGATCAGTACTGCTCGGTCTCCACGAAACCCGCGTCCGCGTCGTCGTCGGCACCGAAGGCGTCGGCGGCGGCGGTCGGGTCGAATCCGGGCGGCGAGTCCTTCAGGGCGAGGCCCATACCGTGCAGCTTCGCCTTGACCTCGTCGATCGACTTCGCACCGAAGTTGCGGATGTCGAGCAGGTCGGCCTCCGAG
>NZ_JBFAKV010000006.1:0-185838 GCF_040655895.1 Streptomyces sp. NPDC050264
CCCTCGCAGCCCTCATCATCTGGCTCCGCACATGATCCGAGAAACAGTGCTTAGGTGTATTGACCCGCAGCGTTGTTCACGCGGCACGCACTCTCGCCGCACCGGGCGCAAAGCCGAGTACGCCCCGTACGAGACCCTGCACCCGGCCCGCCGAAAGCACGCACCGAACGCCGCCGGGCCGCCCTCCGGGCGACGAGGGTTGAGTTTGAAGACAGGCTCAGGACGCGGGCGCCCGTACCGCTCCCAGCGCGGCCGCGTCGATCAGATGGCGCGCGGCCGCGTCGGTGCGGTCCGCGTCGCCCGTGACCAGGCGGTCCTGGCACAGACCGCGCAGTCCTGAGACCAGCAGGGTGGCGCGCTCGCGGGCCCGTTGATCGGTGGCGCCGAGGCGCACGAACGCGTCCGCGATCGGCCCGACCATGAACTCGACGGTGTCCGCGGCCAGCTTCCCGTACTGCTCCGGGTCCGTGGCGGCCAGGCTCAGCAGCTGGAGCAGCATCCGGATCGGGCCCGCCTGCTCGCCGACCGTGATCGCCCGCCACAAGGTGTGGGCCGACCCGCGCAACTCCCGCGCGTCGGTGACCCCGTCGAACAGGGCGTGGGCGTCGGGGCGGCTCGCGGCGAGGGCGCGGGCCAGCAGGTTCTCCCGGCTCTCGAAGTAGTACAGGAGCATCCGCTTCGTCGTGCCGATCTCCTCGGCGAGCGGCGTCAGCGACAGGCCGGCCAGCCCGTGGCGCTGGATGTACGCGACCACGTCGCCGAGCAGTTCGGCGCGCTTCTCGGTGTTCATCGGACGGGGCACCTTTTGAACGTACCGGACGGTACATGTATCGTCCATTTCCTGTTTCTGTGCCGATCGGTACAACAACAGGTCATTGTTCATGGTGAGAACGGAGACCGGCACGGTGGAGAGCGGTACGCGAGGGCGTGGAGCGGCAGTGCGGGCGCTGGCGGAGGCGGTCTGGTTCCCCGCGGTCCTGTTCCTGGGCATCCTGTTCTTCTTCGCGCCGGCCCTGCACGCGCCGCAACCGCACCACGTACGGGTCGCGGTCGCGGGGAACGCCGCGGCGGCCCGCACGGACGCCGAACTGCGTCGGCACCAGCCGGGCGGCTTCGACGTCGAGGCGGTGCCGGACACGAGCCGGGCGCGGCAGGCGGTGCTCGACCGGGACGCCTACGCGGGCTACGCCACCGAGGGAGGCCGCCCGGTTCTCTACGTGGCGAAGGCCAACGGCGCCTCGCTGGAGCAGCAGCTCGTCGCCGATTTCGGCCAACTGACCGGTGGGCACGGCGACTTGGTGGTGCGCGACGTCGCACCGACCACCGGCAAGGATCCGCTCGGCTCGACCGCGGTCTACTTCGCCACCGCCTGGAACATCCCCGCCTACATCCTCGCCACGACACTGCTGCGCGCCGTCCGCTTCGACCGCCGCCGCAAACTGATGGCCGTGGCGGTCGTCGCGGCGCTGTTCGGCGCCGCCGGGTACGGCATCGGCGTCGGCCTCGGATATCTGCAGGCGGACCCCGCGACGATGGCCGTCGCCTTCCTGCTGACCACCGCGGTGGCCACGACAGCATCCGGGCTCGCGGCCTTCACCCGCCAGTACCTGCCCGCGGTGGGCATGACGCTCTTCATCGTCATGTCGATCCCGACGAGCGGGGGAGCGGTCCCCGCGCCGCTCCTGCCCCCGTTCTACCAGGGCATCCACGCCGTCATGCCGCTCGCGAACGCCGTCGACGCCCTGCGCGGCATCCAGTACTTCGACGGCGCGGGCATCCTGGAGCCGATGCTCGTCCTCTGTGCCTGGATCGTCCTGGGTGCGGCCCTCCTCGGCCTCGACTTCTGGCGGCACCGGCGCGCGGCAGCCCGCGACGCGGTCGCCGAACCGCCGGTCGACGACCCGGCGCTGGAGACGCCGGTCCCGACCGCGCTCCCCGTCCACCCGCACCACTTCGGCGAGCCGGTCCCCGTGCTGGCCGGTGCCGTACGGAACTCCGCGCGGCAACCGGTGCGGGGCGCCGCGGTCATCGTTCTGGACGGCCGGGGACGGCAGTTGGTCAGCACGGTCACCGACGAGCACGGGAGCTACGCCGTCTCGGGGCTGCCCGAGGGACACCTGAGCATCGTCGCCTCCGCGCCCGGACTTCGGCCCGTCGCGCACCGCAGGTTGCTGCGGTCCGGCGAGCCGGCCGGCGTGGACTTCGCGCTGCTGCCTCAGGTACCGGCCGCCGAAGAGGGCGCCAGGACGCAGCGGGTGCCGCTGTAGATGGTCGGCATGCACTTGTTGCAGTGGATGCACAGGCACGGTGTGCCGGGGTCCTTCGCCATCCGGTCGATCAGATCGGGCTCGCGCAGCAGGGCCCGTGCCATCGCGACGAACTCGAAGCCCTCCGCCATGGCACGCTCCGCCGTCTCCCGCCGAGCCGGGTCAGCTGGAGAGTGAGCGCGGCCCTGGACTGGCGGGGCGCTGTCGAGCAGATACGCCTCCTGATACGGGCACGCGCGGAGACATCGGGTTGAGCTGCGAGCTGAGCCGGCGCCCTCCCCGGGGAGTGAACGCACCGGCGTCGAAGGGTGAGAACTCCGTTGGAAAAAAAGTCGTACGGCGATGTCGAGAACCCGTGATCCGCTCCGTCCCTGGTATGAACGCGACCACAATGGAACGCACCAGCCGGCGTCGAGGAGAAGCACGATGGCCAAGTATCTGCTGCTGAAGCACTACCGAGGGGCCCCGGCCTCGGTCAACGACGTGCCCATGGACCAGTGGACGCAGGAGGAGGTCTCGGCCCACGTGCAGTACATGAGGGACTTCGCGGCCCGGCTCGAAAAGAGCGGCGAGTTCGTCGACAGTCAGGCGCTCACCTCCGAGGGAACCTTCGTCCGGTACGACGGCGAGGGCCGCCCGCCGGTCACCGACGGTCCGTTCGCCGAGACCAAGGACCTCATCGCCGGCTGGATGGTGATCGACGTCGACAGCTACGAACGCGCCGTCGAGCTGGCCGGCGAACTGTCCGCCGCACCCGGCGCGGGCGGCAAGCCGATCCACGAGTGGCTCGAACTGCGCCCGTTCATGGGGGCCTCGCACACCATCACGGACTGACCCCCGTGCTGGACGATGCCCTGCTCCGGAGCCTCACCCCGAGTGTGCTCGCCGTCCTCGTCCGCCGCGGAGCCGACTTCGCGGCGGCCGAGGACGCCGTGCAGGACGCGCTGGTCGAGGCGGTCCGCGGCTGGCCGGCCGACCCGCCGCGGGACCCGAAGGGCTGGCTGATCGCGGTGGCCTGGCGCCGGTTCCTCGACGCGACCCGGGCGGACGCGTCCCGCCGCCGGCGCGAGGACCGCGTCGACGACGAACCCGCACCCGGCCTCGCGCCCGCCGCCGACGACACCCTCCAGCTCTACTTCCTGTGCGCGCATCCGTCGCTGACACCGTCGTCCGCGGTCGCGCTCACGCTGCGCGCGGTCGGCGGTCTCACCACCCGGCAGATCGCCCGCGCCTACCTGGTGCCCGAGGCGACCATGGCGCAGCGCATCAGCCGGGCCAAGCGCACCGTGTCCGATGTGCGGTTCGACAGGCCCGGCGACGTCGCCACCGTGCTGCGCGTCCTCTACCTCGTCTTCAACGAGGGCTACTCCGGCGACGTCGACCTCGCCGCCGAGGCCATCCGGCTGACCCGTCAGCTCGCCGCCGCGATCGACCACCCGGAGGTGTCGGGGCTGCTCGCCCTCATGCTGCTCCACCACGCGCGGCGCGCCGCCCGGACCGCGCCCGACGGCCGCCTGGTGCCGCTCGCCGAGCAGGACCGCGGCCGGTGGGACACCGCGTCGATCGCCGAGGGCGTCGGGATTTTGCAGGCGGCCCTCGCCCGCGACCGCCTCGGCGAGTTCCAGGCCCAGGCTGCCATCGCGGCACTCCACGCCGACGCGCCCGCCGCCGAGGAGACGGACTGGGTGCAGATCGTCGAGTGGTACGACGAGCTCGCGCGGCTGACCGACAGCCCGGTCGTCCGGCTCAACCGCGTGGTCGCCGTCGGCGAGGCCGACGGGCCGCGCGCCGGCCTGGCGGCGCTCGCGACTGTGGACAACGCTCTGCCGCGCCACACCGCGGTGGCGGCGTACCTCCACGAGCGCGACGGCGACCTGGAGAGGGCGGCCCGGCTCTACGCCGATGCGGCCCACAAGGCGACGAACCTGGCCGAGCGAGACCACCTGACGCGCCAGGCCGCCCGGCTCAACACCCGGGGCTAGGGTCAATGCCGTTGCGTTACGGGCGATCTTGCCCTTCGTCGCCCCAGGCTCATGAACCGCCGTGACACGGTGGACTCCTGCGTTTTTGAGAATGTCACCAGGATGCGCGCCGCGCCTGCGCTCGGGGGTGCACGCACCAAGATCGCGGCTAAGGCAACGGCATTGGGGCTAGGGTCTGTCTTCGAACTCCCCTCTGCCCGGCGACGCCCGGCACGCACTCTCGCCGCACCGGGCGCAACGCCGAGAACGCCCCGTACGAGGCCCTGCATCCGGCCCGCCGAGAGCGCACGCACCGAACGCCGCCGGGCCGCCCTCCGGGAGACGAGGGGAGTGTGAAGACACCCCCTGGGGCGAGGAGGCCGAAGGCGGGCGCTTCGTGTCAGTCGGCCGACACCGCGCGCAGCACGCACGCACGGAGCAGGGTGCGGCGCTCTTCATGCACGGCCGGGGGCTCGTCGGCGGTCGCCGCGTAGACGTTGCTCACCGGTGACCAGGCCATGGACATGGCGATGACCATGGCCATCAGGTCGAACGGGTCACCCGGGCGGACCCGGCCTGCGGCCTGGGCCTCGCCGATGGCCCGCAGTTTGCGGTCGTCGAGCCGTTCGTGTTCCGCCACCAGGTGTCCGGCCGGGCGGCGCTCCAGGCGCGCCCAGGTGGCGAGCCGGATGAGGTCCGGGCGGCGCAGGTACTCGTCGTAGAGGCGCACGGCCCAGTCCGCCAGGTCGTCGGCGTCGATCGGGACGACGTTCGTGATCCGCTCCAGCGAGGCGAAGAAGATGGCGTCGAAGAGGCCCTCCTTGTTGCCGAAGTAGGCGTAGAGCTGCGCCTTGTTGGTGCGGGCCGCGGCCACGACGCGCTCGATGCGCGCACCGGCGATCCCATGCTGGGCGAACTCGTGCGTCGCCATGTCGATGATGCGCTGGTAGGTCGCCGCGCCACGGGACGTCAGGGGCTGATCGGGCATGACGGCAACCTACCAAACAGAACAGTTGGTTTGCCTCGACGGCTGTGTGTGCCTATCTTGGACCCTCGCAACAGACAGAACAGTCTGTTTGCGCTCTGAGTGGGGAGACGTGCTGTGCGGACAACAACTGGCTGGCAGGCGGAGGGCGCGGGTACCGCGCTGCGCCGGACATCGCTGCACCGGCGTGACCTGCGCCCCGACGATCTCGCGATCCGTGTGGACTACTGCGGGGTCTGCCACAGCGACCTGCACGCCCTCGGGAGCCACGACAGCGCGCGGAACGGCCCGCTGGTACCCGGCCACGAGTTCACCGGAGTCGTGACCGGGACCGGGCCCGCCGTCACCCGCTTCGCCGCAGGCGACCCCGTGGCGGTCGGCAACATCGTCGACGCGTGCGGCGCGTGCCCCATGTGCCGGGCCGGACAGGAGAACTTCTGCCACACCTTCCCCACTCTGACCTACGCGGGAGTCGACCGGCACGACGGATCGACGACCCTGGGCGCCTTCTCGCGCGAATACGTCGTCCGTGACCGGTTCGCCCACCCGCTTCCCCCGGGCCTCGACCCGGCGGCCGCCGCACCTCTGCTCTGTGCGGGGATCACGGTCTGGGAGCCCTTGCGCAGCCTCGGCGTGGGGCCGGGCAGCCGGGTTGCCGTGGCGGGTCTTGGCGGCCTGGGGCATCTCGCCGTCAAGTTCGCCGTGGCGCTCGGCGCCGACACGACGGTCATCAGCCGCTCACCCGGCAAGGCCGACGACGCGCGACGCCTCGGCGCCCACCACCTCATCGTCTCCTCGGACCCGGCGGAGATGGCCGCAGCCCGCGACCGGTTCGACGTGGTCGTCGACACCATCTCGGCCTCCCACGACCTGGGCCCGTATCTGCGCCTGGTCGCCATGGACGGCACGCTCAGCCACCTGGGACACCTCGGACCCGTGAGCGTGGAGACCATGGACCTGCTCGTGGGACGCAAGAAGCTCAGCTCCGCCGGCAGCGGGGGCCTCCCCGCGACCGCCGCCATGCTGGACTTCTGTGCCGAGTACGGCATCACCGCGGAGATCGAACTGCTCCCGTCGGCGCGGGTGAACGAGGCCTTCGACCGGCTCCGCCGCAACGACGTCCGCTACCGCTTCGTCCTCGACATGTCCGACCTGGACCGCGCGGAGCCGTAGAGGCGCGCCACGCGGCCGGGTCTACTCCTGCCGCACCGGCAGGAGGCCGCGCTCGCCGAACACCTTCTTGGCCACGAAGGTGGCGTTCAGGGCCCTGGGGAAACCGCAGTAGCCGGCCGAGTGTAGGAGGGCCTCCACGATCTCCTCGGGAGTGAGGCCGACGTTGAGGGAGGTGTTGATGTGCACCTCCAGCTGGGGTTCGCACCCGCCGAGGGCGGTCAGTATCCCGAGGGTGACCAACTGCCGGTCGCGCGGCGGCAGAGCGGGGCGGCTGTAGATGTCCCCGAAACCCCACGCGACGATCTGGTGGGCGAGTTCGGGGCTGACGTCGGCGAGGGCGTCGACGACGCGCGGACCGCCCTCGCCGTCGACGCGGGTCATCATCTCCATGCCACGGGCGAAGCGGTCCTGGCGGCTCTCGGCGCCGGGCTCAGCACTCATGAGGGGTCCGTTTCCGGCCTCCCGCCGAGCCCGGCGAGCAGCCGTTCGTAGTAGTGGATCCGCGAAATGGATCTTCGCAGTGGATCTTCTCCTCCGGCGCGCGGGCACCACGGCGCACACCCACGCCCCTACCACTTTACGAAGCCATGTCACGCCCGGCAGGGGGACGGCGCACTCACGGCCGCTCCCTGCCGCGGCGGCGCGCTGCCGGGAGCGGTACCGGAACGGCGCCGGGGACGACGGTGTTGGTGAGGCTGCCGATGCCCTCGACGGTGAGAGTGACGGTGTCGCCGGGCCGCAGCGGGGGCGGGGTCCGCTCGCCGCGCAGACCCCAGAGTTCGGCCAGGCAGCCGCCGTTGCCGCAGGTGCCCGAGCCGAGGATGTCGCCGGGGACGACGCGGGTGCCGCGGGAGGCGTAGGCGGCCATCTCCTCGAAGGTCCAGCTCATGTGGGAGAGCAGATCCGTACCGATCACCTCGCCGTTGACCTCGGCGGTCAGGGCGAGGCGCAGGAAACCGTCAGGATCCCGGTACGGCTCCAGTTCGTCGGCGGTGACCAGCCAGGGGCCGAGGGTGGTGGCGGTGTCCTTGCCCTTGCACGGGCCGAGGCCCACCTTCATCTCGGCTGACTGCAGGTCGCGGGCGGACCAGTCGTTGAGGACGGTGTAGCCGACGATGTGGTCACGGGCCCGCTCGGGGGTGAGGTCGTGCCCCTCGCGGCCGATGACGGCGGCCACTTCGAGTTCGTAGTCCAGGGCGGCGGACCCGGGCGGCACGGGGATGTCGTCGTCCGGGCCGAACACGGCATGCGGGTTGGTGAAGTAGAACGTCGGCGCCGCGTACCACTGCGCGGGTACACCGCTCGCACCGTCCACGGAGCGGCGTACGCCCTCGACGTGTTCCTCGAAGGTGACGAAGTCCCGGATGGAGGCGGGACGCAGGGGCGGCAGCAGCCGCACGTCGCGGACGCGGGGCCCGGGCGGCGAGTCGAGCGCGGCGGTGCCTGTCCGCAGCAGCGCCTCCAACCCGCCTGCTCCATCGATGAGTTCGGTCAGCGAGCGCACTCCCGGCACGGGGTACAAGGTGCCGTCCTTCACGACGGCGACGTACGTCCGGCCCTGGTGCACGTAGGTGGCGAGGCGCATGAGGGTTCTCCTGGCGCGCGGAGCAAGGGGGGCTGGGGGATCAGACGGGCGGGGCTGTGAACACGCCGCGGTCGGGGTCGTTGAAGGACTCCTTGGCGATGAGTTCGTTCATCGGGTTGGCGGTGCCCCACTGGTCGGTCACCTCGGGCCGCGAGAAGTCGTAGACGTGCGGGTGCCAGGTGTCCTCGTCGAGGAGTTCCAGTTCGGTGGTGTACTCGACGGTGTTGCCGTGCGGGTCGAGGAAGTACGTGAAGGTGTTGTCCCCGGCCATGTGCCGGCCCGGCCCCCACACCTTCCGGAACCCGGCCCGCATGACCCGGCCCGACCCGCGCATGTACTCGTCGATGCCGCGCATCTCGAAGGAGACGTGGTGCAGCGAGGTGTGCGGTCCCTGGGCGATGGCCATGGAGTGGTGCTGGTTGCTGATCCGCATGAAGTGCATGACGTCGCCCATGTGCGGCGAACTCAGCGTGTCGGAGAGGGCGAAGCCGAGGTGGCGCTCGTACCACTGCCGGGTCCGGTCCAGGTCGGGCGAGTTGAGGACGACGTGGGAGAGCTTGACCGGGATGGCCTCCTTCTCCTCGATCTTGCGATGCTGCCGGACGCCGACATCGGCGGACACCTCGATGGTGCGCCCGTCGACGTCGAAGAAGCGGAACCCGTAGCCGCCGCCGGGGGTGTCGAGCTTCCCGGGCCTGCTGATCAACTGCACGTCACCGGCGAGGAGTTGCTCGGCGAGGGTGTCGACGTCGGCCGGGTTCGCGGCCCCGTAGGAGACGAGGTCGAGGCGCTTCTCCCCGGCCTCGCGGAGCCGGACCACGTACTGCTCGGGAGAGCCCTCCGCGGCGAGGAAGGAGATGCCGGAGTCCGCGGCGACCTCGGTGAGGCCCCAGACGCCGGAGTAGAAGTCGAGTTGCCCGGCGAAGTCGGGCACGGCGAGGTCGACGTGGCGCAGATGGGTGAGCAGGCGGGGGCTCATGGGTCAGTCCTTCCGGAGGAGGGCGGCGGCGTTGCCGCCGCGTACGGCGTGGAAGTCGTTGGCGGTCAGACCGGCGGCGCGCAGCGCGCCGACGGGGTCCTCGGCGCCCATGTCGAACGGGAAGTCGGAGCCGAGCAGGACCCGGTCGGCACCGACGGCACGGACCAACTCCCGCAGTACGTACGGGTCATGGACGAGCGAGTCGAAGTACAGCCGCCGCAGATAGCTGCTGGGCGGGTGCGCGCAGCCGGCCCCGGCGTCCGGGCGGGTGCGCCACGCGTGGTCGGAGCGGCCGATGTGCGTGGGCAGGTAGCCGCCGCCGTGCGCGGCGATCAGCCGCAGGCCGGGGTGGCGGTCGAGCACGCCGGAGAAGATCAGGTGCGACAGCGCGACCGCGTTCTCGGTGGGCTGGCCGACGGAGTTGGACAGATACCAGCGGTCGAGGCGCTCGTCGAGCGTGCAGCCGAAGGGGTGCAGGAAGAGGAGCGCGCCCGTCTCCTCGGCGCGGGTCCAGAACGGCTCGTAGGCCGGATCGGACAGTTCCCGGCCGGGGGCGTGGCTGGAGATCTCCACTCCCGAGAGCCCCTGCCGCAGCGCGTGGTCGAGTGCGCGCACCAGGTGCCCGGGATGCTGCAACGGTACGAGTCCGAGACCGCGCAGTCGGTCGGGTGCGGCCGAACAGTGCGCCGCGGTGGCCTCGTCGGCCAGGATCCAGACCTTCTCGGCCGTCTCCTCGTCCGCCCAGTAGTGATAGTGCGAGGGGGAGGGGCTGACCAGTTGTACGTCCACGCCCCGGTCGTCCATCGCGGCGAGGCGTACGGAGACATCGGTCATCGCGGGGATGCGCTCGCGCACCATCGGGCCGTTGACCGCGAGGGCGGCGGGGCCGTTGCGCCGGGCGTCGAGGGCGTGGGCGTCGGCGCGCCCCGGCAGGCCGTCCACCAGGGCTTCGACCTCGGGCAGCAGGATGTGGGCGTGCACATCGACCGTGGGGGCGGCGGAGGCGCCGGGGGCGGTCACGGCACCTCCCTGAGCAGGGTCATCGTGCGGCCCATCAGGGCGGGTACATCGGCGTCCCGGACGCCGTCGAGCTGCCACCGCCCGATCTGGACGGATGCCTCCACGACGGGGCGCACCCGGGCGATCCGCCGCTCGTAGTACGCCTGGAACAGCGCGTCGTCCCAGCTGTCCGTGGCGGTCAGCAGCTGGGCGAGGACCCAGGCGTCCTCCAGGGAGAGGGCGGCGCCCTGGGCGAGGGTGGGCGGGCAGCAGTGCGCGGCGTCGCCGACGAGGACGACCCGGCCGCGGTGCCAGGACCCTTCGACCAACAGCCGGTCGAACCAGGTGTAGTTGACCTGCGCGGGATCGGTGATGTGCCGGGTGATCTCCGGCCAGTAGCCGCCGTAGTGCCGGGCCAGGGAACGCATTTCGTCGGCGTACGAGGCGGCCGGGACGGCGGCGCGGTCGCGGTTCGCCTCGACGACGTACGCGTACAGGCTCGCGTCGCCGGTGGGACAGTAACCGGCGATGTAGGCCGGGCCGCCGTAGGCCAGGTCGGTCCGGGTCACACCGGCCGGGCGCGGCGCCGCCACCCGCCAGATGGCCATACCGGTCGGCTCGGGCTTGTCCGTGATGCCGATCGCCGCGCGGGTGGCGGAGCCCAGGCCGTCGGCGGCGATCACCAGGTCGTAGCGGCCCCGGCTGCCGTCGCTGAACCGCACGGTGACCCCGGCCCCGTCGGCGGACTGGTCGAGGGAGTCGGCCCGGGTGCCCAGACGTACGGTGGCGCCACTGGCGCGGACCGCGTCGATCAGGGCGCCCTGCAACTGCGGACGCCGCATGCCGACGGTCGCGGGCAGGTCGTCGCCGCCCGTGCGCAGGTCCTCGGCGACGTGCAGGACGGTGCCGTCGGGGGCGGTGATGCCGACCGAGTCGAAGCCGAACCCGGACCGCTCCACCTGTTCCCACACGCCCAGTTCGCGCAGGACACGCAGTGCGTTGCCCTGGAGGGTGATGCCGGATCCCGCGGTGGCGTTCCAGTCGTCCTTCGCCTCGATCAGCTCCACCGCGAGGCCGGCGCGGCGCAGCAGGATCGTGGCGGCGCTGCCGGCCGCGCCGCCGCCGACGACGAGGACCGAGCGGGGTGTACTCATGAAGGAACTCCCTTGTTCCGCAGGGTGGTTGGGGGTCGCCTGGTCAATGATCGTGGCCTACTTGACGGCGAGCGGGTTGACGGGCGAACCGACGGCGCCGGTGATCGGCAGCGGCGCGGCGGTGAGCCAGAACTCGTACACGCCGTCGGCCGCGCAGTCGGCGGCGAGCGCGTCCGGGTCCCACATCTCGCCGATGAGCAGCCCCATGTTGGGGATGGCGACCTGGTGCAGGGGCTGGAAGGCGTGCTCGAACTCGTTCGGCCGGACCTCGAAACCCCAGGTGTCGGTGGCGATCGCGGCGATCTCCGTGCGGTGCAGCCAGCCGGCCGAGGTGAACGACAGGCCGGGCGCCGGCCCTCCCGCGTACTCGCCCCAGCCCTCGCGCCGGGCCCGGGTGAGCTGCCCGGTACGGACGAGCACGAGGTCACCGCGCCCGACCCGTACGTCCTGCGCCGCTGCGGTGGCGGTCAGGTGCTCCTCGGTGACGGCGAAGCCGTCGGGCAACTCGCCGTCCTCACCGACGACGCGGCCCACGTCGAGCAGGACTCCGCGGCCCGCGACGTGCGGGGCCATGTGCTCGATGCCGGTGACGAGGTCGCCGTCGGACGTGACCACCCGCTCGGCCGGCCTGCCGTTCCACGCCTTGCCATGGTCGAAGATGTGCCCGAGCCCGTCCCACTGCGTGGAGCACTGCAACGGCATGGCGATCACGTCGTCGGCGCCGCCCAGCCCGTGCGGGAACCCCTGGTTGTCCAGGGCGGCGTCCGTGCCGGTGTCCAGCATCGTGTGCACCGGGTTGGTCCGGCGCCGCCAGCCCTTCTGCGGGCCGTCCATGTCGAACCGCTGGGAGAGGGAGAAGCTGACGCCCCGCCGCACCAGGGCGGCGCCCTCGCGGCGCTTGGCGTCGTCGAGGAAATTGAGGGTGCCCAGGACATCGTCCGTGCCCCAACGCCCCCAATTCGTATACGCCTTGGCGGCGCGCGCGATCGATCCCTCCGGGTCGTGGCGGTCGAGCCTCACGTCGCGGCCTCCGCGACACAGCGGGTGCGCTGTACGCCGAGCCCGGTGATCGCCCCCTCCATCACGTCGCCGTCGCGCAGCAGCCGCCCCCAGTGCATGCCGTTGCCGGCCGGAGAGCCGGTCAACACCAGGTCGCCGGGAAGGAGTTGGGCGCTCTGCGACGCGTACGCCACCATGCGTGCCACGTTGAAGATCATGTCCTTGGTGGACTCGTCCTGCATGGTCTCGCCGTTCAGCGTCAGCGTCAGGCGCAGCTTGCCGGGGTCGGCGACCGACTCGGCGGGCACGATCCACGGGCCGAGCGGCGTGAAGCCGGGCGCGTTCTTGCTGCGCAGCCAGTCGGTGCCGATCCGCGGCATGTCCCGGCGGAAGACGGTGGCCCGGTCGGTGAGGTCGTTGGCGATGGTGTACCCGGCGACGTACTCCAGCGCCTCCGCCACGGAGACGCGGTGCGCGGGCCGGCCGATCACGGCGGCCAACTCCAGCTCCCAGTCCGGCTTTTCCGCCCAGGCGGGCAGGGTGACCTCGTCGTAGGGGCCGGTGATCGCGCTCGGCAGGCCGATGAACACGTACGGCAGATCCTCGGCGGCCCGCCGGTCCATGAGCTCCGCGGCCTCCGCGCGCCGCTCCTCCTCGGGCCGGTCGTCGGCCGGGTCCCGGTGGGCCACGTGCAGGTCGACGACGTGCTGCCGGTAGTTGGCGCCGGACTGGAACACCTGGCGCGGCTCGACCGGCGCGTGCACCCGGAACTCCGCCAACGGCCTGAGTTCGACGGAGTCGTTGCCCGCCAGGCCCCGCAGCCTCGGCAGAACCGTAGGCCACTCCTCAAGCAGCCGACGGGTCGTCAACCGCGGTGCTTCCAGGGCGACTCGAAGGTCAAGTACGCGACTGTCGGGGGTCACGAGCGCGGGAAAGACGGGCCCGTCCGGCGCCGACAGGGACGCGAGGGCGAAGGGGCCCGCGAAGAGTGCGGGAGCGGGAGCGGGTTTCACGGACATGTCCTCCTGATGGCGTTGGGTCTAATCTGGACCCGCCACCAGTGATCAGGGAAATCGATTGTGTGGATGACCGCCATCCGTCCCATGGATGCCGCCTGATCGGCACCGGTCCCGCGCCGGTCGGATGTGGATCGCGCGTCGAACAGCAAGGGAAAACCCGTGAATCTGGCCCGCCTGGACCTCAACCTCGTCGTCGCGCTGCGCGCCCTGCTGGAGGAGCGCAACGTCACGCGCGCCGGGCAGCGCGTGGGGCTGAGCCAGCCCGCCATGAGCGCTGCCCTGGCCCGCCTGCGCCGGCACTTCGACGACGACCTGCTCGCCCGCGTCGGCGGCCACTACGAACTGACCGCCCTCGGCCGGGTGCTGCTCGACCGCACGACCAACGCGTACGACCTGCTGGAGCGCCTGTTCGCCAGCCAGGCCGACTTCGATCCGGCCGTGGAGAACCGCGAGTTCACGCTCGTGGCCTCCGACTACGCGGTGTCCGTGTTCGGCGCCGAACTCGCCCGCGTCGTGCACGAGGAGGCCCCCGGCATCCGGCTGCGCTTCGCCCAGACCCCGCCCACCGTGGTCGACGACACGGCGACCCTGCTCGGCGCCGTCGACGGGCTGCTCATGCCGCACGGCGTCATCAGCGACTTCCCCGCCACCGACCTGTACGACGACCGCTGGGTCTTCCTGGTCGCACAGGACCACCCGGGCGTCGCGGACCGGCTCACCCGGCAGGACATCGCGCGCCTGCCGTGGGTCACCTACCAGCGCACCTACGACGCGCCGGCCGTACGCCAGCTCGGCATGCTCGGCGTCGAGCCGCGCGTGGAGGTCTCCGTCGACAGCTTCCAGCTGCTGCCGCTGATGGTGGCCGGAACCCGGCGCATCGCCCTGATCCAGGCCCGCCTGGCCCGCCTCCTCGCACCCCTCGCCGCCGTGCGCGTCATGGAGCCGCCGTACGAGGCCGTTCCTCTGCGCGAGGCCATGTGGTGGCATCCGGTGCACACGCATGACGCGGCCCACATCTGGCTGCGGGAGACCGCCGCGCGCGTGGGCCGCGGCATGGCCGGGGGGAGCGCGGACCGGGCGAACGGCGTGGCGAACGCGTAGGCGTGGGCGGCCTGGGCAATCGTCGGGGCATGACGGCAACGCTCGGTGGTTTTGTCCTCGGCACTCCCGACCCGCCCGCGCTGGCCGACTTCTACCGGGCCCTGCTGGGCTGGGAGGAGGTCGAACGCACGCAGGAGTGGGTCCGCCTGCGCGCCCCGGAAAGGGAGCGGCCGGGTCTCAGTTTCCAGTGGGAGCCCGACCACACGCCCCCGGTCTGGCCCCAGGGCCCCGGCACCCAGCAGATGCAGGCGCACCTGGACCTCCAGGTCGTCGACCTGGAGGCGGAGACCGAGCGTGCCTGCGCCCTGGGCGCGACGCTGGAGGGACATCAGCCGCAGAAGGACGTACGCGTCCTCCGCGACCCGCACGGCCACCCGTTCTGCTTCTTCCTGCCGGGCGCCTGACGCCCTGGGCGTGTCTTCAAACTCCCCTCGTCGCCGGGCAGAGGGGAGTTTGAAGACAGGCCCAGGGCCTGCCCTGGTCGAGGCGGGCGGCCCGCAGGCCTGTGCTCAAGTGCGGTCGGCGCTCTGCCGCTCGCCGCTGCGGTGATGGTCGGCGCGGTGCGCCTCGTCCTGGGCGAGCAGGCCGAGCAGGGAGGCGACGGTGAGCCCGGCCTCGGCCTCGGCGGGGTGGCGCAGGGTCTTGCCGGGCGCGATCACGTAGGTGTTGCCGCGCCCCTCGCGCGTGTGGGAGAGGAAGCCGCTCTCCTCAAGGTCCGCGATGATCTTCTGGACAGCTCTCTCGGTGACCCTGCAGTACGCGGCGATGTCGCGGATCCGCGCGTTCTGGTCTTCGGCGATGGCGGCGAGCACCCGTGCGTGATTGGTGATGAACGTCCATCCAGCATGCGGTTCCGGCACTCCATCCATACCTGGATCGTAGGCCCTGGTGTTCGTGTCTTAGAACCCCTGAACTTCGTTTCAGGTATCACTTGACGTATGTCACGATAGCGCGGGAATCTGATATCGGACCACCAGGCAGCACCGAGGGAGACGGCCATGCCAGAGTCTGCACAGTGCGGGACCGGGTCGGCCGCCACCTGTGCCGAGCCGGCCTCCCTCGCCGGAACCCACCGGCTCTCCGGGCTGACGATCTTCAACCACCGGGACGGCGACCGGATGGTCGTCAGCGTGCGCGGGGATCTTCGTCTCCACGAGGATCAGCGGCTCGAAAGCGCCCTGCGTCCGCTTCTCCTCGCCTCGGACGGAAGTCTCGACCTGGACCTGAACAGGGTCGAGCCCTGTGGCTGTTCGGCCGTGAACATTCTGCTGAGCGTCGAGCCCCCCGCGGCCACGGACCCGCACTCCGGGCCGGCGGACGACTCGGACGCCGATCTGCGCCGCGAGGTCGTGCAGCTGCGGCGGGCGATGCAGAGCCGCGGCACCATCGACATGGCCCGGGGCGTTCTCGTCGCGGCCTTCGGCGTCAGCCCGCTGGAAGCCTGGGAGGCGTTGGTCGACGTGTCCCAGCGCACCAACATCAAGCTGCACCGGGTGGCGGGGCACCTGGTCGACTCGACCACGGGCGTGGCTCCGCTGCCCAAGGCCGTGCAGACCCAACTGTCCGCCGTGATGGCCCGTTTCGCCGACCGCGCGGGGCAGGACAGCCCGGTCGTCGACCCGGCCGACCGGGTAGTGGACCCGGTCGACGGACACGACTGGGACTGGGCCGACGCGGGCGTGCCCGCACCCGCGGACACCGTCGGCGCGATGCCCCTGACGTCTGCCGACAGGGGCGGCAAGGGCGAGTAGAGGCCGGCGGCCCGTCCGGACGGGACGGCGCGTCGCCTGTACGCTGCGGTCATGCAGTCGTCAGCCCCCTCAGATCCGTCGCGCCCGGGCCGTGTTGCGGAGTCCGGCCGACGAGGGCTCCTGACGGAACGGTTCGCGCGACAGCTCGAACACGACATCAGGTCCGGAGAGATCGCCGTCGGCTCGAAGCTCCCATCGGAGCGTGAACTCGCCGAGCAGTTCGGTGCGAGCCGCAACGTCGTACGGGAAGTGCTGCGCCGGCTCGAGGCCCAGCACCTCATCGAAGTCGAGCCGGGCCGCGGCTCCTTCGTACGGGAGCCGTCGTCGGGGCAGGCCCGCGGCTACGACGCCCTGTACCGGGCAGGTCGGCCGACGGTGCGTCAGCTCATCGAGGCGCGCATCCCGCTGGAGGTCGAGACGGTCCGGCTCGCCACCGAGCGGGCCACCCAGGAGGACATCGCGGTGCTGCGGTCCGCCCGGGACGCCATGGAGTCGGCGTCCGACGTGGTGGTCAAGGCGCGGGCGGACATGGAGTTCCACGACGCCATCGCGGTGGCGAGCAAGAACCCCGTGCTGCGCATCATGCTGTCGTCGATCAGCGGGATGATGTTCGAGATGATGCTGCGCTCGAACTCGGATCCGTCCATCGGTGAGCCGGGAGTGCCGCACCACCCGGAGATCTTCGAGGCCATCGAGGCGGGCGACGTGGAGCTCGCCTGCGCGCGGATGCTGGAGCATCTGCGACTCGGCCTGCGCACCTATGGGGCCGACCTCGATCTGCAGGTAGATGTCATGGCGCGCAATCACATCGAGACCCTGCTCGATCCCTCCAGGGAGCAGCCCGGCCGGGCCCGCTGACGCGCGGTCCCGTTCTCGGCCGCCGCGGAATCCTCCCGTCCAGGGGGCTGTTCAGCGTGCCTCTCAGTTGTTATCGTCTCGCTGGCCCAACTGGTACTACCAGTTGGGCCAGTCGACCCGGCAGTCGGTCGGCGCGCAAGAACGGCACCACAGAGAGGCGAGGACGACGATGTCCACGAGCAGCCCGCTCCTGAGCCGGCGCACCTTCGGCAGGATGGCCGCGGGGATCGCGGGAGCAGCCGGTACGGGAGCGCTCGGGGCCTGTTCGGCCCGCGGCGGGACACCGTCGGCCGGCACGCCCCTGCGGATCATGGCGATCAATCACGTGTGGTCCCAGGCGATACGCCGCCGCAAGAAGGAGTTCGAAGAGCGCGTCGGACGGCCGGTCTCGATGACGCTGCTCACCGCCGACCAGCTCACCAGCAGCTACAACGTCAAGCTGAACGCCTCCGGCACCGACGTGGACGTCATGATGGTCCGCGCCCTCCAGGACCAGCTCATCTTCGCGCACAACAACTGGCTCACCGACCTCACGGACCGAGTCGAGGACGATGCGCACTTCGCCTGGAAGGACTTCCAAAAGGCCCCGCGTGACGCCTCCATGACGGCAGGTCGGGTGCTGAGCGTGCCGGTGGTGACCGAACGCCCCGTGCTCTACTACCGCAAGGACCTCGTCGAGGATCTCGGCGGGCCGCCGCGCACGCTGGACGCGCTGATGGACGCCGCGGGTGAACTCGCCGCCCGCAAGAAGGGGTTCTTCGGATACGTCGGCCGCGGGCAGCGCAACGGCGCCGTCTCCCAGTGGTCGAGTTTCCTGTACTCGCACGGCGGCGACTTCGTCGTCCGGGGCAGGTCCGGCATCGGCAGCGCCGAGGCGCTGGCCGCCTACGAGTACTACGGCAAGCTGCTGGCACGGTCCGGCCCGCCCGGGGCGACGAACATGAGCCTCGAACAGGCGATGCCGATCTTCGCGCAGGGCAAGGCGGCCTTCTACATCGACGCCGACGCGATCTACAGCAACTTCCTCGACCCGAAGATATCGACCGTGCGCGACACCGTGGGCTTCGCCCCCTTCCCCGCGGGACCGGCGGGCGCGGTGCCGCACAACATTCCGTCCTGGAGCCTGGGCATCAGTAAGTTCTCCCGACTGCGCGACGACGCCTGGGAGTTCATCAGGTGGGCGGCGGGGCCGGAGATGTCCGAGACCCTGCAGTCCGACGGCATCCCCGGAGCCCGTGCCTCGGTGTGGGCCGACCCGAAGACGCTCGCCGCCTTCCCCGCGGACCTCGCCGAGGCCATGCGCCTCAACGCGGCCCGGGGCCGCGGCTACGACCGGCCCCGGGTGCTCCAGGTGGGCCGGGCCCGGGACATCGTCGGCCGTCCGCTGGTCGCCGGCATCCTCGGCCAGTCCGTACCGCCCGTGGCCCGGGACGCGGACGCGGAGTTCGCCGATTTCCTCGTCCGCGACAACCGCCACAAGGAGTCCTGATGCCGGCCACCGAGGTCTCCCCGGCGCGTACAACGACCAGCAGGCGTAACCCACTTGGGGCGTCGTCCACCGGCCGCCCGCCGCGCACTTTCGAGCAGGCCAACCGGCGGCTGAAGTGGGCCATGCTCGCGCCCGCCCTGCTCTTCGTCGGCCTGATGATCGTCTTCCCGCTCGTCTTCACGCTCGACCTCAGCCTGACCGACGCCTTCGGCGCGGTGAACGCCGACTCCCACCACATCGGGCTGCGCAACTTCACCGACGCGCTGGGCGACTCCCGCAGGTTCTGGCCCGCGGCCCGCCGCACGCTGGTCTTCACCGTAGGCGCGGTGGTGCTGGAGACGGTGCTCGGTCTCGCGCTCGCGATGCTCATGCGCAAGCCGTTCCGCGCCATGCGCTGGGTCCGTACCGTCCTCATCATCCCGCTGCTCACCACGCCGGTCGCCATCGGCATCCTGTGGCTGCTGATCCTCGACCCGACGAACGGCATCGCCAACCACCTGCTCAGCTCGGTGGGCCTGCCCCCGCAGGAGTTCCTCGGCTCGGTCGGCCAGTCGCTGCCGACCCTCATGCTCATCGACGTATGGCAGTGGACGCCGATGATGACACTTCTGCTGCTCGCCGGCCTCACCACCCTGCCCGAGGAGCCGGAGGAGGCCGCGCTCGTCGACGGCGCGAGCAGCTGGCAGCGCTTCCGGTACGTGATCCTGCCCATGCTCGGCCCGACCCTGGCCACCGCGCTCGTCCTGCGCGCCGTGGACGGCCTGAAGACGTTCGACATCCTCTACGCGACCAAGGGGCCGGGCGGCGGTTCGGACTTCGAGGTCGAGACGCTCAACGTCTACGCCTACGGGCTCACCTTCGACTACCAGGAGTACGGACTCGCGGCCGCGGTCCTGGTCCTGTTCACACTCTTCATCATCGGTGTCGTGGTGCTGCTGCGCCGCCGCGGCGGAAGGAAGCACGCATGAGCGCCACCGTCACCACGACCCGGCCGGCACCCACGCAACAGGCGCGCAGACGGCGGCACTTGGGCCTACTGCGCGGCATCGCCATCGCCGTCGTGACCCTCGTCTTCGCCCTGCCGGTCATCTGGATGTTCGCCGCCGCGTTCAAGACGAACGTCCAGGTGACCGACCCGACCGTGGGCCTGTGGTTCCGTCCCACCCTCGACAACTTCCGCAGCGTCCTCGAAGCCGGCCAGATCCTGCGCTCGATGGGCAACTCCCTGCTCGTCGGCGTGGTGTCCACCGTGCTCTCGGCCGTCATCGCCGTCCCCGCAGCCTGGGCCGTCGGCCGCTTCGGGATGCGCCGCACCGGCTCCGTCATCCTCGTCGCGCGCATCGTCCCCGCGATCTCGCTGCTCGTGCCCTGGTACTACCTGTTCGCACGGATGGGCCTGGTCGGCTCCTACACCGTGCTGATCCTCAGCCACATGTTCGTCTCCGTACCACTGATCATGTGGATCATGATCAGCTTCTTCGCGGGGCTGCCCGTCGAACTCGAAGAGGCGGCCCGCACCGACGGGCTCAGCGCCTTCGGAGCCTTCTGGCGCATCACGCTCCCGCTCGCCGCACCCGGCACCGCCACGGCCTCGCTCCTCGCCTTCGTCTTCAGCTGGAACAACTTCATGTTCGCGCTGGTCTTCGCCGACGACCGCACCCAGACCGTGCCGGTCACCCTCTTCAACTTCATCTCCTACGCGAGCACCGACTGGGGCGGCCTGATGGCCGCCGCCACCCTCATCACCGTCCCCGTCGTCCTCGCCGCCGTCCTCGGACAGAAGTACCTGGTGGCCGGGTTGACCGCGGGCGCCTCCAAGGGCTGAACCAGCCTCCCGACCCCCTCTCATCCGGAACCGAAAGAGAACCCCCATGAAGATCGTCGACGCGAAGGTCGTCGTCACCAGCCCGGGCCGCAACTTCGTCACCCTCAAGCTGACGACCGACGAAGGGCTGACCGGCCTCGGCGACGCCACGCTCAACGGGCGGGAACTGGCCGTCGTCAGCTACCTCACCGACCACGTGGCGCCCCTCCTCGTCGGCCTCGACCCGCACCGCATCGAGGACACCTGGCAGTACCTCTACCGCGGCGCCTACTGGCGGCGCGGCCCCGTCACGATGGCCGCGATCGCCGCCGTCGACGTTGCCCTGTGGGACATCAAGGCCAAGGCCGCCGGGATGCCGCTCTACCAACTCCTGGGCGGAGCGAGCCGGGAGCGCGTGCGCACCTACGGCCACGCGAACGGCCGCGACCTGCCCGAACTCCTCGACTCGGTCCGCGCACGCCTCGCCGAGGGCTACCACGCCGTCCGCGTCCAGTCCGGCATCCCCGGCCTCAAGGCCGTCTACGGAGTGCACAGCACGGACGCCGGAGGCGCGCCCGTCCTCCACCAGCAGGCCCGCCCCCTCGTCGAGGACTGGGACACCGACGCCTACCTGCGCCACACCCCGGCCGTCTTCGAGGCGGTACGCGCCGAGTTCGGCCCCGAACTCCCGCTGCTGCACGACGCCCACCACCGCCTCTCCCCGATCCAGGCGGCCCGCCTCGCCAAGGACCTGGAGCCGTACCGTCCCTTCTGGCTGGAGGACTGCACCCCGGCCGAGAACCAGGAGGCGCTGCGCCTCGTGCGCCGCCACAGCACCACGCCGCTCGCCATCGGCGAGGTCTTCAACACGGTCCACGACTACCAGGCCCTGATCACCGAGCAGTTGATCGACTACGTACGCTCCGCGGTCACCCACTTCGGCGGCGTCACCCCCCTGCGCAAGCTCTTCGACTTCGCCGCCCAGTACCAGATCAAGAGCGCCGTGCACGGACCGGAGGACATCTCCCCGGTCGGCATGGCCGCGGCCCTCCACCTCGACCTGGCCGTCCACAACTTCGGCATCCAGGAGTACTCGGGCCACACCCCGCTCACCGACGAGGTGTTCCAGCACGCCTACACCTTCTCCGACGGCCACCTGCACCCCGGCGAAACCCCCGGCATCGGCGTGGAGTTGAACGAAGAACTGGCAGCCGCCCACCCCTACGACGCCGCCTACCTCCCGGTCAACCGCCTCCAGGACGGCAGCGTCCACGACTGGTGACAGCGGGCCGCGACCGGGCGGGCCCTCGGGTCGAGAGCCTGCGGCTGAGCATGCGCCGGCCAACGTGCGCATGATGCCGTCATGGCGGGACTGCACGACATCGTGATCGACTGCGCCCGCCCCGTGGCGACCGCGCGTTTCTGGGCCGCGGCACTGGCGCGAGGAACCGCGTCCACGAGGGCAACGAGTCCTGTCTGTTCCCGTGCGGTGAGTGAGGTCAGGTGGAGCGCTGTACGGGGAGTTCGAGGCGCAGTTGGAACCCGCCGTCGGGCATCGCGGTGGTGCTCAGTGTTCCGCCGAGGAGTTCGGCGCGCTGGCGCAGGCCGATGAGGCCGTAGTGCGCGCCGGGCAGGGGGAGTGCGGGCAAGGTGCGGGCCGTGTTCATGACGGTCGCGCGGAGCGTGCCGTCCGCGTGATGGACGCCGATGGTGGCGGTGGCGCCGGGGGCGTGTTTGCGTACGTTGGTGAGGGCTTCCTGAATGGTCCGGTAGACGGCGCGCTGGACGGTCGGCGGCAGGTCGTCGGGCAGGTCCGTGTGCAGCTCGACGTCGATGCCGCTGTTTTCGACCAGCCGCGGGAGGTCGGTGAGGGAGGGCTGCGGGGTCAGTTCCATGGGGCTGCTCCCGGAGGCGCGCAGCACGCCCACCATGTGCCGGAGCTCGTCCAGCGTCTGCACGCTGAGCCGCCGGATCGTGGCCGCGGCGTCCTTCGTCTCCGGGTCCCGGTTGCCGACCTGGAGCGCTCCGGCGCGTACAGCGATCAAACTGACCTGATGCGAGACGACATCGTGCATCTCACGGGCGAGCCGCGCGCGTTCCCGTGCCTGCACTCTGTCGGCCAGCAGCTGCCGCTCGCTCTCCCGGGCCTTCCAGATCTCGCCGATCCGCACCGTCAGCTCCCGCCGCGCCTGGACGAGCTGCCCGAGGAAGACCGGCGCGGCAGCCGTCGCCAGACTGTAGGTGACCATGATCAGGTTCGAGGTGTCGGTCGGATCGGTGAACTCCGGTCTGGGCCACGACCAGGAGGTGGTGTCGCCGGTCACGAACGCGGCGGCGCAGACGACCAGCAGCGAGCGGCGCCGTGTCAGGGTGGAGAGTGTGTAGAGAGCGGCGAGCGTCGCGAAGACCGCGTCGGTGACGAAGGCGGCGGGCAGCGCCAACACATAGGTGAGCAGGGGGAGTCGGCGACGCAGCGTCAGGCTGACGGCGGCCAGCAGGGCACACACCGCGGCCATCCGGTCATCGGGGTCGACGTGGACCCAGGCATCCAGCAGGGCGGCGGCGATGGCGGCCGCGTCGAACAGAAGGGCCGGCACACGGCGGCGCTTCATCGGCTCTCCGGAGTACGGGACGCCTTGAGCAGCCCGGCGCGCTCGGCGAGCAGGGCCGCCTGGAGACGACTGCCGACCTCCAGCTTCGCGAGGAGGGCGCTGACGTGATCCTTGATCGTGGCGGGGCTCAGGTGCATGCGCGCGGCGATGCCGGCATTGGGCAGCCCCTCGGCGACGAGGAGCAGCACGGTCCGCTCGCGGGCGGTGAGCCTGGAGACGAAGCGACCGGCCGGGCTCGCGGGCCCCTTGTCCAGGAATCCGTCCACGATGGGCCGGATGACTTTCGACGACAGGGCGATGCCGCCATGGGCCAAATCGCGTACCAGGTGCGGGAGTTGCTCGGGATCGGTGTCCTTGAGAAGGAAACCGGAGGCGCCGGTACGCAGTGCGGCCGTGACGTACTCGTCCATGTCGAACGTCGTCAGTATGGCGACCACCGGAGGGTGCGGCAGACGTCGTAGCTCGGCCAGTACGGTCAGTCCGTCCACGTCCGGCATGCGGATGTCGAGGAGCACGACATCAGGACACAGCTCCCGGACCGCGCCGACCGCGCGGCCCCCCGGAACCGCGTCCACCACCTCGATGTCGTCGGCGGCGCCGAGGATGTGCCGGAAGCCGGAACGGATCAGAGCCTCGTCGTCGACCACCAGAACCCGGATCACAAGTGCCCCGCTTGCAGTCGAACCACGATTGGACACCTTTGACGATAGGGGCCCTCCTCCGGTTCCGTGGCCGTCCGGCGGTCTCCGTCCGGCCGGGCGGGCCCCGCCGGGTGGCGGGGGTGACTACGGCCACTTGCCGGATGGGCCGGGGCCCGTGCCGCTCGGACGATGGAACCCATGACACAACACGCACAGACGATCGGGGCCCGATTACCCCTCGATCCGGGCCCCGATCTCACCGACCCCCCTGGTCCGAAGCCGTCGACGGCCCGCCTCGTCGGCATCGACCTGGCCCGCGGCTGCGCGGTCTTCGGCATGTACGCCGCACACGTCGGCCCGGACCCGGCCGCGGGCGGGCCGCTCGGATTCGTCATGGAGCTGGCGCGCGGCCGCTCCTCCGCCCTCTTCGCAGTGCTCGCCGGCTTCTCGCTCGTGATCATCACGGGCCGCCCGCGTCCGCGGACCGGCCGGGCCGGACGCCAGGCCGTGGCCAAGATCGTCGTCCGCTCCGCCGTGCTGATCGTCCTGGGTTTCGCCCTGACCGCCCTGGACACGGACATCGACGTCGTCCTCGCCTTCTACGGACTCGCCTTCCTCTTCATCCTGCCGCTGTACCGGCTGAGCGCGACACGGCTCGCGGTCATCGCCGCCGCGCTCGCGCTGCTGATGCCCCAACTGCTGTACGTGATACGGCAGTCGATAGAGAGCGGGAGCTGGGCGGACGCCGTCGTCGCCGGGGACCCGCTGGCCCGGATCAGCGATACCGACGGCATCGTCGAGCTGCTGTTCACCGGTGAGTACCCGGTGCTCACCTGGATGCCCTTCATGATCGCGGGCATGGCGGTGGCCCGGCTCGATCTCCGCGACGCCAGGATCCGCACCCGGCTCGCCCTCGCCGGAGGCGCGCTGTGCGTGCTCGGCTACGGCGGCTCCTGGCTCACCCTGCGTCTCGTCCCCTCCGCCCTCGACAGCATCGCGGCCGCCACGGACAGCCGGTCGGTCGCCTCGGCCTGGTGGTCCGACATGGTCGGCGACCTCCCGGACCGGGCCCCGGCCGCCTGGCTGCTGATCGCCGCGCCGCACAGCCAGACGACGTTCTCCATCCTCGGCAACACGGGCGTCGCGCTCGTGGTGGTGGCCGTGTGCCTCATGATCACGAACCGCATGCCGCGTCTCGCCCGGCTGACCGCACCCGTCTCCGCGGTCGGGACGGTCGCGCTGACCGCCTACGTACTGCACATCCTGGCCATCCGCGTGGTGGGGATGCAGGACGGGACAGGACCCTCCCTGCTCTCCCTGTTCGTCTTCATCGCGGCAGCGGCGCTGCTGGCCACGCTGTGGACCCGATACTTCCGCCGAGGCCCTCTGGAACACCTGCTCGCCCACGCCACCGGCCTCAGCCGCTACGTCAAATAGCCCGCCGGTCTCAGGGGCGGCCACCGCCCGTGGCCGGAAATGCGCTCAATCGCCCGTCTGGGAACGGCCCCGCCGCGGTAGGCATCCTGCGTGCAGACCTTTCTCCCGTATCCCGACTTCATGCAGTCCGCCGCCGTCCTGGACCAGGCGCGCCTGGGCAAACAGCGGGTCGAGGCACTCCAGGTGCTGCGCGGCCTGATCGTGCCCGGCTACGGATGGCGGCACCACCCGGCGGTACGCATGTGGGCCGGCTACGAGGAGGCCCTGGTCCGCTACGGCCTCGACATGTGCGAGATGTGGGTGTCGGAGGGGCGCTCCGACACCTGCGCCGGCACGCTCGTCACCGACTTCACCGGGCACCGTCCCGGCGCCGAGGTACGAGTCCAGGAGCAGCTCGCCGGCGACGGCGAGCTGCCGCCCTGGCTGGGCGACCCCGCCTTCCACCGCAGCCACCAGTCGGCACTGGTCCGCAAGGCGCCGGAGGTCTACACCCCGTTCTTCCCGGACGTTCCCGACGACCTTCCCTACGTCTGGCCGGCTTCCGGCCGGGGCCCTTCGTAGACCGTCACCCCACGTCGGCGGTGGTCTCCGCCGCACGGGACAGGGTGTCCGCCACGGACGTGCAGGCGATCCGCGCCACGGAGCGCAGCTCGGCGTCCTTCCTGTCCTGGCGACCGGGGGGCCTCGGCGCATCGGCCGGCGAAATGACGCAGCTCGCAGCCGCCGCCGACGTGGAGGCCGTCGTCCTCCCCGGCTGTGGCCGCTATCCCGCCGAGGAAGCCCCGGAGGCGGTGTTGTCCGTGCTGACGACGTTCCCGGCCCCGTGAGATCCGTGAGATCCGTGGGGCCCAGTGGAAAGCGGCCGATGGACGAGGCTGTTTTCGCCGAGGTTCTGGAAAGCGCTTTCCCGCGCGCTTCGGATGCGGTGGGATCGATGCATGCACCAACCGGCTCCCGATCATCTGGACCACCGCTACCGCGGTGAGCATCCCATCCGAACCCTCGGCCACCTCTTCCGCCCCGACCGTCACCGGCTCCTGCTGGCCGCGCTCCTCTTCGTCATCAAGCACAGCCCGATCTGGCTGCTCCCGGTCATCACCGCGACCGTTCTCGACGTGGTCGTCCAGCACCGCTCCCTGGCCGACCTGTGGCGCGCCACCGGCCTGCTCCTGTTCATCCTCGTGATCAACTACCCGATCCACCAGTGGTACGTGCGTCTGCTCGGCGGCAGCATCCGCCGCATGGGCACGACCCTGCGCTCGGCGCTCTGCCGCCGCATGCAGCAACTGTCCATCGGCTACCACGCCCGGGTCAGCTCCAGCGTCCTCCAGGCAAAGGTCGTACGCGACGTGGAGGCGGTGGAACAGATGGTGCAGCAGAGCTCCGACATGGGCCTGGGTGCCGTGACCACCCTCGCCGGCGGACTCGTCATGATCGGTTTCCGTACACCCGAGTTCCTTCCGGTGTTCCTGGTCGTCGTCCCCGCCGCGGGCTTCATGGTGATGCGGCTGCGTGGACAACTGCGCAGCCACAACGAGGAGTTCCGCCGCGAGGTCGAGCAACTCTCCTCGCGAGTCGGTGAGATGACCACCCTGATCCCCATCACTCGCGCCCACGGCCTGGAACGCACCGCGCTCGGCCGCGTCGACGGCTCCCTGCGCCAGGTCTTCGCGGCCGGACTGCGCCTCGACACCATGAACGGCCGCTTCAACTCGGCCGCCTGGGTCCTGCTCAACATTCTCGGCGTGTGCTGTCTGACCGGCTCGGCGCTCGTCGCGTACCACGGCTGGCTGGGGGTGTCGGCCGGCGACGTCGTCATGCTCAGCGCGTTCTTCACCGTCCTGACCGGCTCGGTGACGACCCTGCTCGGGCTGGCTCCCGTGATCAGCAAGGGACTCGAGTCGGTGCGCTCCGCGGGCGAGGTGCTGCAGGCGCCCGACCTGGAGAGCAACGCCGGCAAGGCGCCGGTGGAGCGGGTGACGGGCCGCATCGACTTCCAGGAGGCCGGATTCTCGTACGCCGAGGACAGCGGGGAAGAGGACGGCGGGCCCGCGGTCGACGGCTTCACGCTCTCCGCCCGGCCGGGGGAGACCGTCGCCCTGGTCGGCTCGTCCGGCGCGGGCAAGTCGACCGTGCTGAACCTGCTCATCGGGTTCATCCGGCCGACGGCGGGGCGGATCCTGCTCGACGGCGTCGACATGGCCACGCTCGACCTGCGCAGCTACCGGCGGTTCCTGTCGGTCGTGCCGCAGGAGTCGATCCTCTTCGAGGGCAGCATCCGCGACAACGTGACGTACGGGCTCGGTGACACCGGCGAGGAGACCCTGCTGCGGGCACTGCGCGACGCCAACGCCCTGGAGTTCGTACGGCGCCTGCCGGACGGCCTGGACACGGTGGTCGGCGAACGCGGCGCCCGGCTCTCCGGCGGGCAGAAGCAGCGGCTCGCCATCGCCCGCGCCCTGATCCGCGACCCACGCGTCCTGGTCCTGGACGAGGCCACGTCGGCGCTCGACAACCGCTCCGAGGCCCTCGTGCAGGAAGCGCTGGCCCGGCTCGTGCACGGCCGGACCGTGTTCGTGGTCGCGCACCGGCTCTCCACGGTCCAGGGCGCCGACCGCATCGTGGTGATGGCGGACGGCCGGATCGCGGAGACCGGCACACATCGTGAACTGCTCGCCCGCGGCGGGGTGTACGCGAGGCTGCAACCCGCGGCGGCGGGGTGAGACGGCCTCCGGATCGGTGCTGTGCTCGCTTCCGCCCTGTATGCGTAGAACCGCGGCCCCGGGACATTCGGTGCACCGATGGCTCGGGCCGCGCTCGCGCGGCCCGTCCGCGGCGAGCAGGGTGGGGCATGCACGACTCCGCGAAGCGTGCGCTCCCGTAAGGCGGCGCAGGGACAGGTGCGAAGGAGGCGGTGGCGTGAGCCCCGACGTCGAGGTACGGATCGGCCGGCGCAAGGTCGATGTGAAGAGGGCCGAGAAGGAACTGTTCCCGCGCGACGGCATCACCAAGGCCGATCTCGTCGAGCACTACCGGCGGGTGGCACCGCGCATGCTGCCCGAACTGCGCGGCAGGCCCCTGATGCTCGAACGGATGCCGGACGGCATCGACGAGGAGCGCTTCTACCAGAAGAAGATCTCCGACTACTTCCCCGATTGGATCCACCGCACGTCGGTGGCCAAGGAGGGCGGCGAGGTGACGCACGTGGTCTGCGACGACACGGCGACCCTGGTCTATCTGGCGAGCCAGGCGTGCATCACCCCGCACCGCTGGCTGAGCCGCGCCGACCGGCCGCGCTGCCCCGACCGCATGGTCTTCGACCTCGACCCGCCCGCCGACGACTTCGAGCCGGTGCGCCGCGCGGCGCACCAGCTGCACGAACTGCTCGATCAGCTCGGCCTCGCGTCGGGCCTGATGACCACGGGCTCACGGGGCCTGCACGTCGTCGTACCGCTGAACCGGCGCGACGACGCGGACGACGTGCTCGCCTTCGCCCGCGCCGTCGCGGAGGCTCTGGCGGCACGGTACCCGCGGGAGCTGACGACCGAGCCCCGCAAGAACGCCCGCAGGGGCAGGCTGTATCTGGACGTCGCACGCAACGGCTACGCGCAGACCGTGGTCGCCCCGTTCGCCGTCCGGTCCCGGGCGGGCGCCCCGGTGGCCGTGCCTCTGGACTGGAGCGAACTGGACGCCCCCGAGCTGACCGCCCGGCGCTGGACGGTGACCGACCTCGGCGACCGCCTGGAGAAGGACCCCTGGGCGGGACTCGCCCGTCGCGGACGCGGCGTGACCACGGCGGACCGGCGTCTGCGCGGCCTGGCGCGGAAGAAGTCGCCCCACGCGGACTGACCACGGGCGCGGAGACTGCCACCAGGTCAGGACGTGGCCTTGTGCCGCCGCGTCCCGCGCAGGGCTTCGACGAGTTCTTCCCGGTTCATGGAGGAACGGCCCTGGATCGCGGCGTCGGTGGCCCGCCGGTAGAGCTCGGCCTTGGTCAGGGTGCCGAGCGACGCCCGCTTTCCCCCGCCGGTGGACCGGCGCTTGGCGGCGGCGTCGTGGATGTGCGTCGGAGGCCGAGGCGACGTGTCCGAAGTTCCGCTGCTCTTCGCGCGCTTCTTGCCACCGTGCCCCGAGGGCTTCCTCGCCCGGTCCACGCTCGCCCGCAGCGCGTCCATCAGGTCGACGACGTTGGTGGACTCGGCCGGGGGCTCCGCCTTCCCGACCGCCTCACCGGTCCGCTTGGCCTTGATGAGCGCGCTCACCTGTTCCTGGTACGTGTCGTGGAAATCCTCGGGCCTCCACTCGATACGGAGTGTGTCCACGAGTTGCCGCGCCATCTTCAGTTCCCGGTCGGTGACCTTCGTCTTCCCCGGCAGGTTGTCGATCTCCCGCCGCGGGTCACGGATCTCGTCCGCCCAGTGGAGGGTGTGCAGCGTCAGGAGCCCGGCCTCGGCCCTCACCGCGACCAGATACTGGTGATTGCGCATCACGAACGTGGCGATCCCCGCCATCCCCGCCTCATCGAGCGCCTTCTCGAGCAGGGCGTAGACCTTGGTGTACTCCTTGCCCTTGGGGCCGAGGAAGTACGTCCTGTCGAAGAAGATCGGTTCGACGTCCCGCAGGTCGACGAAGCCCGTGATCTCCAGCGCCTTCGAGCGGCCTGGGGCGATGTCGTCCAGCTCCGCCGGCTCGACCAGTACGTACTCGTCACCGTCGTCGAAGGCCTTGACCACCTCGTCGAGAGGCACTTCCTCGCCCGTGCGTTCATTCACCCGCTTGTTGCGCACACGGTCCGACGTGCCGCGCTGCAACTGGTGGAAGCGGACGGTGTGGCTGTCCGTGGCGGTGAACATCTGGACGGGCAGGGAGACGAGACCGAAGGTCAGCGTTCCGCTCCACACTGGACGCGCCATGTCCGAGACACCTCTTTCTGTCTCCACCCATGGCACCCCGACCGGTGTCCCGCCGCATCCGGGGAAACGGTCATTAGCCTCGAAGGCATGCGTCGGCCGAATCCTCGTAGCGCTGGAAAGCGACACATCGGAGTGGTCGCCTCCTACGACTTCACACGTCAGGAGGAGCTGTGCCGATGGTTCCCGCCGGCCGCCGAGTGGACGATGACCTCCACCGAGAAGGTCCGATACCGGGACAATCTGGAGCTCGTCTCCCGTCTCGGCAGGACGGGCCTGCTCGCCGAGCCGGTCCACGAACTCGTCCGATGCGGAGCGGAGGCCGTGGCGTACCTCTGCACAGCGTGCAGCTTCGCGGGTGGTGTGACCGGCGAGCGGGCGTTGCGGGAGGCGATCCTGTCCTACGGCGCCCGGCAGGCGCTGACGACGAGCGGAGCGGTCGTCGACGCGCTCCGTGCCGTGGGCGCGCGGCGCATCGCGGTCGTGCACCCCTATCAGGAGCCGGTCGATCGTCTGCTCGCCGCCTATCTCGCGGCCACCGGCTTCGATGTCGTGGCCCTCACCGCGCTGGGACTCGGCACGGTCGAGGACGTCTACACCGTGGCGGAACAGCAGGTGGTGGACACCGTCGTGAAGGGGGACCACCCCCGGGCGGACGCGGTGTTCATCAGCTGCACGAGCCTGCCCACCTATGACGCCCTTCCCCGTCTCGAAGAGCGCCTCGGCAAACCCGTCATCAGCGCCAACCAAGCCACCGCCTGGGCGCTGCTGGATGCCGTGGGCCTACGGGCGCAGGGGAGTCGGCCCTGACTTCACCGTTCAGGGTTCACTGTTTCGAGTTCACTACGAAGCGGGCTCCGCCGGGATCGGTCAGTACGGCCTCGGTCGCATCGAGGGCGATCTCCAGGACCTGGCCGCCGTGGTCTCGTGCGGCCCGCGCGCACGCCTCGACGTCGGCGACCATGAAGTGGATCCGCCAGTGCGGCCGGATCGCGGGATCCGGCGCGGATTCCACCGCGCCCGAGTGGATGCGGGCCACGACGTCGCCGCCGCTGCGCAGCACCACCTCTTCGTCCTCGTACTGGACGTCGCAGGAGCCGGGGGCACTGGACGCCCAGCCCAGGACCTCGGCGTAGAAGATGACCGCGTCGAAGGCGTCGCGGGTGTGCAGTTCCACGAAAGTCGGCGCGGCCCGGCGCCATTTCTCCCAGTCCGACACCAGCTCGCCCTCCCAGATCCCGAAGACGGCGCCGTCGCGGTCGGACAGCAGCGCGGCCCGGCCGGGCGGGTAGGAGAGCGGCCCCACCGCGGTCGTCCCGCCGCGCTCGTGGCTGCGGGCCACGGTGGTGTCCGCGCTGGACGCGGCGAAGAAGGGGGTCCAGGCGACGGTCGTCGGCAGCATGCTCTCCACCGCGGACAGACCCGCCACCGGCACCCCGTTCACGCTCGCGAACCGGTACTGGTCACCGAGCTTCCCGGTGCGCCACTCCCACCCGAGCACCGCCTGGTAGAAGTCCTGCGCGACGCCCAGATCACGCGTGGACAGGCTGACCCAGCAGGGCGCCCCGAACACCGTGCTGCTGGCCGGAGCTTCGCTTGCCAGTGTCTTGTCGCTGTTCATCTTCGTACCGTTCTGAGGTCGATGGAGGCCCCCGCCGGCCCGCCCGAGGCTCCCTGATCCCTTTCGGTCGCGGCTGCGGGTTTCGCACAGCAAAGGGAGAGCGCGTGCCCTCCAACGAACGGCCAGCCGCGTGGATGCGTCACCTTCACTCTCGCGGCTGCTCGAACTCCAAAAACGTGATAAAAGCCGCCCGCTCGATCGGGTTCGGCCGACGGGCACCTCGTTCGTAAAGACCGCGCACACGTCCATTAACGCTGGCTGCCGCCCGGCCCGCCTCTTCTGGCCACCGCAAGGCCGTCGCGAGCCCATCGGCGACGGTTACGTCCGATCGGGCGCAGGCGGCTCGGACAGGTTCTGGGCAGAGCCCTGGGGCAGGCGTCGGGCCAAGGTGTCGGCGAACTCCTCCGCGCGGGCCAGCTGGGTGCGCAGATCCGCGATCCGCTGCTGCGTGGTCTGCTCGAACTCCCTTACACGGCCGATGAGTTGCTCACGTACGTCGTCGGAGAGATCGGTGTCGGCGTCGAGCCGGTCGGTGGCCGCGAGGAGATCGCTCATCTCGTCGAGGGTGAAGCCGAGCGGCTTCATCCGGCGGATCACCATCAGACGGGCCACGTCGGTCTCGGTGTAGAGACGGAAACCGCCCTGGGAACGGGCGGAGGGGATGACCAGCCCGGTCTCCTCGTAGTGCCGGATGGTGCGCAACGACAGCTCGGTCCGTGCCGCGACCTCGCCGATCTGCATGTGCCCGCCGCTCACGCGCCCGCCTTCCTCGTCCTCTTGTCCTGAGTCGCATCGCCGTGCGTCATGTTGTCCTGTTCCACTCCACTACCCCGGAGCGACCCGCATCTCTACCGTAACGTTAGGGTAGAGTTGCGGATGACAGGGCCCGGTCCGCCGACGCGCCGGCCCCGCGAGGGCCGGTCCGGCCCGCCCGCGCTCTGCCGCACGCCCTTCTCTCCGGGAGTGCCCGATCGACAGGTACTGCCCCTCTTGTCCACTCCCGCGTTCTCTCCCGTCGCGCGACTGCGCGCCCTCAAGCCCGACTGGCTGTCCGATCCGAAGGTGTGGCGCACCGAGGTCCTGGCCGGACTCGTCGTCGCGCTCGCCCTGATTCCCGAGGCGATCTCGTTCTCGGTCATCGCGGGCGTCGACCCGGCGATCGGCCTGTTCGCGTCCTTCACCATGGCCGTGACCCTCTCGGTCGTCGGCGGCCGGCGCGCGATGATCTCCGCGGCCACCGGCGCCGTCGCGCTCGTGATCGGCCCGCTCAACCGCGAGCACGGCTTCGGATATCTCGTCGCGGCCGTGATCCTGGCCGGGGTCTTCCAGATCGTGCTCGGCGCCCTCGGCGTCGCGAAGCTGATGCGGTTCGTCCCCCGCTCCGTGATGGTCGGCTTCGTCAACTCCCTCGCGATCCTGATCTTCATGGCGCAGGTTCCCGAGATGCACGACGTGCCCTGGGCCGTCTACCCGTTGATCGTCGGCGGGCTGCTGCTCCTGGTGTTCTTCCCGAAGGTCACCAGGGTGGTCCCGGCGCCGCTGGTCTCCATCGTCGTCCTCACCGCGATCACCGTCGCGGCCGGGATCGCGGTGCCGACCGTCGGCGACAAGGGCGAACTGCCCTCCTCGCTGCCGGTGCCGGGCCTGCCCGACGTGCCCTTCACGCTCGATACGCTCACCACCGTCGCCCCGTACGCGCTCGCCATGGCCCTCGTCGGTCTCATGGAGTCGCTGATGACGGCGAAGCTCGTCGACGACATCACCGAGAGCCGGTCCAACAAGACCCGCGAGTCCATCGGCCAGGGCATCGCCAATATCGTCACCGGATTCTTCGGCGGCATGGGCGGCTGCGCCATGATCGGCCAGACCATGATCAACGTGCGGGTCTCCGGCGCCCGGACCCGCCTCTCCACCTTCCTGGCGGGCTCCTTCCTCATGGTGCTGTGCATCGTCTTCGGCCCGGTCGTCTCCGACATCCCCATGGCCGCCCTCGTCGCGGTGATGGTGATGGTCTCCTTCGCGACGTTCGACTGGCACTCCGTCGCCCCGAAGACGCTCAGGCGGATGCCCGCGGGCGAGATCACCGTCATGGTCCTCACCGTCGCCGTCGTGGTCGCCACCTCCAACCTCGCCATCGGCGTCGTCGTCGGATCGGTCACCGCCATGGTCATCTTCGCCAGGCGGGTCGCCCGCGTCGCCGACGTCTCCGCGGTCCTGGACCCGGACGGCAGCCAGGTCGTCTACTCCGTGACCGGCGAGCTCTTCTTCGCCTCGTCCAACGATCTGGTGACCCGGTTCGCCTATGCCACCGACCCGGACCGGGTCGTCATCGACCTGTCAGGCGCGCACATCTGGGACGCGTCGTCCGTCGCGACCCTGGACGCGATCGAGGCCAAGTACGCGCAGCGCGGCAAGACCGTCGAGATCATCGGTCTGAACCGGCCCAGCGCCGATCTCCACGAGACTCTCAGCGGCAGACTCACGGCCGGCCACTGACGTACCCGAGGAAATCCGATTCCGGGTACGCGGGCGGGGAAGCGCTGCCATATTGGAGTCATACGCCGGGCATCGCCCGGTAGTTGGGGCCCCGCCACGCATCCCCCGTCGTGGCGGGGCTTCGCCGTGCGGTGCCGCTTGCCGAACAACCGGGCCATGACGCCGCGTTCCGTAACCCGTCGGCATCGCTCCGATAACATGATCGGACCTCACAGCGATCTCACAGTGGTCGCCCTGAGCACCCGTGCTTCGCTAGACAACCTCGTTATCTAGCACGAAGGGCGAACTATCTACTAAAACTAACAAAACGGCTGAATAATTGATGAACGCACCAGCGCGAATACCTTCGCGGACACGATGCAGAACCGCGCTCTCCGTGTGGCGGCGACCATGGGTGATGCTGTGGACGGTGGCAGGTGTGGTGACCCTCGGGTTCCTCGTCGCCCTGGAGATCGTCGCGCGGCACTACGGCTTCGCGGGGCCGATCACCAACCAGGCGCAAGAGGTGATCTTCGCTCCCCGTTCGGGGCCGCTGTTGTATGCCGGCCTGGCCCTGATGATGGTGGTGCTCACCTGGCGGCAACGGTTCATCGCGGTGGGCGCCGCGATCGGTATCGACCTCGTCTTCCTGCTGGTGCGGTGGCTGGTCGGCGCCCAGCTGAGCTTCGGCAACGGCGCGTTGTGGGTGATCCTGGGATGCGCGGTCATCGCCGTCACGCGCCGTACCGGCGACGAACGTGTCCTGCTGCTGAAGGGCGTCGGGCTCGGCCTGCTGCTGGTGGCCGGACACAAGACCGGCGACACCTGGCTGCTCATCACCTCCGAGACCCGCCCCGAGGTGCTCGACCCGTACCTGGCGACCGCGGACCACGCGCTGGGCAACCCGTCCTGGCTGATGGGCCGGGCGGTCGCGGCCACCGGCCCGGTCGGTGAGCACGTACTGCACACCGTCTACGGCCAACTCCCGCTGGCGGCGGCCGTCATCGCGCTCTACCAACTGCGCAACGTGGCGGTCGAACGCCGCTTCCCGGGCCACCATCTCGTGCGCACCTTCCTGGTCATAGGCCTGCTCGGGCCGGCCGTCTACATGCTCTTCCCGGTGGTCGGACCGGTTTTCGCCTACGGCGCCGACGGCGGAAGCTGGGCGGTGGCCAACCTGTGGCCGAACACGCCGCAGATGATCGGCTCCCCGCACCCCGTGCCGTTCGACGAGATCACCCCGCGCAACTGCATGCCCAGCCTGCACACGGCATGGGCCACCACGATCTTCATCCACTCCCGCAAGGGCTCCCGGCTGCTGCGATTCGCCGGTGCCTTCTGGCTGGTCGCCACGCTCGCCGCCACCTTGGGATTCGGCTACCACTACGGCGTGGATCTCGTCGCCGGCGTCGTGTTCGCGATCACGGTCGAAGCGGTCATGCGCGCGTTCGAACGGGGCTGGGACGGGTCGGCGATCCGGCTGATCACCTACGGGACGACGGTGTTCGCCGCGCTGCTGGTGTTGTACCGCTATCTGCCGGTGCGGATGGCCGAACACCCGTGGCTGTTCGGCCCCCTGCTCATCCTGGCGATGTCCTCGGTGGTCTACGGCTACGTGCGGACCACCAGGCTGTGGCATCCGAAGGCGGCGCCCGCCCAGCTCCCGGAACCGCAGCTCATGCAGGCGTGACCGGCACGCTTCAGCAGGACGGCCCGCGGACGAATTCGGTGACCAGCGCCGCCACCGTCTCCGGGCTCTCCATGTGCATCACGTGGGTGGCGTCGATCCGCTGAACGCGGATCGACCGCCGGGCCCGGGAGAGCGCGGCCAGCTGCTCGGAAACTCCCCGCGCGAACCGGGCGCCGAACTCGGCGAACCACTCCGTGCCGGGCGCGGGTGAAGGCTGTCGACCCGCCTGGATCAGCAGCAGCGGGACGTCGACTCCGTCCAGCCATGTGGTGACACCGAGCGCCCCGAGCCGGTGGAGTTCGTCGAGGATCCCCCGCGCCGCCGCCCGTTCCGGCAGCGTCCGCCACGTGCCGTCGGGCAACCGGTGTGCCGCCGCGCGGGCAGCGGCCTCCGCGCGATCGGCGGTGATTCCGAGCCGCGCGGAGTTGCTGACCTGCTGCTCCACGTACCCGGCCGGCGCGATGGCCCCGGCCGAGGCCAGCAGCCCTTCACCGACCCGTCCGGCGCCGGGGAACTCGCGGCCCCACCAGAACCCGTCGAGATTCACCGCGGCCCGGGCCCGGTCCGGGTGCGCCCGGGCGTATTCGACCGCGACGATTCCGCCGAGGGAATGACCCACCATCACGGCCTCCCGCACGCCCCGCGCGTCGAGGGTGTCCACGGTGGCCCGCACCACGGCGGGGATGGTCCAGGGCGAGACCGCGGGAGAGCGGCCGTGCCCGGGGAGGTCGACGGCGAGGACCCGGTGTCCGGCGGTGAGCGGGGAGGCCGACGCGGCCCAGTCGGCGTGGGAGCGGCCGTAGCCGTGCAGAAGAACCAGTTGAGGGCCGTCGCCCCCGTAGTCATGGGTGTGCAGGAGTGTCATCGGGCCTCACGGTAGGGCACGAACACCGTCCGGAACAGCGGATTATGGGGGGCTCAGGCCCGGCCCGACGCGAGCAGGGCCGTGTGGGGCAGGACCAGTTCGCCGCTCGGGGTCGCGTACTCCGCGGCCAGCGACTCGAAGTGCCGCTTGATCTGCGCGATCACGTCCGGGGACTGGCCGGTGACGATCCGCCCGATGGTCGCCACTCCCGCGGCCGGGCCGCTCCACCACTCCTCGGGAGTCGTGCGGTGCTCCCAACCCAGGGTGGTGCAGTCGGCATCCGTAAGACCCGCCTCGCCCAGCAGGGCGGTGAGCCCCTCCTCGTCGCGCGCGAAGTCCTCCTCGGGAGCGAGCGCGGGAAGGTGAGCGGGCCGAGAGGCACCGGCCGCCTGGACCGCCCTGCCCAGCAGAGCCTGTCCGGCCGTCGGCGAGCCGGGCCAGATCGTCACGGCGATCAGGCCGCCGGGACGCGTCACCCGCCGCAGTTCCCGCAGGGCTGCCCGGGGCCGGCCCACATGGTTGAGCACGAAGTTGCCGACCACCGCGTCGAACTCGCCGTCGCCGAAGGGGAGGTGGGGGAGACGGGCGTACCGTACGTCCGCCCCAGGTACTGCCTGCACGGCCCGGGCCACCATGTCCGGTTCGGCGTCCACGGCCGCGACCTTCGCCCCGCGCGCGTACGCCGATACGGCCGCCGCGCCCGTCCCTGTCCCCACGTCGAGAACACGTACGCCTTCCCGTACCCCGGCGGCATCAAGGAGTTCGGGTACCGGATACCCGCAGAGTTTGCCGAAACTGTCGGCGTAGGCGTCGGTGCGTCCCGCCCACGCATGCCGCTCGGCCGCGTCGAACGCTGTCTGGGTCATCTGGTCTCCTCCCGGGGGAACGGTGGACGACTATGGGAACAAGCGTTTCTGTGGATAACTACCTGTGGATGAGAAAGTCCGGAAAACGCATGCGTTTCCGCGCTGTCCGAGCCTGCCGTCCCCGTCGATCCTGCGATAGAACTGCCACACGGCAGACGGGCCCAGTCGCGCCGTCATCGCCGCGTCGCCCGCATCCGGCAGCGCGGAAGGGATGCCGTGCCCAGACCCCGCTTGGTGTCCCGACCTCACCGCGCACGGCAGCGGTGGGACCATCGCTCCGGTGGTTCCGCCGTTGCCGCGCGATATCCGTCCCCCTCGCTATCCGCGCGCCACCGCGATCGCGCCCGCGAGCCGCTCGCCCGCCTCGTACACCATGTACGGCACCCCGCCCTGCGTGCCGAACGACGGTGCCGCCGAGCGGCCGTTCTCGGGTGCCCCGGAGCGGGAGTTGTAGAAGACGCCCAGATGCTTGCGGAGCGAGAAGTCCGTGCCCACCTCGGTGATCATGAGGTCGCCGCCGCTCTCCTTGTCCTTGTTGTAGACGACGTACGCGGAGCCGTTCCGGGTCAGCAGATGCGGGCCGCCGACGTTCACCGCGCCGACGTCGGAGTGGCGCACGAGCGGCGTCCCGTCGAAGGTCCAGGTCCGGCCGTCGGGTGACCAACCCCAGCAGATGTCACGGTGGTTGGTGGTGTTGTTGAGCATGAACAGCATCACGTACTTCGCCCCGCGCGCCGGCAGATCGTGCCGGAAGACCCGGGCGTACGAGGTCTCCGTGGTGCCCGACGGCATCATCGACGTCGACAGGACGACCTTGTCGTACGTGAAATGGACGCCGTCCTGGGAACGGGCCAGGCGCGTCGTGGTGTTCTCCCCGTGGAAGTACAGCCAGAACTCCTTCGCGTCCGCGTTCCACAGCACGTGCGGCGACGACACATGGCTCACCGAGTAGTGCGGGTCCCACTTGTTCGACACGATCGGGTTCGCCGGGTACTCCGTGAACGGGCCCTCCAGTGAGTCGCCGTACGCGAGGCAGATCCCGCCCGGCGCGTCGTGCGGCGCGTAGTACAGGTAGTAACGGCCCAGCGGGGAGGCCAACTTGTCGTACACGCCGCGTACGGTCGGGAAGATGATCTCGCCGGTCGGGTTGTACTTCAGCTGGGACGGCGTCAGCAGTGTGCGGACGTAGGTGTAGTCGGGGAATCCGCCGGGCGCCGCCGACGCGGAGGGCGTCGGGAGCCCGCCGAGGGCGAGCGCGGCGCCGGTGACGGCACTGGTGCGCAGGAACATACGACGGTCCAGGCCGGATTGCGGCTCATGCATGATCGGCTCCTGAAGTCGGTTGTGTGCTAAGGGAGTTCAGAGGTAGGTGGCCGCTGTGACGCACAGCCCGCCGAGCGCCACCGCCCACACGTAGGGCAGCGTCCTGACCATCACCTGCTGGGGAGAGACCCCCGCGTACTGGGCGCTCCACACCGTCTGGGTGCTGGTCGGGTCGGCGACGCCGAAGACCTGGTTGTACGAGGTGGCCATGCCGAGGACGGCGACGGCCGGGTAGATGCCGGTGGCGATCAGGACGCCCGCGATGCCCGCGCCGAGACCGAAGACGTTCAGCGGCCCCCGGTACAGGCACAGCGGCACCAGCAGCGTGAAGACCAGGACGAACAGCACCGCGTTCTGCGGGCTGACGGCCTTGACGAGGGGTTCCAGCGCGTCGACCGCGCCGGGCAGCTTCACCGCGGCGAGCAGGATGCCGATCGCCACGAACAGCGTGATGGGCGGCGCCGCCACCTCGAAGCCGCCGTACAGCGTGCGCAGCAGCCGCCGGTTCATGTCGCGCGGCCGCGTCGTCGTCACCAGCGCGTACAGCACACCCGCCAGCAGGGAGGGAATGATGGCCAGTTCGAAGCCGAGGGCCAGGACCAGCGGGATCACCGGGGTGAGCAGCGCGTACCACGGGGCATCGCCGAGGAGCTTGCGGCGACTGGGTGAAGTGGGCCTGTCCTGGACCGACTTGAGCGACCACGTGTGCTCCACACCTCGGCGCCGCGACTCGATCAGGACGTACGCGACCGCCGCGACCAGCGCGAACGGGAACAGCTTCACCATGAAGCCGCGCACCGTGTCCACCGGCAGTTCGAGGGCCGTGGAGAAGAACTGCCACACCGGCAGCTCGAACGGGATGCCCACCGCGATGCCCATCAGGATCGTCCCCGCGGCCGTCACCTTCGGAATGCCCACCGCGATCATCGCCGGGATGCCGATCAGCCCGGCGAGCATCGCCGCGGGCGCCGAACCCGTCACCGTGCCCACCAGCGCCGACACCGCGAGCACACCCAGCGCGACGAACACCGGCCGGTCGCCGCCGAACTCGACGATCTTGCGGACCAGGGTGCCCGCGATACCGGTCTCCTCCAGGAGTTTGCCGAGCCACGAGCCGAGCAGGATCGCGATCATCGTCGCGGCCAGCGCGGGCGCGCCCTCCTGGAGCACCGTGTCGAGGACGCTCTCCTTGCCGGTCAGCGGCGCCCCCGAGACGAACGCGATGACCACGGCCAGCAGCACGAGCGCGAACGCCGTGGGCAGCTTGCGGCTGAGCATGGCGGCCACACCGGCCGCCATGACGAGCAGAATGACGACACCCATGGGTCACTTCTCGCTTTCGGGATACGCGGCGGCGGCCAGCGCCTCCGTGAGCAGCAGGGGACTGCGGCCCAGGCCGCAGGCGGCGCGGGCGTAGGCGTGCGCCGCGAGTTCGTCGGCGCCCGCGACATGGGCGTACACGCGGCGCCGGCCGATGCGCAGCGCCGTGTGGCCGAGTGCCCGCTTGAACTCGGCCCGGACGTGGGCGTGGTGCAGCCAGGCGTGGGCCTGTTCGTGCGCGAGCGCCGCGGCCCGCACCGACCCCTCGGGGAACCAGTGGCGCCAGCCGCGCTCGACGACGAGCTGTTCGGCGCGGGCGAGCGTGTCGACGTACACCTCGACGACGGGCGGTCTCGACCGGTAGCGCGCGAGCAGTCCGGCGGCGAGCCCGTCGTCCCGCTCGATGACCCGGACAGGCACCGGATCCGGCGTCATGCACGCCCCGAAGTCCTGTGCCGCTAATGCCCATTGACGGAGCGTCAGGGGATCGCGGTGCTCGTGCGTGGGGGTCCCCGCGAGGAGGCGCACCGCGAGGTCCAGGTCGTGGTCGGCGCTCATGTGCGGGACTCCACGACGGCGACCACCGGCTCGTCGGCGCCGCGTGAGCGCAACTCACTGCGGGCCAGGGCCAGCAGGGCATCCGGTTCGAGGACGCCGGACAGATCCGCGATCCGCCCGCCGACCAGGAGCCGCACCGCGGGCGCCCGCATGCCGCCGTCGCCGTACGACGTGGTGTCCCGCACCAGCGACGCGAGCGCCTCACCGGCCGCGCCCACCGTCGTCGTCTCCACTCGCGCGTCGGACACCCCGAGCCGCACCACACCGTCGGCGTCCACCACCCGCACCGGCCGCCGGTCCGCGCGCAGTCTGCGCCGCACCTCGGTGCCGTACACGGTGTACGCGTCCGTGCCCGCCAGCACACGGACCCGCTCCTCGCGCGCCTTCAGGCTCGCCGCGGCCGCCCGCAGCCGCTCCGCGTCGTCCGCGCGGTGCGTCCGGTCCTGTGTGCGCAGTTCGGTCGCCCCGGTGGCGACGGCCCGCACCGTGCTGGTCTGCGGGTCGACCGTCACCTCCACCTCGACGCCGTCGGCTGCCGCGCCCTGCGCGACCACCGCCCGTTCGGCCTCGGCACGCACCGCGAGGATCTGTTCCTGGGTGGCTCCGGGGATGATGCGTTCGACCTGCTCCCGGACGAGCGCGAGGGCGACGCCGATCGGGCTGATCACCTCGCTGTGCCGGGCGATCCGCCCTTCGAGCCCCGTGTCCGCCGCCAGGTGCGGGGTCACCGCGGCCGCTCCGCCACCGCCGCCGACGAGGACGGCCGTGTCGCGGTCGAGCCGGTACTCCCGGACCATCGCGTCCACGACCGTCTTCACCTGAGCGGTACCCGCGTCGAGGACGGCGCGCGCCGCACCGGCCACATCGGTTCCGAGAGTGGCGGCCAGCGGGGCCAGAGCGGCCCGGGCCACCTCCTGGTCGCAGCGCGCGAAGTCGCCCTCCGGCACCCGGCCCAGCGCGTTCGCCGCGCACGTCATCGTCACGGCGAACCGGCCGCCCGCGGCGTCGAGGACCACATGGTCCTCGGGGTCGCCGTCCATCGGGCGCACCGTCACGACCCGCGCGTCCCGCAGTTCCTCCAGCGAGGCGAAACAGGCGTACGGCAGTCCCGCGATGTGCGCGCTGCGCGGCCCGACCCCCACCACCCGGCCCCCGCCGAGGCGCACCATGGACCCGCCGCCGACGCCGACGGTCCGTACATCGAGCGCGTTGAGATACGACGTCCTGCCGAGGATCGTCGCGTGCCGCACCGCCACCTTGCCGCGCCGCACCACGCTGACGTCCGTCGATGTGCCGCCGGTCTCCAGGAACACTCCCTCGCTGATCCGTTCCCGCATCAGCGCGCCGGCGACGCCCGCCGCCGGCCCCGACAGGACCGTCAGCAGCGGGCGGCGGCGCATCTCGTCCAGCGACATGACGCCGCCGTCGCAGCGCATCACCATCAGGGGCGCCGTCACCCCGGCCTTGGTGATCGACGCGTCGACGAGATCGGCCGTCGCCAGCATCCGCGGCAGGATCGCCGCGTTCACCACGGCCGTCCGCGTCCGCTTCTGCAGTCCGTACAGCGAGGTGATCTCGTGGGCCGCCGCCACGGGCAGTCCCGTCGGCCGGGCGGCGTCGAGCACGGCCTGTTCGCCCTCGGGCCGGTCCACTCCGAACGGCTCGGTGGCGACGAGGACTTGAGCCCCCTCGGCCCGCACCCGTACGACCGCGGCATGGACGGCATCGGCGTCGAACGGGTCGGCTACATGCTCGTACGCGAGCGGCAGGCTCCTGCCCGGGGTGAGTTCGAGCTTGCCGAGCGCGGCGAGCCGGCGCGTGAACACCGCTCCCGCGCCGCCGCCGATCCCGATCAGCCCCACCTTCGCCACGTCGCCCTCCAGCAGGGCGTTCGTGGCCTGGGTCGTACCGTGCGCGAGGAACGTGACGTCGTCCGCGGTCCGGCCGACCTGTTCCAGGAGCCGTTCGAGCGCCTCGACGATGCCGTGCGCGACACCGTCCTCGTGGTGATGGCTCGTGGGCACTTTCACCTGGCCCACGAGGGCGAGCGTCGCGGCGTCGACCGCCACGGCGTCCGTGAACGTGCCGCCCACGTCGATGCCGACGCGGATGCGACGGTCAGGGGTCATGTCAGGGCACCTCCTTGTGCGTTGACGGGTGTTTGACCTTGGTTGACCTGCGTACGTTGCTGAAGGCGTGGGGGGCGGGGAGAGCGGGGGAGTCAGTAGCCGCGGACGTCGGGCCACTGCCGTTGCACGCCCGACCGGTCGAGGAGCCGTCCGAACTCCTCGAACCGCTTGTCCTCGGCCTGCACCTGCCGCGGCTCCAGGCCTTCGGCGAGGCAGTGCGCCGCGAGCGCGCCCGCGACCTCGCCGATGTTCCACTCGACGGGGTGCAGCCGGTAGCAGCCGTTGGTGATGTGGGTGGTGCCGATGTTCTTGCCGGCCGGCAGCAGATTGCGCACCCGCCGGGGCACGAGCGCGCCCAGCGGGATCTCGAACGGCACCGAACCGATGTCGATGTACGAGTCGCCGCCGGTGGAGGGGTGCAGGTCGATCCGGTAGCCGCCGACACCGACCGAGTCTCGGTAGCGGGTCCGGCCGTAGGGGCCGACGACGTCGATGGCGACGTCCTGCTCCACGACGGTCGTCACCGCCTTGATCCGGCGCGACTCGCGCACGTACGCCGACTTGGCGAGGCCGTCCGCGGTGCCGGTCACGTCCGGCCGGATGCGCAGCCCCGGGAAGCCGGTGCCGCCGTCGGCGCGCGGGGCCTCGGTCTGCAGCCAGTACAGGACGGAGAGCGACAACTGCCGCGCCTCCCGCAGCGCTTCCGCCTCCTGACCGATGTACGGCTTCAACCAGTAGTCGTTCAAAGGCCAGTTGACGAGCGTGATGTCCGAGTCGAACGAGCCCGGCCGGTGCATCCCCCGCGCCAGGATCCGGCGGAAACCCCACAGTTCCTTGTCCCCGGCGTCCGCGCTCTGGTCCGCGCTGACGGCGAGAGGATCCAGATCCGGGTTCGGTACGAACGTGCGCGGCACGGGTTCCAGGGACCGCGGGTCCGGCGCCTCGAAGCCGAGCAGCGGGCCCGGCCAGAAATCGGGCCGGTACGAGCGCCAGAAGTCGTAGTCCTCGGGCCGGTCGATCGTGTGGTCCTCGCCCTGGTGGTGCGAGAGCGCGAAGCACACCGTGATGCCCTGCTGGTTGTCCGGCCGCGCCTCGGCGGGCGCGTGCGGCTCCCCGAACTCCCCTTGCGATTCGGCGCCGTTGGCGTGTTCCACGTCGGCGAGGGCGAGCAGCTCACCGGTCTCCGTGGCGTCGACGACGTAGCGGGCGGTGAGGGTGCGCAGCGTTCCGTCCCGCAGGTCGCGCACGGCGACGGAGGAGATGACATCGTTGTCGCACTCGGCGGACACGGCCCGGTGCCCGGTCAGGACGGTCAGCAGTCCGGAGGCCCGGTGCGGCGCCAGCATCGCCTCCAGGACGGCGAGGGCGACGCGCGGCTCGTGACAGAGCTTGCTGACGCGCCCGGCGCCGGGGTTGAGGTCCGTGAGCCCGAGGGCCTCGCTCCGCATCGGATACCACTGCCGGTAGTAGGCGCGGATGCCTTCGCGCAGCGCCCGGTACGTCGCCGTCGTGCCGAACCGCTCCACCCAAGGGTGCTCGTCCGGCGGCACGGCCTGCGCCGTGAGCTGGCCGCCGATCCAGTCGGTCTCCTCGGTCATCACGACCCGTCGCCCCGCACGGCAGGCGGCGAGTGCCGCGGCGACCCCGCCGAGGCCGCCGCCGACGATGAGGATGTCCGGTTCGGGTATCACTGTGCTCCTTGGGGTCGTGCCTGAACTGCCGTGTGTTCGTGTCGTGTTGAGGGTTGCTGCCTTACGTGCTCAGGTGCTCGGCGCCGCCGCCGTGTACCCGCTCCGGAACTCGCACGCCACCAGCGGCTCGTCCGCCTGCTCGCCGGCCACCAGCGCGGCGAGCAGCCGTACGGCCGCCGCGCCCAGCCGGTGCCGGGGGATGTCGAAGCCCATCGGCACCGGCCCCCCGGCCAGGTCCGCGGGCGGGCTGCCGAGGAGCCCGAGGGAGACGTCCCCCGGGCACGAGAGCCCGGCCTCCTGGACGGCCGCGCTCAGCGCGCGCCAGGCGGCACCGGTGTCCGTCTCCTCGGCCACGAACGCCGTCACCCCTTCGGCGACCAGGGCCCGTACGCGCTCCGGCGTGATGTCGTGCCCCGGATCGGCGCAGCGCAGTACCGCGTCGGGGCCGTCCGCGACGCCCGCCGCGGCGAGGCCTTCGAGGAAGCCCTGCTGGCGGTCCGTCGAAGCGGGAGCATCGTCGTCCTCGCGTACGAGAACGATGCGATGGTGCCCCAATCCGGCCAGATGCGTGGCGACTTCACGGCTCGCGCTCACATAGTCGGCGCCGACCCAGGCGAGGCCTTCCAGCTCCTCGCGGCGGCCCAGGTGCACGACCGGATACCCGTCGGCGACGAGCCGCTTCAGTTCGGCGCGCGGCACGTGCCGGCCGAGGAAGAGGCAGCCGTCCGCGAGCCGTACGCGACCGAGCGCGTCCGGGCCCGTGGCGCCCGCCCCGCCGCTGCTCGAACCGGTGAACAGCACCAGGTCGTAGCCGCGCGCGGCCGCTTCCTGCTCCACGCCCACCAGGAACGGGTAGTAGGAGTGCTGCACGTCGGTCGGGAACGTCGCGGTGAAGCTGAAGACGCCGAGCAGGTTGTTCCGGGCGGCCGCGAGCCGGCGGGCGGCCGGATCGGGGACATAGCCGAGGCTGCGGGCCGCGTCGAGGACCCGCTGCCGGGTCTCGTCGGAGATCGTCGGCCCCTTGCCGTCGCCGCGCGCCGACAGGACCAGTGACACGGTCGCCTGCGACACCCCGGCGAGCCGGGCCACCTCGGCCTGCCGGGGCCGCGACGTACGGCCCGCGGGCGCCGGGCTGCGCCCGGGCTTCGCCCGCTTCCTCGGTTGTTCCACGCCTGCCGCTCCCTTGTCCGCCCCGTTGTTTATGCGCATTACTAATGCGCATTAACGAGCACTGTGGGGGCAGCCACGGGATGGCGTCAAGGGTCGTGACACGACTTTCCGGTCGACGCCCGGTCTCCGGGCCTGGAGGGCAACGCGCCTTCCGCCGGGCCGGGTCGACTCGCCGCCGTCAAGGGTGACTTGCCGCAGTTGGGTCGACGGTCAGTCGGATTCCGGAAGGGTGAACCCCAGCCTTTGGGCGGCCAGTCGGGGAGTGGGCTGCGCCCAGCGTTCCACCGCCGACTGCGACTGCGTGGAGGACAGCGAGCGCAGTTCGGCGCGGTCCAGGTACAGCGTGCCGTCGAGGTGGTCCGTCTCGTGCTGGACGATCCGCGCGGGCCAGCCGGCGACCTCCTCGTCCACCGGGCGCCCCCGCTCGTCGAGGGCGCGCAGCCGCACCCGCTCGTGCCGGGCGACCACGGCCTGGTAACCCGGCACACTCAAGCAGCCCTCGTAGAAGCCGACTCGGCGCCCGCTCGCGTCCTCGTACGACGGATTGATCAGCACCCGGAACGGCTGCGGGACGCGGCCACGCGCGGCGCGCACCTCCTCCGGCACGGTCGCCGCGTCCTCGATGACCGCGAGCCGCAGCGGCAGGCCGATCTGCGGCGCGGCCAGGCCCACGCCGGGCGCCGCGTGCATCGTGACCCGCATCGCCTCGATCAGCCGGGCCAGCAGGGTGTCGGAGAGCTGCCCGTCGAACGGCTCGGCGGGGCGGCGCAGGACGGGATCGCCCGCGGCGACGATCGGCAGCGTGGCCGCGTCGGCGAGCAGGGCTTCGACGCGGTCGGTCAGTGGCGTGGTCGGCATCGCGCCAGCATGCCAACGACGATCACCGCCGGGCAACGCGGAACCGTACGGGCTCATTGCGTTCATATGAACGTGTTGCGACCTCATGAACACTGTGCGTGCCCGGGAATGACGGCCCTGACCTGCGGGTTTCATGGTGCGGCGCGCGGCGCGCGGCACGGCCGGCCTGGCGCGCAGCCCGGGAGAAGCCCGGGCCGAGTCACGAGAGAAGGGTCCGGATGACCGAGACGCAACTCACCGGGGGCGGGCGCCGACGCACGCCCGCCCATCCGCTCGACAACCCGGCGTACGCCGCGCTGACCGGGCCGCACGCTCATCTCGCCGAGCGGCGCGGCCGGGTGCTGCGCTACCCCCTCGACGTCTCGCCGTGGCTGGCGCTGCCCGATGATCCGGGGCCCGAGGACTGGGCGGACCTCGCCGCGTTCGCCGGGCCGGGCGCGGAGGTGCCGCTGCCGGGCACGACCCGGACCCTGCCGGAGGGCTGGGAGCTGACGCAGGACATCCCGGGCGTGCAACTCGTCGACGTGCGGGTGGACGCGGCGCACGACCCCGAGGCGGTCCGGCTCACCCCGGCGGACGTGCCGGAGATGCTGGACCTGGTGGAGCGCACCCGGCCGGGCCCGTTCCTGCCGCGCACGATCGAGCTCGGCACCTACCTCGGCATCCGGCGCGGGGGCGTCCTCGTCGCGATGGCGGGGGAGCGGCTGCACCCGCCGGGCTGGACCGAGATCAGCGCCGTGTGCACCGACGCCGACCAGCGCGGCCAGGGCCTCGCGGGCCGTCTCGTACGGGCCGTCGCCGCCGGGATCAGAGAGCGCGGCGAGACCCCGTTCCTGCACACCGGCGCGGGCAACGCGAACGCGATCCGGCTCTACGGGTCGCTGGGCTTCCAGCTGCGCCGCACGACCCGGTTCCGGGCCGCCCGAGTGCCCGAACTCCTGGCGCACGCCTAAAGGCGATGCCGTTGCCTTTAGGAGTGGGACGTCACGTCCGAAGGGTTCAGTCGTCGTGTGAGGACTCGTTGTAGCGCGTGAGGTACGCGGCGAACCGCGCCAGGTCCTCGGCGGGCCAGTCCGCGAGCCGCTCCCCGAAGATCTGCCGGCGGCTGACGGTGACCTGCGCGAGGATCTCCGCCCCCGCCGGGGTGGGGAGCAGGACCTGGACGCGGTGGTCGTCCGGGTCGACGCGCCGCATCACGAGACCGGCCCGCTCCAGGGCGGCGACCTGCCGGCTGACCGTGGACTTGTCCAGCGCGTAGTGCGCGGCGAGGTCCGTGGCGCGGCAGCCGCCCCGCTCGTCGAGATGGCTGAGCAGGGTGTACGAGACGAGCGACAGCTCGGGGTGCATGCGGGCCGCCGTCGCCCTGGCCCGCCGGGCGAAGGACGTCAGTTCCCGCTGGATGGTCTCGACGGCCGACTCGCGGTTGGCCGGAGGGTCGGGCTCTGCCACGTGCGGGTTCCTTTCCGAAGCGCTTGTTGCACTCTACAACCCAGGGCCGGACAGCGGGCGGGGTCAGGTGTCGCGCACTAGCCTCCGGAACATGAGTCATACGCCCGAGGTGCCCGCCCGGTACACCGTCGTCCTCAAGCCCCGCCTCACCGATGCCGAGGGCCGCCCCGATCACGGCAACCCGTTGCGGTCCGTGCCCGTGGCCGCCACCGGCGCCGTCGGCGAGAGCGGTTATCCGCGCTACGAGGGCGAGGGGATGCAGGCCGACATCGATCCGCGCACGCACACCGTGGAGGCGGTGACCATCGACGGTGAGGAGCTGCCGTACGGATGGGTGGCCGAGGTCGCCGACGAGCGGTAGGCCCATGGGAGGTCGGGTCGCAGGCCTTCGGGAGACGGGCGACGGGCCCTCGCCAACGGGCTGGTAAGGCTTGCCTGCGTGGCGCAACTCTCTTTTGCAACTTGTTGCACAAGGAGCTCGCGGTCGTCTACAACAGTGACGACGTTCGCCGCGCACGGAGGGCCCCATGACCCGATACCCGCACCTGCTCGCCCCGCTCGACCTGGGCTTCACCACCCTGCCCAACCGCGTCCTGATGGGCTCGATGCACGTGGGCCTGGAGGAGGCGCAGAACGGCTTCGCACGCATGGCCGAGTTCTACGCGACCCGCGCCCGCGGCGGCGTCGGCCTCATGGTCACCGGCGGCATCGCCCCCAACGAGGCCGGGCGCCCCTACGACGGCGGCGCCAAACTCACCACCGACGCGGAGGCCGGGCAGCACCGCGAGGTCACCGACGCCGTGCACGCGGCGGGCGGCAGGATCGCCATGCAGATCCTGCACTTCGGCCGCTACGCCTACCACGAGAACCTCGTCGCTCCGAGCCCGATCCAGGCGCCCATCAGCCCGTTCGTTCCCAACGAGCTGAGTGACGCCGACGTCGAGCGGACCATCGAGGACTTCGCGCGGGCCGCCGAACTCGCCAAGGCGGCGGGCTACGACGGTGTCGAGGTGATGGGCTCCGAGGGCTACCTCATCAACGAGTTCATCGTCGCCCACACCAACCAGCGCACCGACCGCTGGGGCGGCTCGTACGAGAACCGCGTCCGCTTCCCCGTCGAGATCGTCCGCCGCGTACGCGAACGCGTGGGCCCCGACTTCATCGTCATCTACCGGCTGTCCATGCTGGACCTGGTGCCCGGCGGCTCGACGCTGGAAGAAGTGGTGCGGCTCGCCAAGGAGATCGAGGCGGCGGGCGCCACCATCATCAACACCGGCGTCGGCTGGCACGAGGCCCGCATCCCCACCATCGCGACCTCCGTACCGCGCGGCGCGTACACCTGGGTCACCAAGAAGGTGATGGGCGAGGTGTCCATCCCGCTCGTCACCACCAACCGCATCAACACCCCGGAACTCGCCGAGGAGTTGCTCGCCGACGGCGCCGCCGACATGGTCTCCCTCGCGCGTCCGATGCTCGCCGACCCGGACTTCGTGAACAAGGCCGCCGCCGGCCGCTCCGAGGCGATCAACACCTGCATCGGCTGCAACCAGGCCTGCCTCGACCACACCTTCAGCGGCAAGATCACCTCCTGCCTCGTCAACCCGCGCGCCTGCCACGAGACCGAACTCGTCCTGTCGCCCACCAGGGTCCGCAAGCGCGTCGCCGTCGTCGGCGCCGGACCCGCCGGGCTCGCCTGTGCCGTGTCCGCCGCCGAGCGCGGGCACGACGTCACCCTCTTCGACGGCGCCGGGCAGATCGGCGGCCAGCTGAACGTCGCCCGCAAGGTCCCCGGCAAGGAGGAGTTCGACGAGACGCTGCGCTACTTCCGCGCGCAGCTCGAACTGCACGGCGTCACCGTCGAGTTGAACACCTTCGTCGAAGCCGCCGACCTCGACACCTACGACGAGGTCGTCGTCGCCACCGGCGTCAGCCCGCGCACCCCGGCCATCGACGGTGTCGACCACCCCAGCGTCGTCGGCTACCTGGACGTGCTGCGCGACGGCGCGCCCGTCGGCGACCGCGTCGCCGTCATCGGCGCGGGCGGCATCGGCTTCGACGTCGCCGAGTACCTCACCGACGGCGGCGAGAAGGCGAGCCAGGACCCGGCGACGTACTTCCGCCTGTGGGGCGTCGACATGGACTACGCCGACCGCGGCGGACTCAAGCGCGCCGAGCGGCCCGCCCCGCCGCGCCAGGTGCACCTCGTCCAGCGCAAGACGTCCAAGGTCGGCGCCGGGCTCGGCAAGACCACCGGCTGGATCCACCGCACCGAACTGCGCCACCGCGGCGTCACGATGGTCGCGGGCGCCACATACGACCGGATCGACGACGCGGGCCTGCACATCACCGTCGACGGCGAGCGGTCGCTGCTCCCCGTCGACACGGTGGTCCTCTGCGCGGGCCAGGAGTCCAGGCGTTCCCTCTACGACGACCTGGTCGCCGCGGGCCGCGCCCCGCACCTGATCGGCGGCGCCGACGTAGCGGCCGAACTGGACGCGAAGCGTGCCATCAAGCAGGGCACCGAGGTCGCCGCGGCCCTCTGAGACCGGGTGGTCACGTGGCCGGGCCCGCCGGCCGCGTGGCCACCCGCCGAGCCTGTCCTACTCTGGCGTCATGTCACTGCCGCACGCGATCCTCACGGCCCTCCTGGAGAAGCCGTCGTCGGGCCTCGAACTGACCCGCCGCTTCGACAGGTCGTTCGGCTACTTCTGGTCGGCCACGCACCAGCAGATCTACCGGGAGCTGGGCAGACTGGAGCGCGACGGACTGATCCGCGCGCTGCCCTCCACGGTGCCGGCGCGCGGCCAGAAGAAGGAGTACGAGGTGCTGCCCCGGGGCAGCGCCGAGCTGGCCCGCTGGACGGCCGCACCCCAGGACCCGCGCACGCTGCGGGACCCGCTGCTGCTGCGGCTGCGCTCCGCCGCGGTGGTCGGCACGGACGGCATCGACACCGAGCTGCGCCGCCATCTCGAGCTGCACCGGCTGCAGTTGGAGACCTACCGGGACATCGAGAAGCGCGACTTCCCGCCGGAGAAGGACACGGTGCCGGACCGCTTGCAGCATGCGGTGCTGCGGGCCGGGCTCGATCTGGAGACGTTCTGGGTGGAGTGGCTGGAGCGCACGTTGGACGAGCTGGGACCGAGCGCGCCCGACGCCTGAGGAGCGGAGCCCCGCGGCCCGCACCCTCACAAGGCCGGGCTGGTCGGATCCCAGTCGGCAGGCAGGGGCGTCGGCGGCGCCACCTGTGCCGCCACCCGCGTGAACTCCCCCCGGGACGCCGAATCCGTCACCGCCGCCATCGTCTGCAGCACATGCAGTGCCAGTGCCCCCGAGGCCCGCGGGGCGGAACCGGTGCGCAGAGCGCGGGCCAGGTCGACGACGCCGAGGCCACGGCCGTCCGTGCGGCCCCGCACGGGAAGCTCGGTCCAGTCGGACGCGCCGTTGGGGCGCAGCAGCAGGGGACCGTCGAACGTGTTGGGGTCGGGCACCGACAGAGTGCCCTCCGTGCCGATGACCTCGAAGCCGATCTGCGGGCGCGCCGAGTCCCAGCTGAACACGGACGTCGCCGTCGGCCCCGAGGCGAAGTCGAGCAGCGCCGAGACATGGGTAGGGACGGCGACGGGGAAGGACTGCCCGGCCCCAGGACCTGCCCCGGCCACCCGGTCCTCGCGGGCCCGCCGCACCGACGCCGCGACCCGATCCACGCCCCCGAAGAGCGCCACCAGTGCCGTCAGGTGGTACGGGCCGAGGTCGAACAGCGGCCCCGCGCCCGGCTGGTAGAAGAACGCCGGGTCCGGGTGCCAGCCCTCGGGGCCCAGGCTGCGTACCGTCGTCTCCGCCGCGACCGGCGCCCCGATGTGTCCGGCGGCCACGGCCCGCACCGCGGACTGCAGCCCCGCGCCGAGGAACGTGTCCGGTGCGCTGCCCACCAGCAGCCCCCGCTCCGATGCCTCGTCGATCAGCTTCTCGGCCTCGCCCGGCAGCAGCGCGATCGGCTTCTCGCCGTACACGTGCTTGCCCGCGCGCAGCGCCGCCCCCGCCACCTCGACGTGCGCGGCCGGCACCGTCAGGTTCACGATGAGCTCGACCTCCGGCACGGCCAGCACCGTGTCCACGTCCCCGGCGAACGGAACGTCGTGGGCGCGAGCGGCCGCCTCGGCGCGGCGTACGTCGAGATCGGCGACGGCGAGGACACGTACGTCCGGGAAACCGGACAGAGTGCGCAGGTACTCCGCGCTGATCACGCCCGCCCCGACGACGGCGACCCCCACCGGACCTGAACTCACGCTGCCCCCAGGGACGTTCGCGGACGATCACACGGCTCCCGGGACGGTAAGCCGGGGTGTGCCGCGCCGACAAGAGGGCCCCCTGCGTGCGACGGCCGCCGCCCCGGGGTCGGGGCGGCGGCCGTCGTGCGGGGCCGGGGGATGCTCAGGTGCGCTGACCTGGCGAACGGCGCCGCAGGTACCAGGCGCCGCCCACCACCGCCGCGGCGACCAGGGCGCCGCCCGCGGCGAGCGTGAGCGTGCCGAAGTCCTCGGCCGCGCCGCCGAGCCCGCCCCGGACGCCGCCGATGGGGCTGGATGTCGCGGAGATGGTCGAGCCCGCGGTGACGGTCACGGACACCGGGCCCACCGTGGAGCCGTCGGCGCAGGCGACCACCACCTGGTAGGTGGCCGAGCCGAGCCCCTGCCAGCCGGCGCTGCCCGAGGCGAGCGGCGTCTGTCTGCCCTGGGCGAAGTCGGCCTGGCCGGGCGACAGGAGCGAGGCGTTGCCGCCCTTCGGGCAGGCGGTCGTCGTGGCCGTCACCGTGGAGCCGCTGGCCGTCACATCGAGGTTGTCCCGGGCGAACGCGGCGGGCGCGGCGAGGGTCAGCGGCAGCGAGGCCGCGGCCACGACGGTGAGACCGCGGCGAACGAAAAGGGATGCGGTGCGCATGATGTCTGCTCTCCGGCGGCACGGGTGGCGGTTCGTCCCGTGCCCCGCCCGAGTAGGCAAAGCCCGTGCTGCCTGACGCACACTCAACGTGCGCACGACAGCGCGCGCATGCGGACCGCGGCCGGGCAGGTGACGGGTTCCGTCGTCCGGCCCCCTGGCCCGCCCCGGCCACCGTCAGCTTCGCGTGGTCACCGCGCGTTCCGGCGAGAAGGCGCCCCACGTCCCGTCCGGCAGTTGCGCCCGGATCCTCACCCGGTGCCGGGCGCCCGCGTCCTTGCCGATGTAGAAGCTGTACTTCGCCGCGCCGGACGGTGCGCTGCCGCCCCACATCACGGTCGTCGCCTGACGCCCGTCCAGGAACACCTGGTACGCCGGGACATCGCCGCCCGTGTCCGGCGGCGTCCACGCGAGATCGATGTAGTACGCGCCGTCCGCACGCCGAGTCGTGGCCCGGAAGTCGTCGGGCGCCGTCCCCGGCCCCTCGTCCTTGCCCTGCGCGGTGGTCAGCCGCAGGGTCTCGCCGGCGGGGGAGACGTTGTCGGCGGCGTCGCGCGCCCGCACGCCGAACCTGTAGGCGGTGCCGGGCCGCAACCCGGTCAGCAGCGCCCGTGTCTGCGTACCGGCGACGCTGTGGATCTTCGTGCTGCCCTGGTAGATGTCGTACGAGACGATGCCCTTGTCGTCGGATGCCTTCCGCCACGTCAGGGACACCGCCCGTCCGCCGTCCACGTGCCCGCGCAGTCCCGTCGGCCGGCTCGGCGCGGAGCGGTCCGCGGCGACGGCGGCCGGGGTGGTGACGGTGACGTGGCGGCTCGCGGGCCCGAGGGAGCCGTCCTTGCCGCGGGCCCGGACCGTGAACACATAGCGGGACTTCGCGCGCAGGCCGGTGACGTCCACCATGTGCTGCTCGGCGGTCAGCTCCTTGACGCGTACCGAACCCCGGTACACCTCGTATCCCGTGACGTCCGTGGTGCTCACCGGCCGGTTCCACATGACGTGCACGGACGTGGCGCTGCCGGCCTGCGCCGTGACGCCGACCGGTTCGGACAGGGCCGGCCCACCGTCCGGGTCGTCGCCGTCGGAGAACAGGCCGCAGCCGCTCAGGACCGCCAGCAGCGCGGCGGCGCAGGCCGCGCGGGGGAGCAGAGTGCGTGAGGGGACGCGTCGCACGGGCGTGCCTTTCCGCTCGAACCGGATGGATTTCGACCTGGATGGTTTCCGAACTGGATTGGTACAGACCTGTAAGGGACCTGTATGGCACGGATGGCGGGTCCTCATCAAGGGGGCGTACGTGGCCGTCCGGCCGGGACTGATAGGGGCGGCCGCTCAAGGGGCACGGATTGGGGGCTTATGTCTGTCCACTGTCCCGACCGCCGCTGTTCCGACCGTCGCCGTCCCCGACCAAAGGCATCTCGCTGTGCGCTCCCGCTTCCTGACGCTCGCCACCGCTTGCGGCGCTGCCCTCCTCGCTCCCGCTGCCCTGCCCGCTGCGGACACCCGTCCGAGTGACTCCCGAGCTCCGGACACGATGGCGTTCGTATCCGCCGTATCGGTCCTGTCGACCGCGTCCGCCGTGTCGGCCGAACCGGCGGCATCCGCCGAGGCCTCCACCCCCTCCAGGCTCGCGCGGCTCTCCAGACCCTCAAGACCGTCGAGGCATGTCGAGCGGGAAGGCGAAGTCCGTGCCGCGGACCTGCTCGCCGCCGTGCGCGGCTGCCGGCAGATCTCCCACGGCCGCTACCGCGCCGACAACGGCGCCCGCGCGGACATCCCGGTCTGTGCCCAGCGCGGCGCCGTGCACTGGAAGGCCGACCTCGACGTCGACTGCGACGGCCGCGCGGGCCGTCACTGCAACCGCCGCACCGACCCGTTCTTCCAGCCCGCGACGGCCCAACCACAGTCCGACGGGCGGCCGTTGAGCGCCGAGCGGCTGCCGTACGTCGTCGTGCCCGGCGCGAGCCGCGTCTGGAACCCCGCCCGCTCCGGCATCCGCGGCGGCACCGTCGCGGCGCTCGTCCACCGGGACAGGATCCAGTACGCCGTCGTGGGCGACACCGGGCCGAGCGACCTGATCGGCGAGGCGTCGTACGCCGCGGCCCGCGGCCTCGGCATCGACCCGGACCCGGTGCGCGGCGGCGCCGGCGGAGAGGTCACGTACGTCCTCTTCCCCGGCACGACCGCACGCCCCATCGAGAGCCGCAGCGCGGCGGCCGCGGACGGCCGGGCGGCGGCACGCAAGCTTCTCCGCCGCACCGGCTGACCGCTGAACCCGCTCGGGGACGGGCTCCTACTCCTTGTGGTACGTGTACGCCTCCGCGGCCGATGCCACGACCGCGTCCAGGTCCGCGCCCGCGGAGGCGGAGACCACGGCGGCGACCGCGCCCTCCAGGAACGGGGCGTCCACCAGGCGCGTGCCGTCGGGGAGTTCGTCGCCCTCGGCGAGCAACGCCTTCACGGTGAGGACCGCGCTGCCGAGGTCGACCAGGACCGCGACGCCCGAGCCGCGGTCGACCTCCGCGGCCGCCGCCGAGATCCGCTCCGCACTCGTACCGAAGCCGCCGTCCTCCGTGCCGCCCGCCGCGGCCACCGGGGCGGTGGCCCCGCCCCCGGCGAGCCCTGCGGCGAGCCGCGCCACGGACTCGGCGACGTCCCGGCTGTGCGACACGAGCACGACGCCGACCGCCTTGTCGGGGGCGGTCACGAGGTGCTCCCGGCGGCCTCGGCCAGCGCGCCGATCAGCAGCGCCGACGACGTCGCACCGGGGTCCTGGTGCCCGATGCTGCGCTCGCCCAGATAACTGGCCCGGCCCTTGCGGGCCTGGAGCGGGGTCGTCGCCTCCGCGCCGTGCTCCGCGGCGGAGCGCGCCGCGGCGAAGTCACCGCCGTCGAGCGCGTCCACCGCCGGAACCAGCGCGTCCAGCATCGTCTTGTCACCGGGCGCGGCCCCGCCGAGCGTGGCCACGGCGTCCACCCCGACGCGCAGCGCCTGCGCCAGCTCCGCCTCGCTGACCTGCGCGGCATCACCCAGCGCCTTGCCGGTGCGGCGCAGCAGCGTCCCGTACAACGGCCCCGAAGCACCGCCCACCGTCGAGATCAACTGCCGTCCGGCGAGGGTGAGTACGGCCCCCGGCGTCTCGGGCGCGTCCTTGTCGAGGGTGGCCCGCACCGCGGTGAAGCCGCGCTGCAGATTGCTGCCGTGGTCGGCGTCGCCGATCGGCGAGTCGAGTTCGGTGAGCCGGGCGGCCTCGCGGTCCACCGCAGCCGCGGTCGCCGCCATCCAGCGCCGGAAGAAGTCGGCGTCGAGCACATGATCTCCTTGCGTGGTAGATACGTTGACGAGGGCGTCGGCCGTCACATGCCCCAGCGGAGACCGGCCGTACTGACCGGCGCGTCCCACAGGCGCAACAGCTCCTCGTCCACCTGGCACAGGGTGACAGAGGCACCGGCCATGTCGAGGGACGTCACGTAGTTGCCGACGAGGGTGCGGGCGACGGGCACCCCGCGCTCGCCGAGCACCCGCTGCACCTCGGCGTTGAACCCGTACAGCTCCAGCAGCGGGGTCGCCCCCATGCCGTTGACGAGGGCGAGCACGGGGCTCGTCGGGTTCAGGTCCTCCAGGACGGCGTCGACGGCGAAATCGGCGATCTCCCGGGATGTCATCATCGGACGCCGTTCGCGCCCCGGCTCGCCGTGGATACCGATGCCCAACTCCAGTTCACCGGCGGGGAGATCGAACGTCGGCGACCCCTTCGCGGGCGTGCTGCACGCGCTCAGTGCCACCCCGAAACTCCGCGCGCTCCCATTGACCTGCCGGGCGATCGCCTCGACCCGCTCCAGCGGCTGCCCCTCCTCGGCGGCGGCGCCCGCGATCTTCTCCACGAAGAGTGTCGCGCCGGTTCCGCGCCGCCCGGCCGTGTACAGGCTGTCGACCACCGCGACATCGTCGTTCACGAGCACTTTGGCGACCTGGATGCCCTCGTCCTCGGCGAGTTCGGCCGCCATGTCGAAGTTGAGCACGTCACCGGTGTAGTTCTTCACGATGAACAGGACGCCCGCCCCGCTGTCCACCGCGGCGGCTGCCCGCACCATCTGATCGGGCACCGGTGACGTGAACACCTCACCGGGACAGGCCGCGGTCAGCATTCCCGGCCCCACAAAACCCCCGTGCAGCGGCTCGTGCCCCGATCCGCCGCCCGACACCAGCGCCACCTTGCCGGCGACCGGCGCGTCCCGGCGCAGGATCACCCGGTTGTCGACGTCGACGTTCAACTCGGGGTGGGCGGCGGCCATCCCGCGCAGGGCGTCGGCGACGACGGTCTCGGCCACGTTGATCAACATTCTCATTGGTACCTCCGAGTGACGTTAGCGGTTGTTGCTCTGACCTGTGTCTTACCTGTTCAGATTGGGTGTAACCAGTTTTGGATCTTGGCGGTCCCCGGCGGTCGACGGCGGGGCTGGGCGGTACTGATGCTGACCCAAAGCTGACCTAACGCTGAATGTGGTGACGGATCGTCAGGCGTTGGGATCCGTTGTCGGTGGTCCCAGGTCAGTATCGATGGGCGGGTGGTGTCAAGCACTGGGCGCCACGAGGACCGCGGCTTCCGCGCCTACCTGCGCAAACGCGGCTCACAGGCTTCCGAGGCATCGGGACCGGATACGACAAGACCGCCACTTCCTACGAAAAGGCGGTCAGTCTGGTGCCATTCCTGCTCTGGGCAAGGTCCGTTTGAAGGCGGATCCCAGGTGCGACTCGTGCGCCTGACTTCACCCCGTCACGCCCCTCACCACCCGCAACCGCAGGCACGGCGGCAACGGTCCTCCACGTCATGTATGCAGCACGGTGGGAACCCGGTGCACTGGTACTCCGGGCGAATCTCCGGCGCCAGGCGGGCCCGTTGGTGTCGTTGACCGTGGCGGCTCTGATCGTCGGCTTCGCCGTGACCCAGTCCACGCATCGGTGGATCGAGATCGGCGAGAACCTCCACGAGGCGGCCTGCGGCTACGGCGGGGCGGCCGCCGTGCTCCTGGCGAGCTGGCAGGGCGGCGCCGAGGTGCGCAGCGGAGTCGAGTGGATCCATGCGACAGCCGTTCGCGGAGTTCTGCCCCAGCGCTTGGCATGGCTTGCCTCAGGCGTCCTGTGGCCACTGGCCGGATACCTGCTGGCGGTCCTGGCCGTGCTCGTGTGGCCATACGCGGGACAGCCGTCCCACCGCCCGCCGTTCGACGCCATGACCGTCGACGCGGCGTCGATCGTGGCCGTCTCGTGCCTCGCCCACCTGGCCGGCCGCGCCGTCCCGCTCCCGGTGATTCCGTTCGTACTCGTCACGGCCTTGATCCTGTTCGGGCAGAGCTCTTGGTGGCTGGCCATCACCCATCCTGTAGAGATCAACTACACCGGGGACGCGCTTCCGCCCAGCACGTCCGGCTGGGTCCCGGTCCACCCTCAGCTGTGGCTGCCTTGGTGCAGGGTCCTGATATTCGCCGTCGTCGCGGCGGCCGCCGTCAGCTTCTGCGCCCGCTGCTGGAAGACGGCCGTCGTGCTGGTGGCGGTGGCCGGCACGGCGGCACTGGGGTTGAATCTGACGCAGAAGGGCAGTGCCGCCATCTCAGCCGTCAACGCCTCCGAGATGCGATGCACGGGACGAGCGGCCGCTCTTTGCCTGCCGAAGGAGAACGAAGGCGCGCGGCGTCGTCTCCAACCCCAGGTGGACCGGCTGGCCGGAAAGCTACGAGGCGTGCGCAGTGCCCCCTCCTATTACGTGGTGAGCGACCAGAGCTACCGCTACAGAGACTGGGGGGCCGACGACGACCCGGCCGACACAGGCCCACGGGTCATCGGTATCGAGCTCTCCGCCGATGCCAGATCCCTCACCAGGGACATCGCCTGCCCGGATCTTTGTACAGGGCTTCTGGAGGGAGCGGTGTTCGCCTGGTTGACCGGCGCCTCACCGGACAGCGTGCTCTACAGAGAGGAACAACGGCATCTCGTGCAGGTCCTGGACGGTCTTCCTCCGAAGCAGAGCGCGAACTGGCTCGACCGGTACCTCGAGGCCGTGTGGTCCGGGAAATCGCTGCCCGACATGCCCAACACCCCACGGTGGTCGTCATGAACCCACGTCAGCTTCTTCCGGTGTGGCTGCGAGCCGTCCCCGGCCTGCGGTGGCCCTGGCTGCTCGCCGTATCCGGAGTATGCGCGGCCGGCGTCTGGCTGGGGAGGGTCGCCGGCCGGGAGGACACCCTGGTGCTCCTGCTGCTGCTCGCCCCGCTGCTGCCCCTCGTATGGGTCGCCGTCAGCTACGGCGGCAAGGCCGACCCCTTCGCGCCGGTCGTCCGTACGACCCCGGCCGGAGGCTTGCGACTGCTGCTCCTGCGGACCGGAGTCGTCCTGACCATCTCTCTGCCACTGCTCGCCGCCGCCGGCCTGGCCGGGTTGAGCGGCTCGCTCTGGGCGGCGGCCTGGCTGATGCCGTGCCTGACCCTGACCCTCGCCACGCTCGTTCTCAGCTCCTACATCGGCTGCTTGCTCGGCGCCGGCGCGGTGGCCATCACGTGGTTTCTGGGAGTCTCGGCCCTCACCCGGCTGTCCGTACGGCCGGACCGGCAGGCCACTTCCTGGCGCCCTGTCCTTCTCGAAGTCCTCATGGATCTTCTCAACTTCGGTTCCCAGTTCCTCTGGGCGCTGGCCGCGGGCGTACTGACCCTTCTCCTCACCCTCCGCCGTGAGTCCTTCGACGACTTGAGGTCCCGATGATCAGCGCTCGCAGAGTAACCGTCCGCCACCGGCGCACCACCGCGGTCGACAGCCTCTATCTGGAGTTGCCCCACGGCGTCCACGGTCTGCTGGGTCCAAACGGTTCTGGGAAGAGTTCACTGCTTGCCGTGCTGGCGACGGCGACAGGTCCGGCCGAAGGTGAACTCAGGCTTCTGGGCAGGGATCCCGGCCGCGCCGCCGAACGGCGGGAGATCCGCCGCAGGCTCGGCTATCTGCCGCAGAAGTGTGAGATGTTCCGCGGATTCACGGTCCGCGAGTGTGTCGGCTACGCCGCCTGGCTGAAGGACATGCCCACCCGTACAGGGGCATCGGCGGTGGAGTGCGCGGTGGAGAGGGTCGGCCTGAGCGCCCGTATCGACGTGAAGTACCGCTCCCTCTCCGGCGGTATGCAACGCCGCGTCGGGATCGCTCAGGCCTTGGTGAACCGGCCGGAACTCCTGCTCCTCGACGAGCCGACGAACGGCCTCGACCCAGCACAGCGCGATCAACTGCACCTGCTGCTGAAGGAACTGAGCGCCACAACCGCGGTCGTCATGGCCACCCATCTGATGGAGGACGTGGAGGGTTGCTGCAACAGCGTGGTCGTGCTCAAGGACGGGCGCAAACGGTTCGCCGGCTCGCTGGACGAGCTGCGCTCGGCGGGCGGCTACACACGAGTGATCGCGGACGGCCCGGACGGCCGACCGTGACAGCCGCACGGAAGCCCCCGGAAGCAGTGCGGCGGCCCGGAATATGCCGCTGATCACCCGCACACGGACTCGGTGCGTACACCTCGTCCCCCAGGAGCGACCCCCAGTCCGCTGTGCCCGCTGCCGACCGGTGGAGTGACCAGGGTCGGTATTCAAAGATCATCAAGTTGGTGGATCACGGTGAGGTCATACGTCGCCATGAACTGCCCGATCAGGAACGGGAGTTGCCGGCTCCACTCATACCGCGGGCCGCGACAGGCCGTCCGCGCGTGGAGGATCGGCAGGTCATCGACGGGATGGTCTACAAGATCCGCACCGGGATCTCCTGGCGCGACCTGCCGGAACGACTCGTCAACGACCTGGCGCAGCGGCCCTGCCTGGGTACCGATGGCGGGTGGTTCGAAGGCCACGGCGTGCATGGTGGCGGTCGCGTCGGGGCGGGCGAAGGGCGCGCTGCCGGTGGCGAGGCAGCAGAGTGTGGCGCCGAGGGAGAACCGGTCGCTGGCAGGCCCCGCGGGTTGCCCTCGCAGGCGTTCGGGAGCAATGAAGTCCAGCGAGCCGACCGCGCCGTCCGTGGCTGTGTGGCCCGCGTTGTCGGACAGGGCTGCGATGCCGAAATCAGTGAGTACGGCGCTGCCGTCCGCCCGCATCAGCACATTGGCAGGCTTCACATCTCTGTGCAGAGCCCCCACGGAGTGGACTGCCTCCACAGCAGCAAGCACTTCGACACCCACACGTGCGGTCTCAGCGGGCGGTAATGGGCCGCGCACCTTCAGACGATCGCCCTCGCTTCGGACAAGACACGCCGCATCGACGTCTGTTGTTCCTGCCCGTACCCGACGGCGTGCAGGTCCTTGATGGCTACGGCACGCTGCAGAAGATGGTCCCAGGCGCGCCACACAGTGCCCATACCGCCACGGCCCAGGAGCTCAGCGAGTACGTATCCATCGGCGACAACTCGTCCGCCCACACTCTCGATCACGTGGAGACAACCCACACGTTCCGTGGTAACCCTCCAGCCACACGTTTTCGACTCTGGCAGCGGCTGGGCCAGGACCGCCGCCGGCCGTTATCGAGGCGAGACGAGCAAGCCGGCCTGCCTCACCTGCCTGTTCCAGGAGGCCGCCGACCTCGGCCCGGCTCGTTCGACACGGCGACCGCGGCGACCAGCCGCCGGTACGGGCCGGTGATCGGCAAACGCGCATGGCGTCGGTGACGGCCCTCGCCCGCACGCCGTCCGGGTCCACCCGCGCATGCGCATGCAAGTGAGTGGACCACTGGCGAAAGCACGGCGGCCCCGGGCTGCTTGACCGGTCCTCGATGCCGCACGAGATGCCCATCTCGGCGGCGATGTGCGCAATCGGACGCGCTTTGCAGCGATCGATCAACCGGCGGCGACCTTCCACGGAGAGGGGGCCGTTGGCGTGGGTCATAGTTGGCCCACGAAGAAGCTGGTGCTGGCGACTGCGAGGAGCAAGTAGCCGCCCGGGAAAGCGATGTTGTGGAAGACGCGTGCGCGGACGTGCGCCAGGACCGCGCCGATGAAGAACGCGGTCAAGCCGATTCCTGCCGCCAGGCCCAGCCAACGGACCCCGAGAAGCCCCACAAGAAGGCCGGCAGCGCCCGCGAGTTTGAGGGTCGCCAGGTACGGCACCGCAGCCGGCGGGAGTCGAACCTCTGCGGAGTTCGCCAGCACGAACGGTGCCCGCACGTAGTCCGCGACCGCAATGAACGCGTTCGCGACGACGCACCCAACAGTGGCGATGAACAGTACGTGGCTCACGAGTGGTACGACCCCACGACGACAAACGGTTCCGGTCGAACCGGCGCTCCCACGGCGCGGCTGATCAGGTCTCGCAGCTGAGCGGCTTGCGGCAGTCCCACCAACGGATTCTCCGCTGCCTCCTCCAGCTCGAGGGCCAGGATGAAGTCCGGCCCCGACTCACTGGAGTACGCCGTGTGGACCACGCCCCGGGGTGATGCCGCGTGGAGGGCGGCGAACACCCTCGCACGTTGCGACCGGACCTCGGCAGCCGTGCCGCTGTCGGTGCGGAACCGCACCATCTGTAGGCTCATGACGTTGTCATCTCCTCGGGATGCGAACAGGAACGGGTTGAACCGACCGTCCTGACGTCCGCAAGCCCGGAAAGGTGACACCCATGCCGATCACGGTCGAAGAATTCGAGACCGCACGACCGCATCTGCTGTCGGCTGCCCACCGCATGCTCGGCTCGGCCCATGACGCCCAAGACGCCGTCCAGACGGCATGGTTGCGGGTCATGACCGCCCGATCCTCACCATCGATCGAGAACCCGTCGGCCTGGCTCACGACCGTCACCGCCAGGGTCTGCCTGGACGAGCTGCGTGCCCGACGCCGTCGCAACCAAGCGCCGCTGCTCGCGGACGCCATCCCGGCCGCAGAACTGGCCGCGGACGAAGCACTCCTCCGCACAGAGGACGTCTCCCGGGCGCTCATGGTCTTGTTGAACCAGTTGACCCCGTCCCAACGGGTCGCGTACGTCCTGCATGACCTGTTCTCCATGCCGTTCGACCAAGTTGCCCACGTGCTGGGCGGGACAGTGCCCAGTGCCAAGAAACACGCCAGCAGGGCCCGACAACGCCTCGGCGGCGCCCAGCACGCCTCGGAGCGGAACAGCCGACCGGACCAGCAGATCGTCGAAGCCTTCCTGACAGCGGCCCGAACCGGGGATACGCGCAGAATGATCCAACTGCTCGCGCCCGACAGCGTCCGCGACGCCGACGCTGCGCTCCTGCCTCGCGGAGCCCGCACCGCCGTCATCGGTGCTGTCGACATCGCCACCGAGACCGTGCGCTTCCGCGATCGCATTCAGTCGGCTTGCCGACTCACCGTCAACAACAAACCGGTGTACCTCATCGCGCCGGGAGGACATCCCCTCGCCACGATCGAGATCAGCACAGCCGATCAGAAGGTCACGAGAATCGCGCTGCGATCGGCCCGAGCCGACGACCATTTCGCGGCCGCCCCACCGTCAACAACTCCCTGACCCGGGTCATCGCCGCACTGTATGCGTCGGACCAGCTCATGGACCTTTCCGGCAGGGCGCTCATCGGCGCCGAACTGGGCGCACAGCTGGGCGTGACGGACGTCGACGGCAGCGCACCACGCTCTCTGCGGTACACGCACGGCGGCCCTGCGGAGCTGCATGCCAGCCTGCGGTGACATGGTTCCGCCCAGGTTGTCAGGCTGGTTGATTTCTCCGGCAACCGCACGATCCGTGTGGTGCCTGCGCTCACCGGAGCGGGCTGTGATCCCGTCGCTGGACCAGCCGAGGGCGCACCGGATGGCCGGGGCGGCGACGTCGCCCGGATGGTCGCGGACGCCTGGGCCGCCATGGAGCAGGACCGCGGAAGCTCAGCGGAGCGCGGCCACCAGCGCGTCGCTCGCCGAGCACCACACCTGGCGTGCCTCGGTGAACCCCTGGCGCAGCAGCGTCTCGATGTGCCACCGGGTCGAGGTGGGGCGATCGCGCCGCGGCTGGTCGGTCCGAGGCTGTCGAGGATCGCCGAGCAGCGCGAAACGTTCGGCCGCCGCCTCGGCGAGGAGGGGATCGCGGGCCGCCTCACCCCACCAGTCGGCCCAGTCCAGGGCTCCGTGGCGGCGCTGGTGTGTCCGGCGGTCGGTGTGCAGCGTGTGGAGGGCGGCGTTGATGCGGGGAGCGGACTCGTCCTTCATGTGGTCGGCGTTCAGGAACACCCCGCCTTCGCGCAGCAGGCCGGCCAGGGTGCCGTACAGCCGGTCGAGCGGCTCGGTGTCGAGCCAGTGCAGCGCTGTGGCGGTGACCACAGCGTCGTACGACGGATACGGGAGGCGTGCGGTCCACGCGGCGTCGGTCAGGTCGGCCTCGACGAAGGACACGCGCTCGTCCCCGGCGAAGTGGCCGCGGGCGATGGTCAGCAGGAGCGGATCGATGTCCACGCAGGTGACGTCGGCGTCGGGGAGCCGGCGCAGCAGCCGGTCCGAGATGCTGCCGGTGCCACAGGCCAGGTCGAGGACGCGCGGCGTGCGGCCCGCCACGGCCTCGACCGTGTCGACCATGACCCTGAAGCGCTCTTCCCGGTCGGGCATGTACCACTCCTGCTGGCGGTCCCAACTGGTCTGCCAGGCGTGCCAGTTGGAAAGGTGCGTCGCTGTCATGGGGTGGTGCTTCCTCTCGCGGGCCTCCGGGGCGGGCCGGGCCACCGCCGGTCTCTCGTGTCGTACTGCTCGGTCCTGCGTTCCGGACCGTGCTGATCGACATTGTGTGCCGAGTCGCGAGAGGCGCGCACAGGGGGCCCGGTCCCCGTGCCGAACGGTGCCCGGGGCGACCGGGTTCCCGCGCCCTTCACCTCGTACGCCACAATGAGGGCACAAGGCGACGGGGACCAGGAAGCCGGTGCGATTCCGGCGCGGTCCCGCCACTGTGACCGGGGAGCGAATCTCCCGCACGCCACTGCCCGTTGACGCGGGCGGGAAGGCGGAGGCGAGCGACGATCCGGAAGCCAGGAGACTGACCCGTCGCCGGTCTGACGTCAGGGGCGAGGACACCCCGGAGAGGATCGACTGTGACGACGCATGCCCGGACGGGGCCGGGGCACCGGCCGGAACCCGGCAGGCGAGGCGTGCTGGCCGCCGGAGGAGCCCTGGCGCTCGCCGCGTCCGGACTGCTCACCGGCTGCGGCGGCGACGCGAAGGACGGGGGAGGCGGCGACAGGTTCCGTGCCGCGTTCACCTCGGGCGGCTCGCAGGAGACCCTCGACCCGCACGTCGCCCCGAACTTCGTCGACCAGGCCCGCGCCAAGGCCCTCTACGACACGCTCGGCACGTACGCCGACGACATGTCGGTGCGCAAGCGGCTCGCGGAGTCCTGGGAGAGCGACGCGTCCGGTACCCGGTGGCGGGTACGGCTGCGTGCGGCCCGGTTCCACGACGGGAGGCCGGTCACCGCCAAGGACGTTCTCTACAGTTACCGGCGCGCCGCCGGCCCCGAGGTCGGCTCGCCCTCGCAGGTGCTGCTCTCCGCGATCGACTTCACCGCGAGCAAGGCGGACGGCGACCGGTCCGTCGTCTTCGTCCTGAAGGCGCCGAACTTCGAGTTCCCCACCGTGTTCGCCGGCCCCGGCACCGAGATCATCCCCGCCGGGACGACGGACTTCCGCGAGCCGATCGGCTCCGGTCCCTTCACCTACGTGTCGTTCACCCCCGGCGGCACCGCCCGCTACCGGCGCTGGGCGGACCACTGGGACGGCGCTCCGCACATCGCCGAACTGGAGATCGTCCCCGCGAACGAGGAGTCCGCGCGGCTCAACGCCCTGCTGTCCGGGCAGGTGCACTACGCGGCCGACATGGCCGGCGCCTCGGTGGAACGGCTGAAGAAGGACGGCTCGACCCGCCTGCTGACCGCCGAGCGCGCCACCGCCCAGCAACTCCTGTTGCGCACCGGCCGTGAGCCGTTCACCGATCCACGGCTGATACGCGCCGTACAACTGGGCATCGACCGGCCGGCGCTGGTCCGTATCGCGCTGGCCGGGCACGGCGAGGTCGGCAACGACTTGTTCGGCGTGGGCCTGCGCGGCTACCCCGACGGCCTCGCGCCCCGGGAACGGGACGTCGGCACGGCGAGGAAGCTTGTGAAGGAGGCCGGCGCGGACGGGCTGCACCTCACCGTGGAGACCAGCTCGGTCGACGCGGCATGGGAACCCGCGGCCGACCTGATGACACGGAACCTGCGGGAGATCGGGCTGAGGCTGACCGCCAACACCCGCGCGTCCAGCACGTACTTCAGCGAGATCAGGACCAAGGGCGTCGCCGCCTTCAACACCAGCTCCACCCTTCCCGTCTCCGACTTCCTGCAGCAGCGGGTCCGGGGAGGGGCTGCCCGCAACCAGACCCAGTACGCCTCGGAGAAGTTCGACGCGCTGCTCGACCGGGCCCGTACCACCCGGGACGAGCAGGACCGGCTGAGCCTGCTCGCCCGCGCCCAGAAGATCGCCCGCGCCGAGTCCGGGCTCCTGGTGTGGGCGTTCTCCGACGCCAACGACGCCATCAGCCGGTCGGTCAGTGGTCTGCGGGCCGCGCCGCCCAACTCGCACGACTGGGCCCGCTTCGACCGGGTCCGCCTCACCTGACGTGCGCGCCTACGTGCTGCGGCGCTCCCTGCTGGCGCTCCTGCAGTGCCTGGTGGTGCTGGTCGCCGTGTTCGCCGTCGGCGCGCTCCTGCCCGGAGACACGGCCGACGTGCTGCGCGGCGAACTCGGCACACCCGAACAAGTAGCGGCTCTGCGGCAGCAGTTGGGCCTCGACGAACCGGCCTGGACCCGCTTCGGGCACTGGCTCGGCCACCTGTTCACCGGCGACCTGGGGCACTCGCTGACGACCGGGCTGCCGGTCGGCGACGACATCGGCCGCCGTAGCGGAGTGACGCTGCTGCTCGGCGTGCCCGCGCTGATCCTCGTCACCGTGCTGGCACCGCTGCTGGGAACCGTGTCGGGGCTGCGGGAGGGCAGCCGCCTCGACCGGGCCCTGAACACGGTCACGGTTCTGCTGCACGCCGTGCCCGAGTTCGTGCTCGCGCTGCTCCTGGTCGCGTCGGTCTCACTGGCGGCGGGACTGCTGCCCGCCACCGCCGTCGGCATGGACACCGCCGGGCTGCTCGGGGAGCCGTCCGTGCTGGTGCTTCCCGTGGTCGTACTGACCGCACGGCACCTGTGCGATCTGGCCCGGCAGATACGCGCCGGAGTGGCAGGGGAGCGCCACGGTCCCGTGGCCGAACACCTGCGACTGCTCGGCGTACGCGAGCGCACAGTGGTGCTCCGCCACGTGCTGCCCAATGCCCTCGGCCCCGCCGCCCAGCAGTACGCCCGTTGTGTCGAGGGACTGCTGGGCGGCGCCGTCCTCGTAGAGGCCGTCTTCGGATTCCGCGGACTCGGCAACGGCTTCGTCGAGGCGGTGCAGAACCGCGATCTCCCACAAGTGCAGACGTACGCGCTGCTGTTCACCGGCACCGCGGTCGTGGTGAACCTCGCCGGTGACCTGGTCGCCCACCGCCTGGCACCGCGACGGGAGATGGCCCCATGACGCCCCTGCCCGTGACCACCGGCCTGCGCAGGGATCGGGCCCGCCGCCCTTGGACCGCTCTGGTCCTCCTCGCGGTGCCGGTGGCGACGGCTCTGATCGGTCCGTGGGTGGCCGGGGACACGGCTCCGCGGGAGGACGCGCTGCCCTCGCAAGCGCCCGGCGGAGGGCATGCGCTCGGTACCGACGTCCTGGGGCGGGACGTGCTGTCACTCGTTCTGCACGGTGGCGCCTCGGTGCTGGGAAGCGCCTTTGGTGCCCTCCTGATCGGCATGATCGCGGGAGTACCCCTGGGCCTGCTGGCCGCCGGGCCGCGGCGCACCCTCGACGAGACGGTGATGCGCACCCTGGACCTGCTGCTCGCCTTCCCCGGGCTACTGGTGCTGATGACCCTGGCCGCGACGGGCCACCGCGACTGGTACTGGCTGCTGACGGTCGCCGGACTGCTCCAGGTACCGGCCGTGGCCCGCCTGGTCCGCGGAGCCGCACTTGCCCCCGGCGCCCGTACGGTCGTCGAGGCACTGCGGATGCAGGGCCGCGGCTGGGCGTACATCCATCTGCGGCATCTGGCACGGGAGTTGGCCGCACCACTGGCCACGGACGCGGCCGGCCGGTTCTCCGTCGTGTTGTATCTACTGGCCTCCGCGAACTTCCTCGGCCTGGGCCTGCCCGCCTCCTCACCGGACTGGGCCGTTCTCATCGAGCGCAACAGCGATGCCCTGTTCACGCAGCCCGCCGCCGTCCTGGTACCCGCCGGCCTGCTGACGGCGCTGTGTGTCGGCAGCAACCTGCTCGTCGACCGCACCCTGGCCCGCAGGAGGAGAAGCCGGTGACCGAGCCGCTGTTGAAGATCCTGGACGTCTCCGCCTGCGCGGACGCAGCGCCGCACCCTCTGCTGGACCACGTCACGCTGACCGTTCCCGCGGGGACCGTGGTCGCTGTCGTCGGTCCGTCCGGCAGCGGCAAGACCACGCTGGGGCTGGCCGCCCTCGGTGCTTCGCGCGGCGGCATCAGGCTGGCGGGGCGCGTCCTGCTGTCGGGTACGGACCTCATGCCCCTGACGCCCGACCGACGGCGTACCGCTCGGGCAGGGTACGCCGCTCACCTGCCCCAACACCCGGAGAGCGTCCTGGATCCGGTCCGCCGCACCGGAGGCGCCCTCATGGAACTGGCCGCTCTCGCACACGTCGGACGGGACGCGCGCAAAGCGGCCGCGGGCCGGGCGCTGGACCTGGCCGGCCTGCGGTGGGACGCCGTGCGCCGCCGCTTCCCGCACCAGCTCTCCGGCGGCCAGCAACAACGTGTGGCACTCGCATCCGCCCTGGTGACGGGCGCGCGCCTGCTGGTCCTCGATGAACCGACGAGCGGCCTGGACCCGGCACTCGCGCACGCCCTGGCAGACACGGTGCGAGGCCTCGCGGATGACGGGAGGGGGGTGCTGCTGCTCAGCCACGACCTGCCGACGGTGCGTGAGACGGCCGACCGCGTCGTCGTCCTGGAGCACGGCCGAGCCGTGGACGAGGGGCCCACGGCGGACGTACTGGGCGCCACCGTCCGTGCTCCGGGTTCCGGGCCGCCGTCCGACGCGGCTCCCGTCGCTGTCCGCCATCGGTCCACGCGGGAACTCCTGGCGGCGGAGCACCGAACCGGCCTGGGCCGGGTACCAGGTCCGGCTGCGGGGACCCCGACTCCGCAGGGCAGCGCAGGGGTGGTCGCCGAGGGCATCGCCGTGCGCCGCCGATCCTCCGACCTTCTGGCCGGGCCGGTGTCGCTGGCCTTCCCGCCCGGCAGCCGCACCGCGCTGATCGGTGCCTCCGGCTCGGGCAAGACGACCTTCGCCCGGGTACTGGCCGGGCTGACGACACCGACGCTGGGCGAGGTGCGACACGACGGCAGACCGCTCCCCGCCCGGGTCGACCGCCGCTCGGCGGCACAGCGCCGCGTTGTCCAGTACGTGCATCAGAGCAGCGCCGGTTCCTTCGAGACCCACCGCCCGGTCGTGAACCAACTCGCCGACACGTCAAGGCTGTTGCGTGGCCTGGGCGACGGCGAGGCGACGGCCGAGGCGATCGGGACGGCGACGGCCCTGGGGCTCGACGAGGCCCTGCTGCACCGCAACCCCGACCAGCTCTCCGGTGGGCAGCTGCAACGCTGCGCGCTGGTACGGGCACTGACGGCACATCCGGCTCTGCTGGTGTGCGACGAGGTGACCTCGGCCCTGGACACCGTCTCCCGGGAACGGGTCATCGACGCCCTGCCCCGCCTGCTCGCCCCTGCACGGACGGCGCTGCTGTTCATCAGCCACGACCTGCCCGCGGTACGTGCGCTGACCGAAGAGGCCGCACTCTTCGAGGGCGGTCGCTGTGTGCGCAGCGGGCCCGCCGACGAGGTGCTGCCCGCTGCCCCGTCGGGCTCGCCGCCGGTGTACTGACCTTCGTCACCGTGGCCGCCAAGCTCCACCTGCCGCGCCCGGCGGTCTCGTCTTCACCACCGCGGTCATGCTGTTCACCACCTGGGGCGGCACCGAGCACTCCTGGGCCTCGGGCATCATCCTCGGCCTCACCGCCCTGAGCGCGCTGTGCCTGATCGTCCACGTGCTCGTCGAACGCCGGGCGCCCCAGGCGATCACACCGCTGCGGCTGTTCCGCTCCAGCGTCTTCAACCTGGCCTCCCTGCGGTTCTTCCTCGCCACGCTCGTCCTCTTCGTCTTCGTCGGCATGCTCTACGTTCCGATGTTCCTGCAGAGCGTCCAGCACAAGTCCGCCTTCACCGCAGGCCTCTACGTCATCCCGCTGATCGTCGGCCTGGTCACCGCAGCCATGGTCTCGGGGTCCCGTCGCCGAGGAGCAGGCCTAGGACGTCACCGCAAGGGCCCGCCGGCGTGGCTCCGACTGCGGCTGGGGCAGCCGACGCATCGCCGTCGGCGGCCTGAGCGCCGGAGCCAAACTGGCCATCGACGTCTGCCGGCAAGCCCGGGACACCGCCCAGTTCATGCCGATCGTCCTGATCAGCGCCTATGGCGCCACCGACATGACCCTGGCCCCGTCCCGGCGCACCTCACCGAAGAGTCACCCCGCGGTCGCACCCTGGCTGATCAAGCTGATGTACAGCAGCTACTTCGCCGACCCGGACGCACGCGAACTTCCACTGGCTTCACCGGCCATGACTCCGACATGGCACCGTTCCCGCCCACGCTGATCATGACGGGCGGCCTGGACGCCATCGCCGTGGAGAGCGACCGCTTCGCCGCCCGGCTCACCACGGCAGGCGTCGACGTCACCCACCGGTGCTTCACCGACGCCGAGCACGGATTCACCCACAACAAACCCGCCGCCACGGCTCGACAGGCGCTCGAATGTTTCGCCCATCACCTGCGGCGGGCTACGGGGTGGCCTGTGCCGAGCGACTGTCGCGGTGTGAACGCACATGGACACAGTTCAGTCGCGGGCCAGGACCACCACCGCGTTGTGGCCACCGAAGCCGAAGGAGTTGCTGACAGCCACGGTCGAGGCGAGGGGCCGGGCTGTGCCGGCGACCGCGTCGATGTCGAGCGCCGGGTCCGGGTCGGTCAGGCCGGCCGTGGGCGGGACGAGGTCCGCGCGCAGGGCCAGGACCGTCAGGGCGGCCTCGATCGCGCCGGCCGCGCCGAGCGTGTGGCCCAGGGCGCCCTTGGCGGAGGTGACGGGCGGGCGGTGCGGGAAGACGCGGGCCAGGACCGCCGCCTCCACCGCGTCGCCGCGGGGCGTGGACGTGCCGTGCGCGTTGACGTGGTCGACGTCGCCGGGGGAGACCCCCGCTTCGGCGAGCGCGGCGCGCAGGGCACGCTCGGCGTGGCGCCCCTCGGGGTGCGGGGCCACCAGGTGGTGGGCGTCGCTGCTCGCCCCGTAACCGATGAGGCGGGCCGCCCGGGGAGCCGAGCGGGCGGCCGCGTATTCAGGCCGCTCAAGGATCAACGCGCCCGAGCCCTCGGCGATGACGAAGCCGTCGCGGGCCGCGTCGAAGGGGCGGGAGCACTGGTCGGAGAGTGCGCGCAGCTGGGCGAAGCCGGTCACCAGAAGAGGGGTGACGGCCGCTTCGACGCCGCAGACCACGGCGATGTCGCAATGGCCCGAGGCGAGCAGGTCGCGGGCGGTGCCGAGCGCGGTGGCCCCCGAGGCGCACGCGGTCGCGACGTTCAGGGTCGGGCCGGTCACGCCGAGGTGCTGGGCGATGGCGGCGCACACCATGTTGGGCAGGTAGCCGGTCAGGAAGTACGGGGAGACGCTCTCCGGGCCGTCGGTGGCGAACCGCGCCTCGGCGGCCTGTTGGGTGTGCGCCCCTCCTACAGAGCACCCGGTGACGACAGCGACGCGGGCCGGGTCCCACGCGGTGGGGTCGAGTTTGGCCGTGTCCAGGGCCTGGGCGACGGCGGCCAGGCCCATGCGGGCGCCGGGATCGAGGTGCGCGGCACCGGACAGCCGTGGGCGCAGACCGTCCACGGCGGCGACGCGGCAGCTCAGGGAGACCTGCAGGTCCCGCAGTTCGGGGTCCGGCCGGGCCGTGGCGCGGCCGTCGCGGACCGCGGCCCAGGTGCTGTCGGTGTCGGGGCCGGCCGCGGTGACCAGGCCGAGGCCCGTCACCACGACGCTGGTGTCCCGCGTCATCCGGCGCGGCGCGCGTCTACGCGGGCGGAGAACTCGGCGAAGGTGAGCTCCCGCAGCTCGTCCTCGGTGGCGCTGACGCCCAGCTCGTCCTTGAGCGTGATGGCCATCTCGACGACCATCAGCGAGTCGGCGAGCAGGTCGGTCATACGGGTGTCGGGCCGGACGGCGGCCGGATCGACCTCGAACCTGTCGACGAGCAGGCCGGTGATCAGATCCGCGGTCGCTGGGGACGCAGAGGTACTCATGGCGGGCCTTTCCCTGAACGCTCCCGGAGATCGGGCGCTAGTGAGAGAGACCACCTCAATGGCATCTTTAGGCTTGCGGACGCCCATTTTCAGCTGAAAGTGGGATCTCGTGACGCAAGCGAACGCGAGACCGCTGGACGAAGTCGGTACCGACCTGCTGGACGGCGTACTGGGCTGGCTGGCCGACGAGTACTTCCGCGTGGACGTGACGGGCCTGGAGAACGTGCCCCGGTCCGGGGCCGCGCTCCTGGTCGCCAACCACTCCGGCGCCTGGGGCCTCGACGCCTTCGTCCTGCACAAGCTCCTGCACCGGGAGGTGCGGCGGCCGGTGCACCTCTACGCCTCCGCGGTGGCCTTCCGGCTGCCGCCGCTCGCCTCGTACGCCCGTCGGCACGACGCGTTCACCGATGATCCGACCCTGGGCCGGGAGCGGCTGGAGGCGGGGCATCTCGTCGCCGTGTTCCCCGAGGGGCTCGACGGGGTGGGCAAGCCGTTCTCGCAGCGCTACCGGATGCGGCCCTTCAGCCCCGGCTTCGCCGTCACCGCGGTGCGGACCGGTGTGCCGGTGGTGCCCGTGTCGATCGTCGGCGCGGAGGAGACGTATCCGAAGCTCGGTGAGATCCGGGCGCTGGCCCGCCGCTTCGACCTCCCGTACTTCCCCCTCACCACCCCGCTGCCGCTGCCCGCGAAGTGGCGGATCAGCATCGGCGAACCGATCCCCGCCCCGGCCCGGCCCGAGTCCTTCGCCGCCCGCTCGGCCGCGGCGCGGCGGCTGTGCGACGAGGTCTGGATCACCGTCCAGGGCATGGTCGACCGGGACCGGCGCCGCCGCACGACCCCGTTCTGGTAAGGCTCAGTTGGCCAGCCAGTCGGCGGCCCGGCGGGCGTCCGCGGCCGCGCGGGCACAGCGCTGGGCGTGGGCGAGCAGCGTCATCCGGCACTTCTCGCCGAACGCGTCGTGGTTCCAGCCGGACTGCCGTGCGCAGTCGGCGAGTTTGCGGGCGTGCTCCTCCAGGCTGCGGGCCCCGGCCGCGGCGAACGTGGCGTAGTGGGCGGGGCTCTGCCCGACGGCGGGCGGCAGATACCCGTCGGCCACGGGGCGCGCGGCGGTGTCGCGCGGTACGTGGTCGGCGTCCGCGAGGGCGATGCGCAGGGAGGCGACGGGCAGCTCGGCCGGGAGCGCGTCGGCGGTCAACTGCGGGGCGAGGACGACCGGTTCGGCGAGCCGGGTGAGGGCGCGGACGAGCTCGGTGGCGGCGAGAACACCGAGTTCGGCCGCGGCGCACGGGGCGGGCGCCGCGCACAGCGACGCCGAAGGATCTCCGCTGCCGTGGCCCTGTGTCTCGTCCAGGTCGCGCAGCCAGGCGGTCGCGCACAGGATCTCGGTGCCCGCCTCCACGGCCAGGTCGTGCCAGGCGAAGGGGGCGCGGATCTCGTGCACGGTGGCGGCCAGCGGCGGGTAGCGGCGCAATGCCTCGCCCACGGCACGCTCGGTGCGGTCGGTGGCGGGCAGCAGCGGCTGCACCGTCACCAGCGCCAAGGCCTGGGCCGCCGTGTCGGTGAGGGCCCGGGTGACGGTCTCCAGCGCGTGCTCGACGACGGCGTCCCCGGTGTCGTCGGCGAGGCCGGCGGCGACGAGTCCGCCCGGGGCACCGGTATGGACGTACGGGTCGAGACGGCGGCGCAGCGCGGCGGCGCGGGCGGCGTACTCGGTGCTGTCCTCGGCCCGTGCGGCGGCTTCGAGGATGGCGCTGACAAGGCTGTCGTCGGCGGCGGCGTCCCCGAGGACGATCCGTCGCGCGAGGCGCCCGGTGAGGGCGCACCAGTCGGCGCGGTCGAGGCTGCCGTCCGTGCGGCGCGCGGCGTAGATCCGCGCGGCCTCCTCGTCGGCGGCCGCCCGCACCCCGTCGCGCACCGCGCCGAGGGTGACGGGCGGCGCCGCATGAGGTGTCAGCCGCAGCCGGCGGCCCTCGGCGGTGAGGGCGGTGACGGTGCCCCGGGCGCCGGCTTCGTCGGCGACGCCGACCAGGCTCGTCGCGTCGTCCGCGGTCAGCGGCATCAGGAAGGTGCCGAACGCGGTGCGCAGCCGGGTCGGCCGGCCGGAGGCGGTGCGCCGCAGCTGCGACAGGACCTGCCGGGTCAGGCTCTGCCGGGTGAACGGGGTGAGGCCGAAGGCGCGGGCCGGCGCGTCGATCCAGGAGACGCGCTGCGCCGCCAGCGCGGCGCTGATCAGCGCGTTCTCCAGGGGCCAGGCCGTCGCGGGGCGGCGAGGAGCGGTCGTGGTGTCACTGGCGTTCATCGCCGGTCTCCCTCGGGGGGTCGCTGGCTGGCGGCGTCACTTGTCGCGCAGCAGATAGGGCTGGTTGCCGACGATCTCGCCGTCGTAGCGGGTGATGAGCTCGTTGACGCTCGCGCGGTGCGGGACGTCGCCGTTGCGCAGGGTGTCGGCGTAGGCCTGTGGGGCGTGGGAGAGCGGGTAGTCGTACGTCTCGTCCAGCCAGGAGAACTCGACCCAGCTGTCGGGGATGTCGTTCGCGGAAGCAGGCCCGCGCCCGTCGAGACCCGGGATGACGTCGTGCTGGTTGACGAGGCTGACGACCTGGGTCGTGGGGTCCGCGGGGCGCTTGGTGTCGATGGGGGAGCCGACCGTGACCACGTGGGTCAGCCGGTACGTGGACACGAAGTCGAGGTCGCAGGCGAGGTTCATGGCGGTGATGCCGCCGAGGCTGTGACCGACGATCATCAGCTCCGCGCCCTCGGGTACACCCGCGCGCAGGAGCATCTGCTTGGCGGACCGGCTGTACGTGGTGTCGGTGCGCAGCAGCGCGTCGAACGCGCCGACGAGATCCTGCGGGGTGCTGTTGCTCAGCCGCCCGAAGCTGGTGCCCGGCAGCAGCAGGACGTGCCGCGGTGTGCCGTCCGCGCAGGAGATGCTCCGCAGCAGGGCGAGCCCGTGGTTGCCGAGGGCGGAGATGTCGTCGATGTAGCGGACGATGTCGTTGTCGGAGCGGGCCAGGACACGGGTCAGCATCGCGTCGGCCTCGCAGCGCTCGGCGCGCCCCGCGCCCGGGTTGAGGTGCCGGATCAGGCCCGCGGGCAGGCCGAACAGCGGGTCCGTGGTGGGCACGCCGCCGGACAGGGTGACCCAGGCGAAGCTGTCGTTGGTCGGGTTCTCGTCGAGCAGCCCGGCCAGCGCGAGCAGCTCCATGATCACGGGGCTGATCGTGGTCAGGGTGCGGGTGACGCCGAGCAGGTCCACCAACTCCCGGGCGGCGCGCACCACTTCGATCCTGCGGCCGGCGACCACGGCATCCGTGAGCCGCTTGGCGAGCGGGGCCGCCAGGCTGGGATGCTCGCGGGCCGCGGCCTCGATGCGCAGCGCGAAGGCGTCCACGGCCATCGCCACACAGGCGGGCCGCCGCCGCGTCGCGGCGCCCAGGGACCGGACGGTCTCGCCGACCAGACCGCCGTTGGCGGCGATGCCGAGCCCGGCGGGGTTGGTCATCGCGCGGGCCGCCGACAGCGCGGTGCCGAGCGCCCAGCCGGGGCGTCGCAGCGCCTGCACGCCGACCCGCCAGCTGGCGCCGGCCGCGGTCAGTTCCGCGCCCGTGCGCCGTGCCGTGATCGCCGCGTCCGCGAGCAGCACCGAGGCCGCGATCAGCAGCTCGGCATCGGTCCGGACCGGCTGTTGCCTGGTCTGCCGCACCTGCGTCACGGGCGTCCGCTCGCCGATCGCGTCGGCTGTCCGGGCTGTCATCCCCGCCACCTCGTCCCTGGGTGTCCCGGCCGCACCGCGCGGAGACGCACGACGCCGGACCTCTCACTCCCAGCAGTAGAACCGTCGCGGTGCCGGTCGGCAGGGCCGCTGCCGCTGCTCGGGTGAATCACCGAGCGTGTACGCGCGCCGGGCTCGACCGCGGGCGCCTGCCCGTGCGCAACCTTCCGGTGTGATCATCGGACGAGAAGGCGCGAGGGCGACGCGGCCGGCACGATCGGCGCGGTGGCTCCTGGCCGCCCTTCTCCTGAGCACGGGGTGCTGGTCGGCCGCAGGCCCCTGTGCCGCCGACGGCGCCGGACCGCACGGACTCGTCCTGGAGGTCACGGTGAACACCCGGCCGGGCCTGGGCGCCCTGGACCCCGGCATCCGGACCGGTGCCGCCGTCGTCAAGTCCTACCGCCTCGTCAACCACGGCGGCGCCGACCTGCACGACGTGTGGGTAAGGGACCCCGGAATGCCGGGCGCCGCGATCCGCTGCCCCGGTGGACGGGGCCGGGTGCCGATGCTGACCGGGCTGCACTCGCTGCGCTGCACGGCGACCGGGGTCGCGCGCCCCGGTGCCTGGATCGGTGAGGTCAGGGCCGTCGGCCAGCTGCATCTGGTGCGCGCCTCCGTGCAGGCCAGCGCGCGTTCCGGATACGCCGGGGTCGGCGCCGCCCTGGCCCTGACGGAGACGGCACGCGTCACCGGCCCCGACCGGGCACAGATCCGCTACGTCCTGGTCAACAACGGCAACCGGCCCGTCCACGGCGTCCGGGTCACCGACCCCGCGCTGGCCCCGGCCCGGATCGTCTGCGCGGGCGGGCGGCCGGTCGTCGCCCACCTCGCCGCCGGGGCGCGGGCCGCGTGCACCGCCGAAGTGCGGCGCGCCCCTGGCACGTACGTCAGCCGGGGGCGCGCCGACGGCAGCGACCTGCTCCGCACCCTGAACCCCCGCGGGGCGCCGGTGCCACCCCCGCTGCTCACGGCGCGGGCCTCGGCACGCTTCACACTCCGCGCCCCGGCGCCCGTCGTTCCCGTGGCGCGGCGGCCCGTGCGACCGGTGGCTCAGGTACAGCGGCCCCGCGTCGAACGACCGGCAGCCGCGCCTCCCCTCGCGGCACTGCTCTTCCCCCCGACGCCGCCGCCTCCGGGCATCGCGGCACCGGGTATCGCGGCACGGGGCACCGCAGTGCCGGGCATCGGGGTTCCCGGCGTCCTGCCACCCGCTCCCGCCGTGCCCGAGGGGGTGGCTCCCGGCGTCGCGCCGCCCGAGCCCGCCGTACCCCCGGCCCCGGCGAAGGGACGGTCCCCGGCATCGCCTCCTGCGGCGGCGCTGACCCCGGCGGAGGCACCGGAAACGGCGGTGCCCCCCGCGGCGGTCCCGAAGGAGGCCCGGTCACAGCCCACGCTGCTCAGGCGCCTCATCCGGGAGGACCACACCCCCACGAGCCTGGGCATCCTGGCCGCACTGTTCCTCATCCTGCTGCCCGCAGCCATCGCGGCCGCCGTGTTCGGCTCCCGCAGACTCTGACCGCGCCACCACGAAACGGGACCCGCCGATGATCGAAAGCCTCGCCATCGTCCTGGGCGTCGCCCTGCTCGCCGGAGCGGTCGTCCTGGTCAAACACCGTTTCTGGCCCCTGGGCCCGGACGAGGAGCCCCGCGAGGACGTCGCCGAATACATCTCCATGATGGTCGGTGTCCTGTACGCGCTCGTTCTCGGCCTCGCCCTGGTGTCGGTCTGGGACACCCACTCCGGAGCCGAGGACCACGCCGCCACCGAGGCCAGCGCCGCGCACCAGATCCATCTGCTCGCCGCGGGTCTCCCCGCCGGGCAGGCCGACCGGATGCGCGGCGAGATCGAGGCGTACATCCGGCACGTCACGGACACGGAGTGGCCCGCCATGGCCGAGCGCGCCCCGCTGGGCGCGGAAGGCTGGCGCCTGCTGAACGAGGTGCGCGCGACGAGTCAGGTGCCGGCGGACGCCACCCCCGCCCAACTGGCCACGGGACAGGAGACTTTGGCACAGCTGAGCACCTTGGACGAGGCACGCCGCGGCCGGGAGGCCGACTCCACGGAGCGGCTGTCACCGGTGATCTGGTTCGGCCTGATCGTCGGCGGCGTACTCACCATCGCGTTCATGTTCATGTTCGGCGTCCAGCGCAGCTTCACGCACGTCGTGATGGTGATGGGCCTGTCCGCCCTCATCACCTTCACGGTGCTCCTCATCTACCAACTGGACAGCCCCTTCCACGGATTGTTCGCCGTGGACCCGACTCCGTTCACGCTGTACTTCTGACCGCGGCGACCACGCAGACGCCGCTTTCTTGATACGACTTGCCGCATGGACAAGGGGCATGAAGCGCGCGGGGAGAAAGACGCGATGACGGTGGAGATCATGTTCGCTCTGGTGACGGCCGCCCTGTTGGCCGCGCTCGTGTTCGCTGTGCTCCTGGTGCCCGCCCTCCTCGTCGGCGTCAGCGAACCGGTCGGGAAGGGCTTCCTGATGGTGGGAGCCGCGTCGGCGGCGGTCGCCGCGGTGTGGCGCGTCGTGCGCGTGCTGCTCCGATTCGACGCGCGGCGACGGCTGGGGCGATGAACGACGCAGGGGCGGCCCCCTTCATGGGGCCGCCCCTGCATCGTGGCGTGGCGTGGTGTGGTGCGTGGGTCAGTGCTTGCCGATGTCCTTGGTCTTCTCCTTGGCCTGACGTGCGTCGCCCTTCATCTGCTCGGCACGGCCCTCGGCGGTGAGACGCTCATTGCCGACGGTGCGTCCGGCGGCTTCCTTCGCGGCGCCCTTGACCTGCTCGGTCTTCGCCTTGGCCTTCTCGTTGGCGGTCATGGTCCGCTCACGCTCCCTTGGCATCGACATCATGTCCTGGGTATTCGCCTGGCCGCTCGGACGCGGAGCAAACATCGTCATCGCCATCGAATTGCGCGGCCCTCGCCCGGCCCGCACGCGGCGGGCCTCTGCCTTCCCTTCAATCCGTGAAAGTAACGCACCCATTCTGCGTTTGTGGGTTCAGGCCAAGAGCACACGGTGGCAAGGAGGTTGATACCGGTGGCCGCACGCGCCGTCGGTACCGGTGGCGATGCGCGCCATCTGATCTCCTCACCTGAGCGGCGCGGCACCACGGGCGGTGGTGAGCGTGCCAAAGGGGTGGGCCTGCCTGGGACGGCGAGGCCCACCCCTCTTTTCGTGTTCGCGTCAGCCGGCTTCGCGGGGCCGGGTCGCGGTCGCGAGGTCCGGATGGACGGTGAAGACCTGGTCCAGGCCGACGATGCGCAGGATGCGCAGGGTGTTGGCGGGGACGGCGGCGAGGACGATGTCGGCGCCGAGGGCGTGGGCGTGGTTGCGGGCGGCGAGCAGGGCGCTGATGCCGCTGGAGTCGCAGAACGGCATCGCCCCGAGGTCCAGGATCAGGAGCCGGCCCGGTTGCGGAGTGGTCGTGGGCAGCAGGTCACGCAGCTGGGGGGCGGTGTCGTGGTCGAGGTCGCCGATGAGCTTCAGGACCGTACCGGTCGCGCAGTCTTCAGCCGTGATCTTCAGTGGGCTCATGGCGTGCTCTTCGTCGTCGTGTCGGAGGCGGGCACGCCCAGCGCGAGCAGGGCGGTGTCGTCGTCGAGGCCCTCGCCCAGTCCGCTCAGCAGGTCGGCCAGCGCGGCGATGACCGCCATGGCGGACGAGCCGGCGTGCTCGGCGGTGAAGGCGCGCAGTGCCTCGTCGCCGAAGAGGGACGAGCGGTCGGGGCCGGTCCGGGCCTCGATGACGCCGTCGGTGTAGAGGAGGAGGGTGTCGCCGGGATCGAGGATGGTGGTGGCGGTGGTGAAGCGGGGGTCGGGCAGGGCGCCGACGAGGTGACCGCCGGGGGTGTGCAGGAAGCCGGCCGTGCCGCCGGTCCGCAGGACGAGAGCCGGAGGGTGACCGCCGGAGGCGAGCTGGACGGTGACGCGTCCGGTGTCGGCCTCGGGTTCCAGGACGCCGAAGATGGCGGTGCAAAAGCGCGGATCGTCGCCCGAGTAACGGTCGAGCAGCACTTGGTTGAGGGTGGTCAGAGCGGCCACGGGGTCGGGGTCGTGCAGGGCGGCGGCCCGCAGGGTGTACCGCGTCAGCGACGTGACCGCGGCCGCCTCGGGCCCCTTGCCGCAGACGTCGCCGAGGAAGAAGCCGAACCGTTTGCCGTCCAGGGGGAAGACGTCGTAGAAGTCGCCGCCGAGCCGGTCGGGGGAGGCGGCGTGGTAGTAGGTGGCCGTCTCCACGCCGGGGATGGCGGGCAGGGCCGCGGGCAGCAACGACTGCTGCAGCACGGCCAGCGCCTGCTGCAGGCGGGCCCGGTCGGCGCGGGCCTGCCGCGCGGACTCCTCGGCGGCCCGGCGGCTGCGCAGCAGCTCCGTCTCGTAGGAGCGGCGGTCGGCGGCTTCGAAGACGGTGATACGGGTCAGCAGGGGCGCGCCGGTGCTGCCGTGCTTGACCGTGGCGGTGACCAGAACCGGCAGCCGGCCGCCGTCTGCCTGCTTGAGCTCCATGGCCACTCCGCTGATCTCGCCCCGCATGCGCAGCAGCGGCGCGAAGTGCGTCTCGTGGTACAGCCGGCCGCCCACGGGCAGCAGGTCCGTGAACCGCAACCGGCCCACCACGGCCTCCCGTTCGAGCCCAAGCCAGTTCAACAGGGTGTCGTTGAGCTTGACCACCGTGCCGTCCATGAGCGTGGAGACGTACCCGCAGGGCGCGTTGTCGTACAGGTCCTCGGTGCTGTCCTCCAGGAGCGCGGCGAACGTCGCGGCCGAGGCCGTCCCGCCGTCGGCCTCCTCGTGGCCGGACCCGGTGCAGCACATCACCGGAGACCTCTCAGGAACTCGGTGATCGACGCGTTGGTGGCCTCCGGAGCGGAGAGGTGCGGGCAGTGCCCGGTCGCGTCGAGCGTGACCAGCGTCGAGCCGCGAATCGCGTCGTGCACGTAGGCGCCGACCTCACGGGGGGCGATGGCGTCCTGCGTGCACTCCAGGATCAGCGTCGGCACCCGTACGTCCTGCAGGATGTCGCGGGTGTCCGAGAGGAACGTGGTCCGGGCGAAGACGCGCGCCATGTCCGGGTCGGTGGCGCAGAAGCTGTTCTTGAGCTCGTCGCCGAGATCGGGCCGCTCGGGGTTGCCCATGATGACCGGGGCCATCGTCGCCGACCAGCCCAGGTAGTTCGCGTCCAAGGACTCCAGAAGCTCCTCGATGTCCTCCTTGCTGAACCCGCCACGGTAGCCCTCGTCGTCGATGTAGCGCGGGGACGGGGCGATCATCACCAGGGCCCCGATGCGCTCGGGCGCCCGCCGGGCGGCCAGTACACCGATCATCGAGCTGACCGAATGGCCCACGAACACCGCGTCGCGCAGGTCGAGCCGGTCGCACACCTCCACCACGTCCTGGGCGTAGCCGTCCAGTGAGCCGTAGCGCTCCTCCGAGAACGCGGACAGGTCCGAACGGCCGGCGCCGACGTAGTCGAACAGCACGACACGGTAGTCCCGCTCCAGGGCGGGCACCGTCAGCCGCCACATGTTCTGGTCGCAGCCGAAGCCGTGGGCCAGCACCACCGCGGGCCCCTGCGGGTTCCCGGTCACCGTGACGTTGTTCCTGCGGAGGATGTCCATGAACCCCATGATCCCAGCCTTGCCGGAACGGTGCGTAGGCAGGTGCCGCGGCGCGTACCGCACGCCACGACGCATGGCCCGGCACCGCCGTTTGTCACCCGGACCGCGGGGCAGGCGGTGGGTCAGTGCTTGGGACCACAGGCGCATCTGTGAGGAGCACTGCGCCTCGATGCGGGTCCTGTCGCTTCTCACGGTCACTTTTGCCGGAAGCAGCGACAGGAGGACATCCTGATGGCCATTGGCCGAGTGCACGATGACGCGCCCGAGACCACGGAGGCGTTCCACCGCCTCGCCGCCGCTCCCGACGGGCCCGAACGTGAACTCCTGTGCCAGGAGCTGGTGGAGGCATGGCTGCCCATGGCCCACCGACTCGCCACGAAGTTCCGCAACAGGGGCGAGAACCTGGAGGATCTCAAGCAGGTCGCCGCCATGGGGCTGGTCAAGGCCATCGACCGCTACGACCCCGCACGCGGCGCCTTCGAGTCGTACGCGGTCCCGACCGTCACCGGGGAACTGCGCCGCCACTTCCGTGACCACACCTGGGACGTGCGCGTCCCGCGCCGGGTCCAGGATCTGCGGAACAAGGTGCGTGCCGCGCGCCGTGACGTCATGGACCAGCCCGGCCACGACGGTGAGGCGGGCATGGAGGAGATAGCAGCCCGGGCCGGGCTGACCCTCGACGAGGTCCGCGACGGCATGGAGGCGCTGGAGAGCTACAACTCCCTGTCGCTGGACGCCGAGTTCAGCGCCGCGGCGGACGGCCTCAGCCTCGCCGACACCCTCGGGCACATCGAGAGCGGTTACGACGTCATAGCCGACCGCGAAGCCGCCAAGGAAGGGCTCAGGGCGCTCCCGGAACGGGAACGCACCATCCTCTACCTGCGCTACTTCGAGGACATGACCCAGGCCGGGATAGCCGAGAAGGTCGGCATCTCCCAGATGCACGTCTCCCGCCTCATCACCCGTAGCTGCGCACAGGTCCGTGACCACGCCAACCGGGTCCCCGAACATCAGCCGCAGGCCGCCTGACCGACCGACGACCCCGCCCGGCCGCGAGCGCGGTCCGGCAGGGTCGTCGTCATGTCAAAGCAGGCATGCCATCGCAGGCAAGTCACCGCAGGCGGTCGGAGCGCGCGCCTGCTCCGCCGCCGCTCTCGTCGTTGTTGTCGTCGTCATCGTCGTCGTCATCGTCCTCGTCAGGAATATGGACGTCGAAGACGTTGATGTTGATCTCGGTCACGTCGAGCCCGGTCATCGTCTCGACCGCGTCGATCACGTGCGTACGGATCTGATCCGCGAGTTCGTGGATCAGCACGCCGTACTCGACCTCGACGTCGACGCCGATCGTGACCTGCTTGTCGTCCACCTCCACCTTGACCGGACGTCCGGCGGTCGAGGACCCGGGCATCCGGCCGGTGACCGCGCCCAGCGCCTTCTTCGCGCTCTTGCCGACCGAACGGACGCCCTCCGTGTCCCGGATCGCTATTCCGGCGATGGTGGCCACGACACTGTCGGCGATGGTGGTGGTGCCGCGCGTGCCGCGAGTGCCGCTCTGGTCAGCGCTAGGTGTCGTCGTGCTGCCGCTTCCGAGTCCGATGTCGGACATGGCCGCCTCACAGTGGATTGCCGGCACGGACGGGGATGCCCGCCCGTGAGATCCCCTCAATCACTCTGCGCCCCCTGGTCGCGATCTGCCATTCGAGTGACCCGCACCCGCCCGGCACGGGTCCCTCAGTCGCGGGGGAGGAGCGAGCCGAGAGGCCCGAGATCCAGGTTGAGATCCTCAGGGCTCAGTCCGTGCTGATCGCAGAGTTCCTGCATGCGCTGGTCGAGCAGCATGAGGGTGGTGCCGATCTCCTCGACCTGCTCGTCGTCGAGGCCGCCCTGCTCGACCCGGCGGATGGCCTGGCGCTCCATCAACTGCCGCAGCAACTCGACCACGGTCAGGACCAGAGCCACCAGGTCGCGCCCCATCTTCTCGGAGTCGAGATCGACACGGGAGCCCGTCACAGCGGCCCCCCGTCCGCCCACGGTGCCGGCACGCGCTCGTTCACCGAGGACAGGAGCGCGTGCAACGACAGCCGCACCAAGGGCACATCGGCGATGGCGATGACCAGGTCGCCGCTGACCACCACACCGGTCGACAGCACCCGGTCCAGCAGGTCGACGAGGGGCACCCCCAACGGACCGTTCAGGGGTCCGGGACTGTCCCAGGGCACCACTTCTCGCTCCACGACTACACCCCGCCGACGAAGGAGTAGGGCACCCACGGGCCGGACAACTCGATCTGCGCGCCCGTGCGCTCCCTCAACACCCCGACCAGACCCCTGAGTTCGTCCGCCCGGTCCGCGGCCACCAGATAGGTGGCATTGAGTACGTGTACGCGCTGCTCGCCCGTCAGCGCCGCACCGTGCGTACGGAGCCGGCGGGACTCGGCGGCGAGGTTGCAGAGCTCGGCGTCCACGGACTCGGCGACCTTCAGCGCTTCCTCCCGGCTCCGCTCCCGCCGGTCGTGGGCGCCGCGCCTGCGGTTCAGATAGGCGAGGCCGGCGCCCGGCGCCGGCGGGCCCTGACGGGCTGCCGCGGCGGAGGCCGCGCGCTCCGGCACCGGTTGCTCCGGCTGCGTCGCGGGCCGGTACACCTTCACGCCCCACTCCGTGTGGTGCGCGATGCGCTTCAGCGCGCCGTGGAAGCGGGCCGCCTCGTCGCCGAGGACACAGCGGGCCCGCTCGTCGTCGTGGTACAGCGTGGCGAGGGGCAGGGGGACGGCGGGGCCACGAGCGGCCGCCGCGGACACCGCCTCATGATGGGCCCGCGCGTACCGCTCGATCTCCTCGCGGTCCGACAGCCGGAGCTGCCAGACCTCGTCGGTGAAGTCGGCGGCCGGCACGGTCTGCACCACGGCCGTCAGCGTTCCGGACGCGAGCAGCCGGACCTGTCCGCCGCCGGGCATGCCCGGCAGAGCGGTGAGGTCGGCCGTGTTGATCGCGCGGGTACCGCGGCATACGGCGAACACGTATGTGGCGGTCGCGTCGGGTGCCGGTGTCTGTGCCTGCGTACCGGGGACGGAGTGCGTCACGACCGGGCGGCCTCCCTCTTCTTCTTGTCCGCGTTCTTGTCGGCGTTCTCGTCGGCGTCCTTATCGGGAGCCTTGCCGGGGTCCTTCTTGTCGGCGTCCCGGGGCGCGGTCCTGTCGGGCGACGCCTCCAGAGCCTCCAGACGCTCGCGCAGCTCACGGTTCTCGTCCTGCAGCGCGCTGCGCGAGGCCCGCGAACTCAGTGCCGGGTCGGTCTCCCACCAGTCGATGCCCGCCTTCTTCGCGGTGTCGACGGAGGCGACGAAAAGACGGAGCCGGATGGTGAGCAGCTCGATGTCGAGGAGGTCGATCTTGATGTCCCCCGCGATGACGATCCCCTTGTCCAGCACACGTTCGAGGATGTCGGCCAGATTGGTGGACGCGGGACCGGGCACCGGCCGGCCTTCCGCACTGAAGTCGAGGTCGGTCACCGTGACGACCCCGTGCGACGCTTACGGCTCGGACGCCGGGGAGAGGGCTTCTCCTCCTCCTGATCGTCCTCCTCCGCGTCCTCTTCCTCGCCCTCTTCGTCAGGCTCCTCCTCGCCGTCCTCGCCCTCTTCGTCGGAGCCGTCGTACTCCTCGTCCCACTCGTCCTCCGCCGGCTCGCCGTCCTGGTTCTCAGCGTCCTCCGACCCCTCCTGCTCTTCCTGCTCTTCCTGCTCGACGGCGTCCTCATGGGAGAGGACGACCTCGCCGTCCCGGATCTCGCCGCGCCAGCCCTCCGGTTCCTCGTCGGTGAGCGTGACGTACCGCTGGAAGTGCTTGAAATCCAGCCGCATGCGGCGGCCCTGCGCCCGCCACAGGTTGCCCGTCTTCTCGAAGAACCCGGACGGGTAGTACTCCACGACCAGCACGATCCGCGTCAGGTTCGGCGCGAGTTCGTGGAAGCTGACGGCGCCGCGCGTGCTGCCCTTGGCGCCCTCGGAGGTCCACACGATGCGGTCGTCGGGGATCTGCTCCTGCACCGTGGCCTTGAAGCTGCGCGAGGAGGGCCCGACCTTGACCTTCCAGTCGCTCTCCGTCTCGTCGCTCTTCGAGACCGAGCGGACGCCCTTGGCGAAATCGCCGAACTGGTCGTACTGGGTCCAGGCGTCGTAGGCCGTGCGCAGCGGCACACCCACGTCGAGGACCTCGATGATGTTCATGACTTTGCTGTCACCGGCCTTGCGCTTGCCCGTGCCGCCACCACCGAAGGCCTCCTTCGCCTTGTCCACGACCGCGTCCTTGGCTCCCTTGGCCTTGTCCGAGACGAAGGCCTTCACCGGAGACTCCCCCTGGAGCACCCGCGAGCCGATGGAGGCCAGCGAGCCGCTGTCGGCGGCGTCGCTCAACTTGCCCGTCAGATCGGTGAGTTTGTCGCCCGCCTTGTCGGCCAGGTGCTGGACCTGAGCGCCGGCGAACTTCGACAGCTCTTCCTTCAGCCGTCCGACGCCCGACTCCTCGGGGGCCTCGGACTCGGCCCTGTCGTTCCTTGCCATGACTGGCTACCTCCGCCGATCGGCGCGCTTGGGCGCGGTCCGCTTCGCTGACGCCGACTTCTTGGCGGCAGATTTCTTGGCCGTCGACTTCCGTGGGGCCGACTTCTTGGCGGGAGCCGACTTCTTGGCCGGGGCCGTCTTCTTCGCGGTTGCTGTCTTCTTCGCGGGTGCTGTCTTCTGCGCGGGCGTCCTTTTTGCCGGCGCCGACTTCTTCGCGGGGGCCGCCTTCTTGCCCGCGGGTGCTTTTTTGGCGGGGGCTGCCCTCTTGCTCGCGGGAGCCTTCTTGGCCGGAGCCGCCGTCCTCTTCGAGGAGGCGGAGTTCCCGGCCGAGTCGGCCTTCTTGGCGGGCGCGGCGGGGGACCTTCCGCGCCGGGGCCGCGGGGCGGGGCGCTCCTCCTCTTCGGGCTCCTCTTCCGGCTCGTCCTCCTCCTCGTCGGACTCGTCGGTTTCTTCGTCTTCCTCGTCCTCGGGACCGGCGTCCTCGGCGTCCTCATAGTCCTCGTACGCGTCGTCGTACTCGTCGTCGTCTTCCGGCTCCGCTGCCGAGGTGAGCCGGGCCGTGCGGTCGCCGATGGCGTCCGCCAGCGTGCTCATGCCGCGTTGGGCGGCGGCGCTCACGGCCTGGCGGCCCGCGCCGAGCACCTCGCCCCTGAGCTGGTCCTGCAATTGCGCGAACTGGGGCATCTCGCCGAGTTTGCGCATTCCCTGGGCCGCCAACTGGCGCGGTTCGAGCGCGAACCGCCGCCCCGCCAGATACGTCGCGACGCTCAGAGCCAGTCGGCCCTTCTTGGTCCGGCCCAGTACATACCCGCCCACTACGGCTGTGGCGAGCGCGACTTTGCTCTGGTCGTCCATCCCTGTCACCTTCTGTTTGTCGGCGTCGGGCCGGTCTGCGCGGCATACAGCCGGTCGAGCAGCCGCTCCTCGTCCGCTTCGAACTCGGCCTGCGTGATGTGTCCCTCGTCCAGGTCCTGGTTGAGAGCGGCGAGTTGTGCGCGCAGCACGCCCGGGTCGTAGAGCTCGCGCTCGGCGGCCTGCTGGAGCCGTCCGGCGACCCACACCACGCCACGGGCCGGGGCAAGGGGGAGGAGCAGCACCCCGGTGATCAGCCCCATCGTCATCCCCCGCCGACCGCGGCCGGCGGGGCCGGGGCGCGGGTGTCGACGAAGCTGTAGCAGGGGAGCGGTCCGGCGACGCGCAGGTCGACGTGTTGCTGGTGCGCGGCGGCGAAACGCTCGGCGGTGGCGCGGAACCGGCCGGTGTCCGAACGGGCCACGAGGAACGACACGTTGAGCGCGCACCCCTGGACGTCGGGGCCGGTGGCCGTCGCGCGGGCCATCGAGGCGAGGCCGCGCAGGGCCTGCTGACCGGCCTCGGTCGCCCGGCGGGACAGGGCGGCCGCGACGGCCTGTCCCAGCCGCACGTTGGCCTCGTAACCCGGGCGTCGGCGTGCTTCGTCGCGCAGCCGCCGCACGGTCGCGTCACCGGCGACCAGGGCGGCCAGCGCGTCGCGGGCCGGCATGGCCTTGACGTTGATCTCGACCTGCCCGGCGAGCCGCTCCAGCGTCGCGAGGTGGTTCGACTCCGCCGCGGCCAACTGGGCTCGCAGGGTGTCCTCGTCCGGCGCCACCGCACCGAACCGCATCGGCAGAACGGGGCCCGCCTCCGCGAGTCCCGTCAGCAGGTTCTGGTGAGCCATCAGATCGCGGCGCCGGGCGCGCAGCTTCGGGGGAGCGGCGCTCACGACCGCCGTCACCGGGCCGGTGCCGACCGTGCGCAGTTCGGCGGGCGGGCTGCCCACCCCTACGGCCCCCTCGGGCAGCGGAGTCGCCGCCCGGACGACCGCGTAGACGTACAGTGCGTCGACCGTCACGCTCATGCCTCCGCCCTGCGGCGACGGCTCGCGCCGCTGCTGCTGCTGCGGGCGGGCGCGCGGCGCCGCTTGGGAGGCTCGTACTGCTCGTCGTCCCCGTCGTCCGTGTCGTCGCCCTCGTAGGCGTCGTCGTCCCGGTCGTCGGAGTGGCTGTCGCCGCCGACCACCTTGCGCACGGTGTCACCGACGGACTCCGCGGCCGAACGCACCTTGCGCTTGCCGATCTTCTTGGCGGCACCGCCGCTGAGCAGTTCGGGGACGGTGGTGCTGCCCGAATCCCGTTCGAGGTCGAGGCGGTTGCACGCCTCCGCGAAACGGAGGTAGGTGTCCACACTCGCCACGACTATGCGTGCGTCGATCTTGAGGATCTCGATACCGACCAGGGAGACCCGCACGAAGACGTCGATCACCATGCCCCGGTCGAGGATGAGTTCCAGCACGTCGTAGAGCGTGCCGGCGCGCGGAGGGCAGGGAGCGATCTCGTCGGCGTAGGTCGTGGTCGTCATGAGGGTCCTTCCCTAGTCGTACGAACTGGGTCACTCGTCGGCGGCACCCCGCCGATAGCGGCGGAGCCGGCGGTACTCCAGGAGTTCGCCGTCCCGGTCGAGCAGCACCTCGTAGGAGGCGAGCAGGCTCGTGGTGTCCGGGATACGGGCCACTTCGAGGACGTCCACGACGACACACCAGCCGTCGTCATCGACGCGCCGCACCGCCGAAACGCCTTCGGTGCGGTGGCCGATCAGCCCTTCCAGGCTCTGGCAGGCGGCGCGGGCGGCGTGTTCGGGCCCCTTCTTGGGCGCGGATCTCCTCCGTGTCGCTGTCGAGGAGCCGCCGGCCCGAGCTGAACGTTGGTCTGCCATGTCGACAAGTCTTGTCAAGGACGGGCGCGCCGCATCTTGGGAGAGACCGGTGGGGTGGGGAGCGGTGCGCCGGGCGGTCTGCGCAGGCGGGCCGCGCCGCGCGGTGTGAGACTGCCCGAGGCGGCCGCGTCCGCCGGGACGGTACGACGGAGAGGGGCATGGCGTGTTTCCGGAGTCGGCGGACAGTGCTTTGGGAGAGTTCCTTGCCGACCCGGAGAACCTGCCGCTGGACCTGGCGACCTCCGTGGCCCGCAGCTCCAAGGCGCTGGGATTCGCCAACGCGGTGGTCTACCTCGCCGATCTGCAGCAGCGCCGGCTGACCCCGCTGAACTCGGCGGCGCCCGCGCTGCCGGTCGACGGCTCACTGGCGGGCTGGAGCTACCGCACCCAGTCCCTGCGGGTGGAAGAACACCACCACGGCGGAATGACGGCCTGGCTGCCGCTGGTCGACGGGGCGGAACGGCTCGGAGTCCTCGCGGTGGCGGCGCCCGTCCTCGACCCGGTGGCCCTGCGCCGCGGCAGAACACTCGCGGCGCTGTGCGCCATGATGATCACGTCGAAGCGGGCGTACAAGGACTCCTTCGTGCGCCGCTCGCGCACCGACTCCATGACCCTGCCCGCCGAGATGCTGCGCGCCTACCTGCCGCCCCGCACCATCGGCACCACCCACGCCCTGTCCACGGCCGTCCTGGAACCGGCCTACGAGATCGGGGGCGACGCCTTCGACCACGCACTCACCGACACCACCCTGCACGCCGGAGTCCTGGACGCCGTCGGCCACAACCTGGCGTCGGGACTGACCGCGGTGGTGTCCCTGGCCGCCGCCCGGAACACCCGGCGCACCGGCGCCGACCTGCCCGATCTGGTGAAGGCGGTCGATACGGCCCTGTCGCAGTGGCTGCCCGACCAGTTCTGCACCGCGGTCCTCACCCAGCTGGAACTCGCCACCGGCAGGCTGCGCTGGATCAACTGCGGCCACCCGCCCCCGCTGCTCATCCGCAACCGGCAGCTGATCGCCGGCGCCCTGGAGCGGGACCCCGAGCCGCCCATGGGGCTGCCCGCGATCTTCTCCGACATCCCGCGCCATGTGCACGAGACGTCGCTGGAGCCGGGCGACCGGGTCCTGATGTACACCGACGGCGTCACCGAGGCGCGCAGCGCGGACGGTGGTCAGCTCGGCCTCGAACGGTTCGCCGACTACGTCATCCGTGCCGCCGCCGCGGGTGAGCTGGCCGCGGAAACCCTGCGCCGGCTCATCCACTCGCTCCTCGACACCCAGGACCACCGGCTGCGTGACGACGCGACGATCCTCATGTTCGAGTGGCGCCCTCAAACCAACGGAGCCGGACGAGGCTGACGTTCGTCAGCGCCTGGGGCCGTCTTCCATGGCGAGGCGGGCGAGGTGGTCGCCGAATCCGCCGCGGGCCCGCGGGCGCAGGCGGCCCGAAGTGACGACGGGACAGTCGGCCGTGCGCAGGACGCGGTGGCCCGTGGCGGTGAGCGCGGCGACGAGACCGTGGTCCTCGCTCACCGGCAGGTGGGGGAAGCCGCCGGCCGTCCGGTAGGCGTCGGCGGCCACCCCGATGTTCGCGCCGTGCACATGCGGGTGGTGCCACGGTCCGTGTGCCGGGCGGGAGGCGGCATAGTGCGACTGGTGCCGGGCGGCCAGGCCGGGTACGTGCTGTGGCCACTGGGCGACGGAGACGGTGCCGACGACCGCGTCCCACCCCTCGACGGCGCGCGCGTGCTGGAAGGCGAGCCAGTGGGGCGGCACGACGCTGTCGGCGTCGGTCGAGGCGAACCAGACCCCTTCGGGGCCGTCCAGGATCTCCATGGCGCGGTCGGCCGCCGCGGCGCGCGCCAGTCCCACGTTGCGGCACGCGACCCGGACGACCTGGGCGCCCGCGAGCAGTGCGGCCGCGACCGTACCGTCCGAGCAGCTGTCGGCGGCGACCACGGTGATCACCCGGACCCGCCGCAGCGCGGGGTGCTGCGCGGCGGTGCGGATCGCGTCCAACGCGCCGGGGAGCAGCGCCTCCTCGTCGTGGGCCGGTACGAGGACGGCGAGAGCGCGCGGTCTCACACCAGGCCTTCCGCGGCCGCGGGGGAGGGCGGCGCCGTGCCGTCGTCGCCGCGGCGGCCGAACGTCTGCAGGACGAAGTCCGCCTCGCGGTGCTCGGACGCCGGGGCCAGTTCGGGGATCGACCCGAGGATGCCGGCGAGTTCGTCGCCGGTGCGCAGGTGCTCGGCGACCGGGTGGTTCCAGTGGACGGCCACGAGGGTGCCGCCCGCTTCGAGGGCGTCGACCGCGTGCTTGAGCAGGACGGTCAGCTCGGCAGCGTCGAAGTAGTACAGCAGTTCGGACAGGACGACGAGGTCGAAGCTGCCCGCGGGCCACTGGTCGGGGAGGGTGAGGTGGCGGACCTCGACGTGCGGCAGGTCCCGGGTCCTGCGCGCGGCGGTGTCGGCCGCCGACCGGACGCGGTCGCAGGCCAGGAGCGAGTCGCAGCGCTCGGCCAGGCGCACGGTGAGCTCGCCCACCGAGCAGGCCGGTTCGAAGGCGCGGCGGTAACGGGGGCGGGGGAGCGCGGCGAGGGTGAGGCCGTACTTGCGCCGTTCGTACCAGCGCTCGGCCAGATGCCAGGGGTCGGACGCGTCGCGGTACATGTCCTCGAAGTACGAGGGCGGGGTGCTCACTGGAACAGGACCTCCGTGGGGCGCAGATGATGGGCCAGCTCCTCGGGCGGGAGGATCGCCGCCTCGTCGGGGCCGGGCCCCAGCGGATGGATCTGGGTGGTGAACCGGTCGATCGCCGCTCGTTTCAACGCCCGGATGTGTGGGGGCAGTTGAACGCGCTGGGCGGTCTGCCAGGGCACCCGGGGGTCGTCCGGTGCTGCCCAGTGCCACATCCAGACCGGGTACAGGGAGCAGGGGGTGCCCGCGCGGCGCGCGGCCGTGCGGGCCGCGCGTCCGGCCGCCTCGTGATCGCTGTGCACGTCACCGGTCCACGGTGCGACGACCAGGTCCGCGTCGCGCACCAGGGGCGCGAGCACGTCCACGATCTGTTCTTCGTGCTGGGCGACGCCCGTGTCCTGTACTGCCAGGCGGACGATCCGCGCCTGTTCGGCGCCGAGTTCGGCGAGGGCGGTCCGCAGCTCCTCGGCTCGCAGACGCGCCAGGGAGGCGGGCGTCACGACCTGGCTGCCGGGGTGCGAGCCCTCGCCGTCCGTGATCGATACGACGGTCAGCCGTACCCCGCGCTCCGCGAGCACCGCCATCGCGCCGCCGAAGCCGAGCACTTCGTCGTCGGGGTGCGCGGCCACCACCACGACCCGGCCGCTGTCCGGCAGGTGCGCGTCCGGCATCGCGTCCCAGCCGCTCCAGTCGCGCCAGCACGCCTCGTCGGTTCCCGCCGCCTGGATCGGGTTCGCGGCCGCGGTGCGGCCGGCCCGCACCGCGGGGCGTGTCATCGCTCGTCCTGCGGGCGGGCGAGGAGGCCGCCGAGTTCCGCGAGATCGCGCTCGCCGTGGTGCTGGCGCACATAGACGGTCAGGTCGGCCACGTCGCGGGCGTGCCGCAGGTCGTGGCAGAGCGGACCCGCGCCGGTGGCGCGGCCCACCCGGGTCAGCACCTCGGTGCACACCGACTCGACGAAGGCGCGTACGCGCAGGCCGCGTACGCCTGCCTCGCCACTGCTGTCCAAGGGGTCGCCGTCGATCTCCGCGGCCGCACGCCGGAGCACCGTCTCGGCGGCGTGCAACTGAATGTCGACCGCTCCGAGATGGGCGTCCGTGTGCGGGTCGGCCCGTTTGGCGGCGGCGTGACGCAGGGTGCGGGCGACGGCGAGGGCGCCGCCGTACCAGCAGGCGGCGACGCCGATCCCGCCGTGCTGGAAGCCCGGCCTGCGCACATAGGCCTCGACGTCCCCGACGGCGACGGCGGGGACCTGGTCGAAGCGCACGTCGGGCGTATCGCTGCCCGCCATTCCCACCGCCTGCCAGCTGCCGTCCACCGGCCCGCAACGACGCGGGTCGACGCTCGCGGCGAAGAGCCGTCGGCCCTCCGGTGTCCGCGCCGTGACCAGGGCGTCGGTGCAGCTGTGAGCGCCTGAACAGTACGGCTTCAGGCCGTTCAGGACCCAGCCGTCGCCGGAGCGGGTGGCTTCGAGCGTGGCCCCGGGCGGCTCGGCCGCCCAGACGCCCCACCGCTGTCCGGGCCGGGGCGGCGGGCCGTCGAGTTCGGCGAGGATGGCCAGCGCGTCCACGTGCCCCTCGACCAGACGCGCCAGGCACAGATCGTCCTCGGCGACGGACTGCAGAGCGGCCAGCCGCGCCCCGGTGCGTCCGGAACCCGGCAGCGGGAACTCCAGCTTTCCGGCGTCGATGAGGCCGACCACCGAGGCGAATCGCTCGGCACTCTCCCGGCGGGCCTCGTCCGGCGCGATCCCGTCGGGGACCCGGCCGGACCGCCTGCTCCCGGCAGAGGTTCCGGGCGCCACCGTACTGTCCGTCATACGTGATCCTTCGACATGTGCTGAAAGGGGAACGGACAGCTGCGGAGCCGGTTCACGCCACCAGTGACTGGTCGGCCTGTTCCTGGCCCGCCGTGGGCTGCCGGGCTGCGGCGTCCGACGGCGCCGCCGTCAGGAAACGGTCCGCAGCGGCGAGAGCGTCCTTGATCTCGCAGGTACCGGTGGTGACGCACAGCGTGTACGCGGCGTCCTCCAGGAGGCGCCGGTTCGCGACGGTGTCGTCTTCGATGAGCCGGACACGCGCGGTCGCGTAACGGGACATCAGCGTGCGCAGGATCTGCGGGTGGGGAGTGATCATTCCGAGAGGCTCCTTCTACTCAAGCAACTCGCACCCCGAGTGTCCCGGCACGCGCATTTCATGCATGCGTGCGCAGGGGGTCCGCGAGGGTCATTCGTCCCGCGCGTCCTCCTGGGCGGCGGGGTTGGGCGAGATCGCGTCGCCGCTCTCCCCTCGCCGCCGGTCCTTCTTCTCCTCGTGGCGCGGGTCGGTCTCGGCCTCCTCGAACTCGTCGAGGACCTCTTCCGCCGCGGTCCGGGCGGGGCGGGACTCGTCGAGCTGCTGGTCGGGGTCGTTCGGCACGGTGGCTCCTTCAGTCGTTCGGGGGACGGTTCAAGGTGACGGCGTCAGGGCTGCGCCCGTTCCTGAGCGGTGCGGTGACGTTCGTTGTGGGCGCGGGCCGCCCGGTCGTTCAGGGCGCTGCCCAGGGCGCGGACCCGTTCCCCGAGCGTGCGGGGGGCGGCCGGCTCGACGTCGATACCCGGACGCAGCTCGGGTTCGCCCTGTGGGGCGGGCAGCAGAGCGTTCGCGACATGGCTGAGCCGTGCGGTGAGGACCGGAGCGAGCCCGTGCGCCTTGTCGGCGGCCCGCGCCGCGGGGGTGAGCACGAGCCGGACCCGGCGGCGCTGGACGGCGGTGACGATGCGGTCCGCGGCGCGCTGCGCGTCCATCGAGACCAGGGGAGTGCCGGCGAGCGCGGAGAACCAGGCGAACTCGCGTCGCCGGTCACCGCCGAACACGGCGTGCAGATGCGAGCCCGTACGCATGAGACCCGGATGCACGGCCGTCACGGAGACGCCGGCGCGCGCCGCCTCCACGTACAGCCCTTCGGCCAGAGCGCCCACGGCCGCCTTGGCACAGGAGTACGGCAGCAGGTGCGGTACGGCGAGCAGCCCTCCCACGGAGCCGATCAGGGCCAGCCGTCCGCCCGCCCGGCTCTCGCGCAGGTAGGGGAGTGCTTCGAGGCTGGTGTGCAGGGCGCCGGAGAAGATGGTGCTCATCGCGTCGTCGAAGCCGGTCGTGCCGGCGTCCTCGGCCGGCGCCACCTGGATGATCCCGGCGTTGGCGACGACGATGTCCACGCCCCCGCGGGCGGCCGCGGTCTGCCGGAAGAGTTCGGCGACGCTCTTCTTGTCGCGTACATCGGTCACCGTGGTGCGTACGGGGGCCCCGGGATGCCGCTGCCCCAGCAGTTCGGCGGCACGGTCCAGTTCGGCCGCGTCCCGGGCCGCGAGCGTGACGGAACAGCCGCGGCGCACCAGTTCGTCGGAGATCAGCAGCCCCAGGCCGCGTGAGCCGCCGGTGACCACGGAGGACAGGCCGTGCAGCGGTGCGGATGTGCGGGGCGGCGGTGCCGGCATGGAGGTCACTCCCTGTCTCCGAGGGGAAGGGGAAGGTGTCGTCAGCGGCGCGTTCCCCCGGGCCGCGTCACCAATCCGGTGATCGCCGGGGTTGCCCGTGGGGGCCTTGCCGGGGCCCGCGCATCAGCCTAAGTCCGGGGGCCGGTCGGCGCACCGCCGTCCCGTGGCGCTCGATTGGGGCCGGTCAACGTGTTGTCAAGGGGACCGACCTGGTTACTTGTGACAGGTGGTCCCGGTTCGCGGGACCGGCGACGCGGAAAGGCAGGCGGCGGGAACCCGTGGTGAATCGACTTCGGAGCTGTTGGGCGTGGTGCGTGCGGGCGTGGAACGCGCCGGGACACGAGCGGTACACGGCGCTGTTGATCGGCAAGAGCGTGCTGGCGGCGACGTTGTCCTGGTGGGTCGCGCACGATCTGCTGCGGGCCACCTCCCCGGCGTTCGCGCCGTTCTCCGCGGTGCTGATCATGAACGTCACCCTCTCCCGGTCCGTCTGGCAGGCGCTGCGGTACGCCGCCGCGGTCACGGCCGGCGTGGCGGTGCAGGCCGCCATCGGCTTCGTCGCCGGCCCCGACCTGTTCGCCTTCGTCGTGGTCGCGCTCGTCGCGCTGTGCGTCGGCCAGTGGCCGGCGCTCGGTGAACAGCGCTCCCAGGTGGCGACGGCCGCCTTCTTCGCCTTCTCCACCTACGCCGCGGCCACCACCACCGGCGACAAGGCCCTCCAGCTCGGGCAGATCATCCTGCTCGTCCTCATCGGCTGCGGCCTCGGACTGCTGGTGAACCTGTGTATCGCGCCGCCCCTGCGCTACCGCAGCGCCGAGCAGGGGCTGCACTCCCTGGCCGCCGAGATCGAGTACCTGCTGGACGACATGGCCGACGGCCTGCGCAGCGGGAACGTCGACGCCGAGCGCACCGAGCAGTGGCGCAGGACGGGCGAGCGCGTACAGACGGCGGTCGGCCAGGCGCGGGCGGGGCTGAACACGGCGGAGAGCAGTCTGCCCTTCAACCCCCGGCGGCTGCTGCCCGCGCACCGCGGCTATCTGACCTTCGACCGCTACCGCCAGACCGTCAACGCCCTGGAGCGCGCGGTCTACCAGCTGGGCTCGCTCACCCGGAGCCTGAGCCAGTGGCGCGAGACGGAGAACACCTACAGCTACACACCCGTCCTGACGGCGTACGCCGGCTTCGCCGAGAGCCTGCGCGACATCGCCCATGTCGTCGCCGAACTCGACAGCGACACCCTCACCGACCAGGCGCGGACGATGTGCGAGCTCGCGACCACCGCTCAGGAGGCTTTGCAGAAGGTGCTGGGCGCGGCCCAGGACGCGCAGCTGCCGCTGGCCGACGCGTCCCGGCCGTACGGCGTTCTGGTGGTCGAGGCGAGCCGCCTGATGGAGGAGTTCCAGAACACCTGCGACGTATTGATGGACACCGCTGAGGACTGAGTCGGTTTGAGAAGCCGTTCGAAGGACACCCAGCCTGTGGCCGCCCGGCCCCGAGGGAGATCCCCCGGTTGTCCGGGCCTGTTGCTGAGAGAGAGGAACCGTCATGTTCAAGGCCATCGCTGATGTACTGCGCGCGATCGGTGGCGCCATCGCCACCGTCGTCACGCTTCCCTTCCGCGCTGTCGCACGACTCTTCGGCGGAGCCTCCGCCAGCGCGCAGGGCCGCCATTGAGAACCCCGCACCTCAAGGGGGGACCAGCAGCAGGTCAGCCGGTATGTGTATTTGCTTTCAAGAGAGGTGCGCTGGCAGCGTGAGTGTGGCAGGCGAGATCAAAACGAGAAGGGGCGGACACATGACCACCGTGACGGCGCAGAACAGGACGCAGGCAGCCCCGCAGGCGGAGCAGGACCTGATGGACCGGGCTTACGCGGACCCGGCGTCGCTCGCGCCGAAGGACGCGCGAGACGTCGGCCGACGATTCTTCGACCGGCTCGCCGAGCTGGAGGAGGGCACGCGCGAGTACCAGTACGTGCGCAACTGCCTGATCGAGATGAACCTGTCCCTGGTGCGGTACGCGGCGTCGCGGTTCAGGCACCGCGGTCAGCAGGAGATGGAGGACATCATCCAGGTCGGCACGATCGGCCTGATCAAGGCGATCGACCGGTTCGAACTCACCCGCGAGGTCGAGTTCACCTCTTTCGCCGTTCCCTACATCACGGGGGAGATCAAGCGCTTCTTCCGTGACACGTCCTGGGCCGTGCACGTCCCGCGCCGCCTGCAGGAAGCCCGTCTGGAACTGTCCAGGGCCACCGAGGAGCTGCGTACGCGCCTCGGCCGGTCGCCGTCGACGGCCGAGCTCGCCGAGCTGATGCAGCTGGAGCCCTCGGAGGTCGCGCAGGCGCAGATGGCGTCCAACGGCTACAACAGCGTCTCGCTGGACGCCGCCGTGAGCGGCAAGGACGACGAGTCCGACACGATGCTGGCCGATTTCGTCGGCTTCGACGAGGACCGCTTCGAACTCGTCGAGAACTACCACTCGCTGGCCCCGCTGATCGCGGACCTCGACGACCGTGAGCGCAGGATCATCCACCTCCGCTTCGTCGAGGAGCAGACCCAGCAGCAGATCGCCGACGAGCTGGGCTACTCCCAGATGCACGTCTCGCGGCTGATCAGCCGCGTGCTGGGCAAGCTGCGCGCCGGTCTGCTGACGAGCGACTAGTCCCGTCCGCCCTGTCGATCTCGTCTCCGCCCCCGGTCCGCTCTGGACCGGGGGCGGAGTGCGTAGGGCGCCGGGATGCGGGTGGGACACGCCCCAGCTGCGGCTTTCTCGCATGGATGGCGTGGGGCAGGGCACTCGGCACGACGACCACGAACTGCCACAGAGATGTACTGGCGGATCGGATCGGTGCTTCGAACCGGTGGGGATAGCCTCGCCGAAACGGGGTACCGAAACAGGGCAAACCGGTACGAGACAGGAGGCTGTACGTTGACTTCCAAGGCCACCACCCCCCGTTACACCGTCCCCGGTATCACGGTGAAGGACGCCGCCACGGTCATCGAGGTGCTGCAGCAGCGTCTGCACTCCTTCAATGACCTTCACCTGACGCTGAAGCACGTCCACTGGAACGTGGTGGGCCCGCACTTCATCGCGGTGCACGAGATGATCGACCCGCAGGTCGACAGCGTCCGTGACATGGCCGACGACGTCGCCGAGCGCCTGGCCGCGCTGGGCGGGGTCGCCCAGGGAACCCCCGGCGCGCTGGTCGCGGCGCGCTCGTGGGAGGACTACAGCGTGGGCCGGGCCGACGCCATCGCCCACCTCGGTGCCCTCGACCTCGTCTACACGGGTCTGGTCGAGGACCTCCGGGCCGCCGTCAAGACGGTCGGCGAGATCGACCCGGCCACCGAGGACCTGCTGATCGGGCAGCTGCGCGCCCTGGAGCAGTTCCAGTGGTTCGTGCGCGCCCACCTGGAGACGGCGGGCGGCACGCTCAGCACGGCCGACGCCAAGACGGAGACGGAGGCCGCCGAGTCCACGGCATGACGCCGGGCAGGCTCCCGTCGCAGGGGGCGCGACCGATTGTCGGTCGCGCCCCCTTTCGTGTGGCCGGTACCGGTCTGTTCAGTCGCCCTTCCGCTGGGCATTTGTGAACAGAGAAGACGACAGGACAGACCGATCGGTCGGCAGAGGGGATGCGAGCCATGGCGCTGCCTGCCTTGACGGCCCAGCAGAGGGCCGAAGCCTTGAAGAGAGCCATCGCCGTACGGGTCGAAAGAGGCGAGGTGCTCACCGCACTGCAACGCGGAACGCTGTCCTTGCGGGAGATCCTGGAGCGCAGCGGCGACCCCGTGGTGGGCGCGATGCGCGTGCACCGCCTTCTGACGGCGCTGCCCGGGATCGGAGAAGTACGGGCCGGACAGCTGATGCGCGAGCTCGGCATTCCCGCGCGGCGGCGCGTACAGGGCCTCTCCGGAGTACAGCGCGAGCGCTTGCAGGCGATCTTCCCCGACGAGAAGTAGGCCGGGGCTGTGGGCCGTTGCGGGCAACGCGCTCGCCCATGAAGCCGGGATACCGGATTGGTCACGCGCCGACCGGGAGAATCGCCGGCCATGACCTCTGCTCCCAGATCCCGACCGCCCGCGCGAGCGTCCTCGTACCCCGACTGCTGCGCTCCTGCGTCGAGGCGCTCGAACGCGTGGAGAACGCCCAGACCCTCGACCGTGTCGTGGCGCCCGTGCAGAAGGCGGTCCGGGCGCTTCCGCTCGGGCCGCTCCGCGACGTGCTGCACGGCCGCCAGCTCGGCCATCCGCTCCACCCGGTACTGGTGCAGGTGCCGATGGGCGCCTGGATCTCTTCCGCCGTCCTGGACTTCCTGCCCGGCGCACGCCGGCCGGCCCGCGTCCTCGTGGGCCTGGGCACCCTGGCGGCGCTGCCCACCGCGCTGGCCGGGTGGGCGGACTGGGCGGAGCAGCACGAGCAGCAGATGCGCACCGGCCTGGTGCACGCCGCCGCCAACGCCGGCGCCGTCTCGCTGTACGGCGCGTCGTTCGTCGTACGGGGGCGCCGTCCCCTGCTCGGCCGGGCTCTCGGGCTCACCGGTCTGGCGTGTGCGAGCGCGGGCGGCTTCATCGGCGGCCACCTCGCCTACCGGCAGGCTGCGGGCGCCAACAAGACGGAGCCCGTACCCCACTTGGTCGGGCCCGGCTGGCACCGGCTCGGCCCGGTCGGCGAACTGACAGCGGGAAAGCCCGTGCGGTGGATGCTCGGTGAGGTGCCGGTCGTGGTGGTCCGCGCCGAGGACGGCACGGTCGACGCGCTGGCCGACCGGTGCAGCCACCTGGCGGGCCCGCTGTCGGAAGGGCAGGTCGCCGACGGCTGCGTGACGTGCCCGTGGCACGACAGTGTCTTCCGCCTCTCCGACGGCTCCGTGGTGCGCGGCCCCGCCACCGCGCCGCAGCCGTGTTTCGAGACCCGGGTCGATGCCGACGGCACGGTCGCCGTGTGCCTGCCCGGGGCGGGCTGAGCGCGGATGCGGATCAACTGCCTCATCCTCGACGCCGCCGACCCCGAGCGGCTCGCCGCCTTCTGGTCCGAGGTGCTCGGCCGGCCCTCGTGGACCGCACCGGGCCGTACGTCCGGCTCCGGCGCGAGAACGGTCTGGGGAATCGAGGGGCTCGGCGGGCGCAGGCTGCACGAGTGCGCCGACGGGGGCTTCCTGGTGATGGCGGACCCCGAGGGCAACGGGTTCTGCGTCATCCCCGAGGGCCCGGTCGGGCTCGACGACGAGGGGCGGGCGCACTACCTCGGCTGACGTGTGCCCCTCTGCGGCGAGTTGGCGAGATACTCGCGTGCGAGGGACACACCGGCCGTGCGACCCTCCGGCTCATGACTGACGCGAACGGCGTGACCGACGCCCCCGACGGCAGAAGACGCGTCTTCCTCGACATCGACGAGAGCGACTCCGGCTGGATGTTCGTCGTGGTGGCAGCGCCGACAGGCGTCATCTACCAGAACCAGGGCGGAGGCCACGGCTGCATCCAGTACGAGCAGGAGGGCTATCTGCTCCCCTTCTACGGAGGCTCGGACGCGAAGCTGGACGAGGGACTGAACGCGCTGTTCGTCGGCGAGCTCAAAGGCTGGGGGTCGAGACGGCTCGACTGGCCGCCGAACCTGCTCGACCGGCTGCGGCACGAGGTCGCCGAGCTCCACATCTACGGCTCGGCCAACCGTGACGACCTCTTCGCCGCCCCGCTGATCCTCGACGAGTCCCGCCTCGCCGAGACCGACGAGGCCTGGGTCCCCGTACTCAGCCCGGACGGACCCGGGTTCCTCGTCTGGCGGAACTCCGACTAGCGGTCACCCGACCAGGTCCGGCGCGCGCAGCATCTCCGGGGGGACGCCCCAGGCGTCGACGAGGTCGACCGCGAGCGGACGGACCTTGCGGCAGAGGTCGTTCACCTCACGGCTGATCGCCTTGGAACGCTGGACGGTCAGCCGGCCGTGCTCCATGAACCAGGCACGGTCCTTCTCGATCGTCGTGAGAGCGAAGAGGTCGCACAGCAGCCCGAGTGCCACCTTGTTGTCGCCGTCGGGCAGCGAACGCACCTTCTCGACGAACGCTTCGAGCACGAGCCGCTCGACGTGCGCGTCGGCCACCGCGATGACGTGGTCCTGCACCTGGGAGAAGACGACACCGGGATCGGTCTTCTGGTCCATCCCGCGCTTGAGCCGACGGGCCGCCCCGGCCAGCATGTGCTCCTCGCGGAAGCGCACCATCGCGAGGTGGTACTCGGAGTCGAGCAGGCCCGCCTCCTGGTCCCATTCGTCGCCACCGGGCAGCAGGTCGCGTACTCGTTCCAGCAGCTTGTGGGCCGAGGTCTTCTCGATGACCGTCTCGACGGCGAGACCGGTGACGTACCGGACCAGGTCGAGCTGGTCCATGTCCCCGAACTCGCTCGCGTAGCCGGTGAGAAGGCCCTTCGCGACGAGCTGGAGCAGTACGTGGTTGTCGCCCTCGAACGTCGTGAAGATGTCGCTGTCGGCCTTGAGCGCGGCGAACCGGTTGACGGCGAGATAGCCGGCGCCGCCGCACGCCTCGCGGCACTCCTGGATCACTCGGGTGGCGTGCCAGGTGCCGAGGGCCTTGGTGCCCGCGGCCCGTGACTCCAGCTCCCGCCTGCTCTCCTCGTCGTCCCTGATGCCCGAGAAGACCTCGTGCAGCTGTGTGCGTACGACGTCCTGGGCGAAGTGCAGCGCGTAGGTGCGCGCGATGAGCGGCAGCAGGCGGCGCTGGTGCAGGCCGTAGTCGAGGAGTACCTGCTCCTCCGTGTCCGAGGTCGCCTTGAACTGGCGGCGCCGCACGGCGTACTTGGTGGCGACGGCGAGGGCGACCTTGGCGGCGTTGATGGCGCCGCCGCCGACGCTGACGCGTCCCTGGACGAGGGTGCCGAGCATGGTGAAGAAGCGGCGGTTGGGGCTCTCGATCGCGCTCTCGTAGACGCCTTCGGGGGTGACGTCGGCGAACCTGTTGAGCAGTGCCTCGCGCGGCACGCGCACGCCGTCGAACCAGATCCGCCCGTTGTCCACGCCGTTGAGGCCCATCTTGCGGCCGTCGTCCTCGATCCGGACGCCGGGCGCCACCTCGCCGTCGACGCGGACCGGGACGACGAAGGCGTGCACGCCCTCGGACTTCCCGGCCACCTCCAGCTGGGCGAAGACGACCGCCAGCTCGGCGTGGCGGGCGGCGTTGCCGATGTAGTCCTTGCGCGCCCGGTCGTCCGGGGTGGTGATGACGAACTCCCGGCTCTCGGCGTCGTACGTGGCGACGGTGCCGAGCGCCTGGACGTTGGAGCCGTGGCCGGTCTCGGTCATCGCGAAGCAGCCCATCAGCTTCCCGGTGATCACGTCCGGGAGGTAGGCGTCGTGGTGCCGCTCGGTGCCGAGCTGCAGAAGGGCGCCGCCGAAGAGACCGAACTGCACGCCGACCTTCACCAGGACCGACAGGTCGCCGAAGGCCAGGGTCTCGAACGCGGCGATCGAGGCGCCGATGTCGCCCCCGCCGCCGTACTCCTTGGGGAAGCCCATGCCGGTCTGGCCCGTCGCCGCCATCTCGACGACCAGAGCGCGCACGCGCTCGCGGTACTCGTCGATGCCGAGTTCCTCGGCGTCGACGAGCACGGAGGCGTAGGTGGCCAGGTTGGTGCGGACCAGGTCGCGGATCTCGGCGTACTCGCCGTCGAGCACCTCGGTGAGGGCCGCGATGTCGACGGCGGGCTGCACGTAACCGCTCGGGGGCGTGGCGATATCGGTGGACATGCCGCTCTGTTACCCGTCCGTAGGGCGATCAAGCCGTCCGCTGGACCGATCGGCGCACACGCCTCGTCCGTGTCAGGTGCCGGGCTCGGCAGGCGAACCCGTGTCGCTGTCGAGGAGCGCGTGAATGCGCCGCAGCGCCTCTTCCTGGTTGTCGGCCAGGGCCAGGACGTCGGTGACGCCGGTGATGTCGAACAGCCGCCGGACGACACTGCCGGCGGGCACCGCCAGGACGAAGGGCCGCCGCACCTCGTCGTGCTCTGCCCGCGCACGCAGGATCAGATTGAGCAGGGTGCTGTCGGCAAAGGCGAGTTCGCCCAGGTCCAGCAGGGTGGCGACGGTGTCGGTGTCGGTACGCGCGCGCTGGAAGACGTCCGTGACCTCGGCGCCGTCCTCGAGGTCGATGTCATCGCGCAGCGTGACCACCGCCACCCGCTCCCGCTGGGTGAGTTCGATGCTTTCACTGTCACAAGCCATGCCCCGACCCTGTCATATGCCCAGCCCTCTCAGGAACGGGACAGCTGTGTTCTTGGCCTCCTGTATGCCATGGAAAAGGCCAGGTCGAGGCAGGTTTTCACGGGTGTGAACGCAATTTGAGCGAGTGACTTGTCCGTGAGGGTGTGCGGATAGCAGCGCTGGGAATGCGGAAACGAAGCGATGACGAACTGCAGGGTTTGCACGTGTACAGAGAGAGGATCACGTCTTGATGAGTGCTCCCGAGACACCTGCTTCAGAGCACACGACCTGCGCGCAGGCCCGGGCGGAAGTCAGTTGGGTTCTCATGGAAGTGTGCTGCGGCCTTCCGCTGCGTCAGGCGCGACGCCTGCATGACGACGCACTGCTGGTGGCCACCGAGCTGACCGCCAACGCCATCCGTCACGCGGGCGGGACCACCGGATTCGACGCCGGCCTCCAGGGAGACGTCCTCTGGATGAGCGTGAGCGACAACAGCGCGGTGATGCCTCGCCGTGCCTACTCGGCCCCGAGTGTGCCGGGCGGGTTCGGCTGGATGGTGGTGCAGCGGCTCAGCTCTCACGTGGCGGTCGACGTGGGGCCGCACGGGAAGACGATCACCGCCGTACTGCCCCTGCCGCAGCCCTTCGGCGAAGGGCTTCTGTGACGGGGGGACGCGGGGCGGCCCGGGCCGGTTGTTCAGGCAGGCTGTGACTCATCGCCGGAGCGCGCCGCGGCGGCGCGCTCCAGGACGCGATCGGCTGCCATCAGGGCGTCGCGCACGGACTTGGTCCCGGTGCTGACGCACAGCGTGTACGTGACGTCGTCGAGCTGCCACCGGAGTTCCTGGGTCGGCCGCTCCGAGAAACGCAGCTGCACGTCGGCATAGCGGCTCAGAAGAGTCCGGATGAACATCGGCTCGGGATTCAGCACGAGGCGCCCCTGTTCGGTTGTCCTGGTGTCCAGTGGGATCGACGGACACCAACTGCCCAGCTTTTCCCCGTACATGCCTGCCGGGGCCATGCCCATCGGGGACATGCCTGGCGGATCGGGGTCAGGCCGCGCTGCTGCGGCAGGGCTGCGTCACACACGTCGTCTCGTGTTCCGCGCTGCGCGACACGAACCACGCGGCACAGCAGGCGGCCGCGAGGTCGGCGTCGGCGTCGAGCGGGCGGAACAGGCTGCCGTCGTCGGCGGCACGGCCGCGAGCGGGACGGGGGCTGGGGGTCATCTGTGGTCCTCTCGTCATGTGCGGCCGCCGGTCTCGGAGCACGACCGTCCCGGGGCGCGGTGGTGCTCAGCGGCGGCGCAGCCGGCCGAGCCACGCGCGGGCCTGGGCCTGCTTGCGGGGGTCCGAGGCCGTGCGCCGTGCCGTCGCGATGGCACGGCGGCCCTGCGGGGTGCGGCTGTACTGCTTGATCCGGTCGAAGATCCCGGGCATGACGTCTCCATGGTGTCGTGGGACAGGGGCGCTCGCGCCGTCTGCTTCCGTTCCGGCTACCCCTGATGCGGTACGGAACACGAAAGAGGGCACACGGGCGACAACGACTAGCGGCAGACAGGCCGCAGACAAGCCGCAGACACGGAACAGGAGTTCACATGTTCGCCATCGGTGCCGCTGTGCTGTTCTTCCTGGCGTTCTTGATCAATGCCGCCGACATCTCGACGAACGACGTCTTCACCTCGGTGAACGTCATGCTCCTCGGCCTCACCGCGCTGGCCCTGCACCTGGCGGGAGCCGGCGGCTGGGCCCGCACCAGAACGTCACGCCGGCGCTGAACACGCGCCCGCGGACGTCCGAACCGCCCGCACCCACGGTGACTTCCGTGGGTGCGGGCGGTTCGGACGTCCGGCGTCATGGCGCCTGCCGCGCCTGCTGAAGGTCCCGCTCGTCCCAGGCGCTGGTGTCCCGCGGCTCGATGAACAACTCCTCCTGAGCGGGGTGGCCACCGCTGATCGCGCGCTGCCGGGCGATCTCGGCGTCGAACGCGAGACCCAGCAGGATGGCCAGGCTGCTCAGCCACAGCCAGACGAGGAAGACGATGACGCCGGCCATGGTGCCGTACGTCTTGTTGTAGGACGCGAACCCTGCCGCGTACAGCGTGAAGCCGGCCGAGGCCACGAGCCAGACGACCAGGGCGAGAAACCCGCCCGGTGTGACCCAGAGCCAGCCGCGGCCCTTCACATTGGGTGCCGCCCAGTACAGAAGGCCGATCATCAGCACCAACAGGACCGCGAGGAGAGGCCACTTGGCCAGCGACCAGACGGTGAGCGCGGTGTCGCCCACACCGAAGACCGACCCGGCCTGCCGTGCGACCCCGCCGGTGAAGACGACGACGAGCGCGCTGAGGGTGGCGAGCAGCATCAGGGCCAGAGTCAGCCCGAGCCGCAGCGGCAGGACCTTCCACAGAGGCCGTCCTTCGGGTACGTGGTAGATCTGGTTCGCCGTCCTGATGAACGCCCCCACGTAGCCCGACGCCGACCACACGGCCAGCACCAGGCCGGCCACGGCCATGACCGAGCCGGTGCCCGAGTTGCCCTGCAACTGCTTGACGGCATGGGTGAGGATCTCTCGCGCCGCGCCCGGAGCCAGTGACTCCAGGCTGTCGAGGACCTTCTGGGTGGCGGTCTCGCCGGCCACGCCGAGCAGTGCCACCAGGACCAGCAGAGCGGGGAAGAGGGAGAGGACGGAGTAGTACGTCAAAGCGGCGGCACGATCCGCCAGTTCCTCCTTCTGGAACTCGCGGAGACTGCCCCGCAACACCTGACCCCACGCGTGCCCGGAGAGATCCGCCGGGCTGTCCGGCGCGGCCTCCTCCACCTCGGGAGAGGGGCCGAACTCGGCCGCTTCCTCCGCGTCCGACCTCTCGTCCTCGCGCCGCTCAAGATTGCTCCGCTGTTCCGACATGCTTGTCGCATGTCCGCCGCGCGGGGATTCAGACGTGCGGAACCGCAGGTCGTCACGGGCCCCACGGCGTCGGCCCCGAGCCCTCCGCCCAGGCCGAGAGCGCGAAACCGTCGATGCAACGGATGCCGCACGCCTGCGCGTACTCCTCGGCCGGCGCGGTGAACTCACTGGTGCTCACCACGGCCGCGAGCTGCGCTCCGTGCACCGTCCAGCAGGTGCCGCCGAAGCGCTGGAGGTCCTGGGAGCCGACCTTGTTCGTGGGCCCGTACAACTTGCACTGCACGACGACGCGCCGGCCGTCGGGCGCGGTCGCGAGGACATCGGCGCCGAGGTCGCCCGCACCACCCACGACCTCGACGTCCGTGCAGCCGTCCCGCTCGCACAGCGCGGCCACGGCTGCCTCGAAGCCGTCGGGGTCGAGGCCCCTGAAGTCGGGGGCCGGGTCGGGCAGTACGGCGGTCGGCCCGTCCTGGGGCGTGGTGGGGGCCGGCCGGAGGCGGAGGGTGTCGTGGTCCGGGGCGGCAGCGGCCGGCACGGGTGGCTCGGCGACCCGCGCCGACTCGGCGGACTCTCGGTCGGCCTGGGCCATCCCCGCGCGGGCGGCGAGGCGCAGCTCGCGGGCCCGCGGCATGGCGCGGAACAGGACGTAGAGCACGGGTATCGCGAGCAGGGCGAGCAGCACGGCGCCGAGCGGATGCGCGCCGGCCCAGTCGGCGAACCGTATGAAGAGCAGAACCGCGGCGCAGATCAGGGCGCCGAACAGCCCGAGTGCGACGATCGGCCCGGACAGTCGTGCCTCTGCCCGGGGGTGACCCGCGGCACTCTTGGTCTTGGGTAGCAGCACTCGAACTCCTGCGTGTCGTCGCGGATCCGTCTGGTCGACGAGTGCCCCGACCGGCCCGTTCCATGATCGACAAGCAGGGGCGGGAGTGACGGGTACGCCTCCGGGCGCGGGCTCACAAGAAGTGCTGCACGGTGCGCGTCGCGGCCTCGGCGGCACGGAACGCCAGCGGACGGCCGGCCCACCGGGCGGGATCCACCCGGATGCTGTGACCGATGTCGTCGTCGTAGTCCGCGTCGAGCACCTCGGTGAAGGACTCGTCCAGGACGGCGAGCATGACTTCCTCGTCGTGGTCCATGGAGCGGCGGTTGAGGTTCGTGGAGCCGATGAGGGCCGCGTGGCCGTCGATGGTGACGACCTTGCAGTGCAGCATCGTGCGCTGGTACTCGCGGACGATCACACCGCATCCCAGGAGCTTCTCGTAGTGATGGCGGCCGGCGATGCGGCTTATCTGCTTGTCCGTGTGCGGGCCCGGCACCAGCAGCTCGACCCGGACCCCGCGGCGGGCCGCCTCGCACAGCAGCTCGACGAAGTAGTCGTCGGGGGAGAAGTAGGCGGTCGCCAGGCGCAGGCGGTGCTGCGCGGACTCGATCACCACGCGCAGCAGTGTCTGCATGTCCTGCCAGCCGAAGCTGGCCGAGCCGCGGACCACCTGGACGATCGCGTCTCCCTGCGCTTCGTGTTCCACGAAGCGGTCGCACGCGTCGAAGAGTTCGTCGTGGCACTCGGCCCAGTTCTGGGCGAAGGCCGCGCAGATCCCGTCGACGGCGGGCCCGCGCACGTGGACGTGGGTGTCCCGCCACTCCTGCGGATTACGGGCGTTGCCGCACCACTCCTCCGCGATCCCGACGCCGCCGGTGAAGGCGGTCACCTCGTCCACGACGAGGACCTTGCGGTGGCAGCGGTGGTTCTGCTTCAAGGGGGACAGGTGCAGTGGCTTGCGGAACCAGGCGACGTGCACGCCTGCCTCGTTCATGAGCCCGAGGAGGTCCTCCTCGATGGTGCGGCTGCCGAATCCGTCGAGCAGCAGCCGCACCCGCAGACCCGCGCGGGCGCGCTCGGCGAGAGCGAGGGCGAACTCGCGGGCGATGTCGCCGCGCCAGTAGACGAACGTCATCATGTCGATCGTGTGCCGGGCGCCGCGTATCGCCTCCAGCATGGCGGGGAAGATCTCGTCCCCGTTGCGCAGCGGCACGAGGGTGTTCCCCTCCGTGGCCGCGATCCCGATCAACCGCTCGAGCCGGCGGCGCAGTTGCTGACGGGGATCCGTCGCCGATCTGCGCTCGGGGGTGACTGGAACGGCGCTTACGGGGGACGCAGACATGGGAACTCCGGTTCATCGACGGGTACAGCGTCAGACCGGTGCCCCGTCACAACTCGTTCACGCGGCATCCGACCATGTGTCCCTCCGCACAGGGGCCGCCCGCGAGCCCGGAACGCCCGTCGAAGGGGCGCCGCCGTGAGTCGTAACACGGCGCGAGCGGGGCATTCGGAGGCCGGTACGGGCGACGCGCTTTCCAGGCGGCACAGGGCCGTCGGGGGTGAACGGGCCTCAGGGCAGCACTAGTTCGGAATTCGCGAGAACCATGAAGGTTTGGCCACGAATTCACGGGCACGCGGGGTGGAGATTCATATGACTGACACATCAAATCCTTCACAAAACGAGTCCGACGACACATCCAGGGAACCCGCCAAGAGGGAGCCCGCCAAGAAGAGGAGCGCGACGAGGAAGCGCGTGGCGGCCGAGCCCTCCCGGCCCCAGCGTCTCCGTCCGACGGAGGCGATCCGGGAGGGGCGCGAGCAGCTGGCCGAGCTGACCGGGAAAGAGGTCGACTCGGTGTCCTCGTTCCGTGCCACCGATGACGGGTGGCTGCTCGAGGTGGAAGTCCTGGAACTGTCCAGGGTCCCCGACACGATGAGCCTGCTCGCCAGCTACGAGGTCGCCCTGGACGACCAGGGCATCCTCACCGGTTACCGGCGGATCAAGCGCTACGAGCGCGGGCGGTCCGACGACCGCCACTGACCCGCCGTCGCCGACCGGCCCCCTGATGAGCGGGCCGCGCCCGGCGGCGGGCTCCCGAAAGGCGAACGAAAGGGAGGAATCGCACATGACAGTCGCAACGACCCAACAGGGCGGCGGAGGCGGAGGGACCAGTGGTCTCTACGACGTGCTCGAGCTGGTCCTCGACCGCGGACTGGTGATCGACGCCTTCATCCGTGTCTCGCTGGTCGGCATCGAGATCCTGAAGATCGACATCCGCATCGTCGTCGCCAGCGTGGACACGTATCTGCGCTTCGCCGAGGCGTGCAACCGCCTCGACCTGGAGACCGGCAGCAAGAAGCCCTCCGGTCTCACGGACATCATCGGCGACACGATGGAGTCCGGCGCCCACGGCAAGACCAAGGGGGCGCTCTCGGGCGCGGCCGAGACCATATCGGACGCTTTCTCGCAGGCCCGCGAGGAGGGCCAGAGCGAGTCCCGTCCGCGTCAGCGTCGCACCTCGTCGAGCCGCCGTAAGGAGGAGCAGGAATGAGCACCTACGTCTACGGCATCGCCGGTGCCGACCATCCGAGCCTGCCCGACGGCATGGAAGGCATCGGCAGCCCCGCGCTGACGGTCCGCGTCGTCAAGGCCGGCAGCCTCGCCGCGCTGGTGAGTGACGCCCCCGAGAACCTGCGGCCCAAGCGGCGCGATCTGCTCGCGCACCAGAACGTCCTGTCCGAGGCCGGGGGCGGAGGCACCGTCCTGCCCATGCGTTTCGGCAGCGTCGCGGAGGACGACGCCGCGGTCGCGGCAGCCCTCGACGAGCGTGCGACGCACTATGAGGAGCGCCTGGCCGCGCTGAGCGAGCGCGTCGAGTACAACGTCAAGGTCCAGCACGACGAAGAGGCGGTGCTGCGCACCGTCATGGCGGAGAACGCCGACGTACGTGCCCTGGCGCTGAGCAACCGTGACGCCGGCGGCGGCAGCCATGAGGACAAGCTGCGGCTGGGTGAGGCCGTCGCGAAGGCCGTCCAGGCCCGTGAGGCACAGGACGCCGAGATGGTCCGTACGGCACTTGAGCCGCAGGCCGACGATGTCAGCGAGGCGCCGGGGAGCACCGGCTGGATCACCAACCTCTCCTTCCTCGTGGACCGGGCCTCCTCCGAGCGGCTGCTCGGCGCGATCGAGGAGATCCGGCAGGCGGTTCCGCACCTGGTCTTCCGGGTCAACGGGCCGCTCCCGCCCTACAGCTTCGTGGAGCCGGCCCCGGCGGCCTCCAACGCGGGATGAGGCTCTCATGGGGCTGCTGAGCGAGGTGCTCCTGCTGCCGCTGGCCCCGGTTCGAGGCTCCATGTGGGTCCTCGACCAGGTGGTCAAGGAAGCGGAGAGCCAGTACTACGACCCCTCGGCCATTCAGGCTCAACTGGCCGCTCTCGAAAACCAGTTGGAGGCGGGAGAGATCGACGAGGAGACGTTCGACCGCATGGAGGACGAGCTCCTCGACCGGCTCGAGGCCAGTCGGAGCAGACAGTCAGGCGCGTGACACCGGGTCACTCCGGATCACACCTAGGCGCGTGAAGCGATACGTGCAGGAACGGACGACACGATGAACCGAACAGCAGTCGGCCTCGCAGTGGGAGCCGGGTACGTCCTGGGACGTACCAAGAAGATGAAGCTGGCCTTCGCCGTCGGCACCATGGTCGCCGGCAAGAAGCTGCAGCTGAGCCCCAAGGCCGTCGTGGACCTGGTCCGCACGCAGTTGGACAAGAACCCGCAGTTCCAGGAGATCGGCGGCCAGCTGCGCAACGACTTCCGCGGCGTCGGCAAGGCCGCCACCGGTGCGATCCTGGAACGGCAGATGGAGGGCCTCGCCAACAGGCTGCACAGCAGCACGACCGGGGTGCGGGACCGCCTCCAGGGCGGCTCCGCGGACTCCGACGGCGCCGATGACGCCGACGACGTCGAGGACTCGGCGGAGTCGGCCGACCCGGAGACGGAGGGCAAGGCCGGGGCCCGGAAGCCGCGGACCGACAACAAGCGCGACGACGACCGCGACGACGAGCAGGACGGCAACGACGCGTCGGCCCAGGACGAGGAGCGGCCCGCGCCCCGCAAGCGGGCCCCCGTCAAGAAGTCCGCCCCGTCCGGCCGGCGGAAGCCGGAGCAGGGCACGCGGACGCAGGGGACGGCCGCCAAGAAGTCGGCCTCGTCCCGGACGAAGAAGGCTACGGGGGCCGCCCGGCGGTCCCCGAGCAGCGGTGCGAAGGGAGGCCGGAACAATGGCTGAGTCCAAGGCGAACCCGCTCAAGGACCTCGCGCAGAGTCAGGCGGCCGACCGGCTGAAGGCCGAGGCGCAGGACTATCTCGCCGCGAAAGCGACGCATCTGCTGACCGGCGTCGGCCGCAAGCTGGGCCAGACCACGTCCCGGCTCAACGACATCGCCGAGGGGAACAGCCCCGGCTTCGCCAAGCTCGCCATGGACGGCGGCCGCAAACTAGCCGAGGGCAAGGGCCCCGTGCGCGCGGCCGTCGAAACCGGCGCGGGTCACCTCAAGGACAACCTGGTCGGCGGGGTGAAGGGGCTGTTCGGCAAGGGCAAGTCCAAGTCCGGTGCCGGCAAGAAGCCGACGGTCATCCTGGAGAGCATCGATGTCGGCGTGGACGTCCGCACCGCCTACGACCAGTGGACCCAGTACCAGGAGTTCTCCACCTTCGCGCGGGGCGTGAAGAACGCCAACCGCGCGGACGACGTCACGTCCGACTGGCAGATGAAGATCTTCTGGTCCAGCCGGAGTTGGAAGGCGCACACCACGGAACAGGTGCCCGACCAGCGCATCAGCTGGACCTCCGAGGGGGCCAAGGGCACCACGAAGGGCGTCGTCACCTTCCACGAGCTGGGCGCGAACCTCACCCGTGTTCTGTTGATCATCGAGTACTACCCCAAGGGCCTCTTCGAGAAGACCGGCAACATCTGGCGGGCCCAGGGACGGCGCGCCCGCCTCGACCTGAAGCACTTCGCGCGCTTCATCTCGATGAAGGGCGAGGCGACGGACGGCTGGCGCGGCGAGATCCGCGACGGCGAGGTCGTGCGCAGTCACGACGACGCGGTGGCCGAGGAGGAAGAGGAGCGCTCGCAGGAGCAGTCCGAGGACCAGCCCGACGGCGAGTACGACGACGAGGACGAGCCTCGCGCCGAGGACGCCGAAGAGCCGGCCGAGGACGACGAGTACGTCGACGAGGACGAGCCGGCGTACGAGGACGAGGACGTCGAGGACGAGGACGACGAGACGGACGACGACGTCGAGTACGTCGACGAGGAGCCGGACGACGAGTACGCCGACGAGGACGAGCCCGCTGACGAGTCCGACCGGCGCGAGCGCGAACCCGCCCGGAGTCGCTGATGAGCACCGCAAGCAGGTTCCCCGACTCCCCCCTGGGCGGGGGGAGTTCGGGGGCGAACCTCGCCGACATTCTGGAGCGGGTTCTCGACAAGGGCATCGTGATCGCGGGTGACATCCGCATCAATCTGCTCGATATAGAGCTCCTCACCATCAAGCTGCGTCTGATCGTCGCCTCGGTCGACAAGGCGAAGGAGATGGGCATCGACTGGTGGGAGGACGACCCGTCGCTGTCGTCCGGCGCCCGGCGCAAGGAACTCGCCCGGGAGAACGCCGAGTTGAGGGAACGGCTGGCCGCCCTGGAGGGCGGGAGCGCGTCCGAGGCGCTCGACCCGGCGGCCCGGGAGAAGGAGTCGCACCATGAGTGAACTGCGGTACGTCTACGCGGTCTGTGACTCCCTCGACGCCCCGCTCGCGGCGGAGCTGACCGGCGTCGGCGGGGCCGTGCCACGGCAGATCCACCACGCCGGACTGACGGCCGTCGTGAGCCACGTGCCGGCCGATCAGTTCTCCGAGGGCGCGCTGCGCCGGAATCTGGAGAACCTCGACTGGCTCTCCGACACGGCACGCGCCCACCAGGCGGTGATCGCCGCGCTCTCCTCGGTGGCCAGTCCGCTGCCGCTCCGGCTGGCGACCGTGTTCCGCGACGACAGCGGGGTGCGCGCCATGCTGGAAGAGGAGGAGCAGCGCTTCCGCACCTCCCTCGCGCGCATCCGGGACCGTGTCGAGTGGGGCGTGAAGGTGTTCGTGGAGGAGCAGCCGACCGAGTCGGTCTCCGCCTCCGGCGACGGTTCCGCGGCGACGGGATCCGAGCGGCGGGAGCGCGTCACCGCGCAGGCACTCGGCAGCGGTTCGGGCCGTGACTACCTGCGCCGTCGCCGCGCCGAACGGGACGGGCGCGACCAGGTCTGGAGGCAGGCGGAGACGTTCGCGCAGCAGTTGCACGACCGGCTCGCACAAGCCGGCGCGGAGACCCGGATCCACCCCCCGCAGAATCCGGAACTGGCCAAGAGTTCGGGCCGCAATGTCCTCAACGGCGCCTATCTGGTGGACCGTTCGGCGTCGGAGGCCTTCGTGGAACTCGTCGACGCGACCAAGGACACGCAGCCCGGACTGCGCGTGGAACTGACCGGGCCGTGGGCCGCGTACTCCTTCTCCGCACCGCCCGAGGAACGCGCGGACGAGCCGGGTCCGTCGGCAGGTGACACGCGATGACCGTCATCGAGCGCCGCGAGGTGGCCCTCGTGGACCTGCTGGACCGGCTGCTCGCCGGGGGAGTGGTCCTCGCGGGCGACGTCACGTTGCGCATCGCGGACGTGGACCTGGTCCGTATCGACTTGAAGGCACTGATCAGCTCGGTGAACGAGAACGTTCCCTCCCCGTGGGAGGACATCCTGTGAGCTCGTACGACGAAACGCGCCATCCCGGCGCGCAACTTGAGCACACCGGCCGCAACACGTGCTCGTCCTGCGGCGGGCCGGTCGCGGACCCCGGAGCGCAGCCTCAGGCGCAGCCCGAGGGGGAGCCCGAAGTGGGAAAGGGGCGCGGTCGGATCCAGATCGAGCCCGACACGGTGGAACGGGACCTGATGAAGCTCGTCCTGACCATCGTCGAACTGCTGCGGCAGCTGATGGAACGCCAGGCGCTGCGCCGCTTCGACACGGGCGACCTGTCGGAGGAGCAGGAGGACCGCATCGGTCTCACGCTGATGCTGCTCGAGGACCGGATGGCGGAACTGCGCGAGCGCTACGACCTCGGGCCCGAGGACCTCAACATCGACCTCGGCCCCCTGGGCCCCCTTCTGCCGCGTTGAGCCGCGTCACCCCGGTCGAGGTGCGGAGCGCGCATGTCGGTCGCGCCCGGAGCGGGCTCTGTGTGCGCATGCTGCCGCGGTTCTCGGGCCGTCGGTGATCGCGGCCCGCCGCGGTGGACGTGAGCGTGCTGGTAGCCGTGGCCGCACGGCCGCGTCATCCTGAACGTCGGCGCCATGCGTGGCCGCGCGCAGACGGGTTACTCGCCGCTCATGGGTCAATCACCAGATCTCGGGCACGACCGCAATGAGGACCGCGGCAGCGAGAGCGCCGCGGCGACGACACCGGAGACGAAGGCCGACCGCGACGCGGATCGGTTCGGCCCGGACGAAAACGTCGCACGGCGGGCTCCGGAGTCGATCACCGACCTGCCGAAACGTTCATGGATGGCTGTACTCAAAGGCAGCCTGCGAGAGTTCAAGGACGACGAACTCACCGACCGCGCGGCCGCTCTGACGTACTACGGGGTGCTCTCCCTGTTCCCGGCGCTGCTGGTGCTGGTCTCCCTGCTGGGAGTCACGGGCAAGTCCGCCTCGGACAAGGTGCTGTCCAACCTCAGGCAACTGGCGCCCGGCTCGGCGCGGGACATCATCACGCAGGCGGTGGAGCAGTTGCAGGGCAACAGCGGCACCGGCTCCCTGGTCGCGATCGTCGGCCTGGTGCTGGCGGTCTGGTCGGCCTCCGGCTACGTGGCCGCGTTCATCCGGTCCGCCAACGCCGTCTACGACATGCCCGAAGGCCGTCCCGTGTGGAAGATCCTTCCCGTGCGCGTGGGGGTGACCGTGGTCCTGATGGTGCTGGCCGCGGTCAGCGCGCTGATCGTGGTGTTCACCGGGGGCCTGGCCCGGCAGGCCGGCACCATGCTCGGCATCGGCGACAGCGCGCTGGCGGTGTGGTCGGTCGCCAAGTGGCCGGTCCTCGTCGTCCTGGTCACGATCATGATCGCGATCCTCTACTGGGCCACGCCGAACACCAAGGTCAGGGGAATCAGGTGGATCACGCCGGGCAGTGTGCTCGCTCTGCTGATCTGGCTGCTCGCCTCCGCCGGGTTCGCCTTCTACGTCGCCCACTTCGCCTCGTACAACAAGACCTACGGCACGATGGCCGGGGTCATCGTCTTCCTCGTGTGGCTGTGGGTCAGCAATCTGGCGGTCCTGCTGGGCCTGGAGTTCGACGCGGAGACCGCGCGGCAGCGCGCCATCGCCGGTGGCCATCCGCCCGAGGCCGAGCCGTACACCGAACCGCGTGACACGCGCGCGTGGGACGACCAGGACAGGCGCCGCATGGACGAGACGTGACGGCGCGCCCCCCAAGCACTCCTTGTTGAGAACGCCCCTGCCCATTCCATGAAAATAAGGTTAGCCTTGCCTTCGCTTTCGGGGGTGGGTGGCCGGAAGTCATCCTTCCGTGCTGGGGCGGCCTGAGGAGCAGGTGAGTGGGGACCGACACGTCCGGGCTCGGCGTCATACGCCGAGCGGTCGCCGGACAACGCAGGGACGTCGTCGTGGGCTCGGTGCTCAGTTCGGCGCACCAGACCGGCGAGGCACTCGTGCCGGTCCTCATCGGCCTGATCGTCGACCGGGCCGTGGCCCGGCCCGACGGGGGAGCGCTCGCCGGCTGGCTCGTGGTGCTCATCGCCGTCTACGGCATGCTGTCGGTCGGCTTCCGCATGGGAGCCATGGCGGGGGAGCGGGCGGCCGAACAGGCCGCGCACCGCCTCCGCCTGGACATCGTCGGGCGGGTCCTCGCCCCGCACGGCGGCGCCGAGGCAGGCCGGCCGCCCGGCGCTCTGGTCAACGTGGCCACCGAGGACGCCCGCAGAGTGGGGGCGCTCAACATGGCCCTGACCCTCGGTGTGGCGGCGGTCGTCGGGGTCGTGGCGGGAGCGGTACTGCTGCTCCGTGCCTCCCTCCCCCTCGGGTTGCTCGTCCTGGTGGGAGCGCCGGTCCTGATGGTCCTCGGCCACTTCCTGGCGCGGCCGCTGGAACACCGCAGCGCGGCCGAACAGGAACGCGCCGCGCACGCCTCCGCCGTCGCCGCCGACCTGGTGGCCGGGGTCCGCGTGCTCAAGGGGCTGCGTGCCGAACGCGCCGCGGTCGACCGCTACCGGTCGACCAGCCAGGCATCGTTGTCGGCCAACCTCCGAGCCGCCCGCGCGGAAGCCCTCCAGAGCGGCCTGATGCTGGCCCTGACCGGGGCGTTCATCGCCCTGGTCGCCCTCGTCGGCGGGCGGCTCGTCCTGACCGGCTCCATCGGGCTCGGCGCCCTGGTCTCCGCGGTCGGCCTCGCCCTCTTCCTGCCGGGGCCGATCGGCGTACTGGCCTATGTCGGCGCCGAGTTCGCGAAGGGACGTGCCTCGGCCGCCCGGATCGCCGACGTGCTGGCCGCCCCCGGTGAGACCAGCGGCGGCAGCGCGGCCCTCGACGGACCCACACCGGGCGAACTGCGGCTGGCCGGGCTCGGGCACGCGGGGCTCATCGCCGTCGACCTGACCGTGCGGCCCGGCGAACACCTCGGGATCGTCGTCACCGAACCGGCGGACGCGACGACCCTGCTGCGCTGCCTCGCGCGCCAGATCGACCCGCAGCGCGGCAGCATCGCCCTGGACGGCACACCGCTCACCGAACTGGCCCCCGCGGCCCTGCGTTCGGCCCTCCTGGTGGCCGAGCACGACGCCCAGCTCTTCGACGGCACCCTCCTCGCCAACGTGACCGCGGCCGCCCCCCTGGACAGTGACCCCGGCCCCGCCCTGGACGCGGCCGCCGTGGACCAGGTCGCCGCCGTGTTCCCGGCCGGTGTGCACGCCGGGGTCGGTGAACGCGGCAGCTCGCTCTCCGGCGGCCAGCGCCAACGCGTCGCCCTGGCGCGCGCCCTGGCCGCCGACCGCAGCGTCCTGGTCGTGCACGATCCGACGACCGCGGTGGACGCCGCCACCGAGGCCCGGATCGCCGCCGGTATCCGCCGCGTCCGCGCCGGCCGGACCACGGTGCTGGTCACCAGCAGCCCGGCGCTGCTCGCCGCCACCGACCGCGTCGCCCTCATCGAGGGCGGAACCGTCACCGCCGAGGCCTCGCACGAGGAGCTCGTAGGCTCCCACCCCCTCTACCGTGCGGCGGTGCTGTCATGACCACGGTCTCCGACATACCGGACGTGCCCGGCACCGAAGCTCCCGCGGCCGCCCCGGACGACGTCAGAGAACTGCTGCCCGTCGCCACCGCCGCCAGGACCCGGGCCGCCCTGCGCGTACTCGTACGGCCGGACCGGGCGCGGGCCCTGCTCGGCACCGGAGTGCTGGCCGCCGCCACCGCGATCGGGCTGCTCGTCCAGCCACTGCTGGGCCGCATCGTCGACATCGTCGCCGACGGCCGCCCCGCCTCCGCCCTCACCCTGCCGGTCGTCCTCCTGGCACTGGTCGCGGTGGCCCAGGGCGGCACCACGGCCATCGGGCTCACCCAGGTCGCGCGCTTCGGCGAGACCGTACTGGCCCGGCTGCGCGAGCAGTTCGTCCAGCGCGCCCTCCAACTGCCCGCGGACCGGCTGGAACGCGCGGGATCGGGCGACCTCACCGCCCGCATCACCGGCGACGTCGCCCGGGTCGCCGAAGCGGTCCGCTCCGCACTGCCCGAGATGACGCGCTCCGTCCTCACCATCCTCCTCACCCTCGGCGCGATGGCGCTGCTCGACCTCCGGTTCCTGCTGGCGGCGCTCCTCGCCGTGCCCGTGCAACTGCTCACCGCGCGCTGGTACGTGGGCCGTGCCGTCTCCCTCTACGCCGATCAACGCGTCGCCAATGGTGCCCAGCAGCAGCAACTCCTGGAGACCATCGGCGGAGCGGTGACCGTCCGGGGCCACCAACTGGAGCGGCAGCACACCGAGCGCAACGCCGAACGCTCCCGCTCGGCCGTCGGACTGACCATGCGCAGCGTCAGCCTGGTGCTCGGCTTCTACCAACGCCTGCACATCGCCGAGTACATCGGCCTCGCGGCCGTCCTCGTCACGGGATACCTCCTGGTCGACGACGGCGCCGTGTCCGTGGGAACGGCGACGGCCGCGGCCCTCTACTTCCACAGCCTCTTCGGACCGGTCAACGCCGCACTCGTGCTCCTGGACGACGCGCAGTCGGCGGCGGCGGGTCTCGCGCGCCTGGTCGGAGTGACCGAACCGCGCGAGGACGAAACAGCGGGGCCCAAGGCTGCCCCCGTACAACGGCGGCACACCGAGACCACAGTCACCGCGACCGCCGCCGTCACCGTCGACGCCGTGAGCCACGCCTACGGGTCCGCCGCCCCCGTCCTGCACCAGGTCTCCCTCACCCTCGACAAGGGCGAGCACGTGGCACTCGTCGGCAGCAGCGGGGCCGGCAAGTCGACCCTCGCCCGTCTGGTCGCGGGGGTCCAACAGCCCACGGAGGGCTCCGTCGCCGCCGGGGACGGAGGCACGGCGTCCGTCGCCCTGGTCACCCAGGAAGTCCACGTGTTCACCGGCTCGCTCGCGGACGACCTGCGCCTCGTCCGACCCGAGGCGACCGATGCCGAACTGCGCACCGCGCTGGACGCGGTGCATGCGCTGGAGTGGGCCGAGGCGCTTCCCGACGGCCTCGCCACCGTCGTCGGCCAGGGCGGCCACCGGCTCGATCCGGCGCGCGCCCAGCAACTCGCCCTCGCCCGACTGGTGCTGGCCGATCCGGAGGTCGCCGTCCTCGACGAGGCGACCGCCGAGGCGGGCAGCGCGGGCGCCAGGGAACTGGAACGCTCCGCCGAAGCGGCCCTGGCGGGCCGTACCGCCCTGGTCGTCGCCCACCGGCTGACGCAGGCCGCCGCAGCGGACCGGATCATCGTGCTGGAGTCGGGCCGGATCGTCGAGAGCGGCAGCCACGACGAACTGCGCGACGCCGACGGCCCGTACGCGACGCTCTGGCGCGCCTGGTCCGGCAGCCGCCCCGGCTCGCACCCCTGAACACCCCACTCACTACCGCCACTTGAGCATCGACCCGTATCCCCGAAGGACTTCGCCATGTTCCGTCTGCTTCCACGCACCCGGCTGATCGCCGTGGCCGCGTCCGCCCTGCTGCTGTTCGGTGCCGCGGCCTGCGGCTCCGGCGAGAGCAGTGACAAGAGCGCCCCCGCGTCCGACTCCTCCGCGGAGAAGGGCGCCTTCCCGGTGACGCTCTCGCACAAGTACGGCACCACGACCGTCGAGGCAGAACCGAAGCGCATCGTCACGGTCGGCCTCTCCGATCAGGACGCCGTCCTCGCGCTCGGCAAGGTCCCGGTCGGCACGACCGAGTGGCTGGGCGGGTTCAAGGGCGCCATCGGCCCCTGGGCGAAGGACGCGCTCGGCGACAAGCCGCTGCCCACCGTGCTCCACGACAACGGCACGGGACCCCAGGTCGAGAAGATCGCATCGCTCCGCCCCGACCTGATCCTCGCCCTGTACTCGGGCCTCACCAAGGACCAGTACCGCACACTCTCCAAGATCGCCCCGGTCGTCGCCCAGCCCGAGGACGGCCCGGACTGGAGCATCTCCTGGCAGGACCAGACCGAGCAGATCGGCAAGGCGCTCGGCCGCCCCGAGGAAGCCGGGAAGCTGGTCGCGAAGACCGAGAAGCACATCGCCGACGCCGCCGCGGCGCACCCCGAGTTCAAGGGAGCAAGCGCCGTCATGGCCACACCGTACGAAGGCATGTACGTCTACGGCCCGCAGGACAACCGGTCCCGGCTGCTCAGCTCCCTCGGCTTCACCCTCCCCGCGGGCCTGGACAAGGTCGTGGGCGACGCGTTCGGCGCCAACATCAGCAAGGAACGCACCGACCTGCTCGACACCGACGCCATCGTCTGGATCGTCACCGACCCCGCCAAGGACGAGAAGAAGCTGCACGCCGACCCGCTCTACGGCAAGCTCGACGTCGCCGAGCAGGGCAGGGAAGTGATGGTCGAGGAGAGCAGCCACTTCGGCAGCGCGGTCTCCTTCGTGAGCCCCCTCAGCCTGCCCTACACGGTCGACCGGCTGGTCCCGCAGCTGACGGCCGCCGTCGACGGCAAGCCGGCCACGAAGGTCTCCGCTCCGGCGTCCTGATCACGAACCGTCAGAGGAAACCGACCGTGGAGCCCGCCCCGTGACCCGCCCCGCCCGATGGCGCCCCGCCCTGCTCGTGGCCGCCCTGGCCGCAGTACTGATCGTGCTGTGCCTGTTGTCGCTGGGCCTCGGCGCCCTGCAGATCCCGCCCGGCCAGGTCGTCCGCGCCCTGACCGGGCAGCCGGTGGAGGTCCGGGTCGAGGACATCGTCTGGTCCGTCCGCGTGCCCCGCACCGCGCTCGGCCTGGTGGCGGGCGCCGCGCTCGGCCTGTCCGGCGCCGTGATGCAGGCGCTGACCCGCAACCCGCTGGCCGATCCCGGCATCCTCGGCGTGAGCGCCGGCGCGGCCTTCGCCATCGTGCTGGCCGCGGGGGTGGCCGGGATCGGCTCGCTGCTCGGCTACATCTGGTTCGCGTTCGCCGGCGCGATGGCGGCGAGCGTCGTGGTCTATCTGCTCGGCAGGCTCGGCCGGTCGGGCTCCACCCCGATGAAGCTGGCCCTCGCCGGGGTCGCCGTGACGGCGGTGCTCTCCTCCCTCACCAGCGCCGTCGTCCTCGTCGACCCGGAGGCGCTGGACCGCTACCGCTTCTGGTCGGCGGGCTCGCTCGCCGACCAGGACTCCTCCACCGTGCTGCGCATCCTGCCCTTCCTGGCCGCCGGAACGCTGCTCGCGCTGGCGAGTGCCCCCGCCCTCAACAGCCTCGCGCTCGGCGACGACGTCGCCGCCTCCCTCGGGCGGCGGCTCGGCCTCGTCCGCCTCCAGGGCGTCGTCGCCGTCACCCTGCTCACCGGCGCGGCCGTCGCCGCCATCGGGCCCGTCGTCTTCGTCGGCCTCGTCGTGCCGCACATCGCCCGGGTGCTGGCGCAGTACGCGGGCCTCGGCCCCGACCACCGCTGGCTGCTGCCGCTCTCCGCGGCCCTGGCCGGCGGGCTGCTGCTCGGCGCCGACATCCTCGGCCGGGTCGTGGACCGCCCGGTCGAGATCCAGGCCGGGGTCATCGTCGCGTTCGTCGGCGGGCCGTTCTTCATCGCCCTGGTCCGCCGACGCCGGCTCGCGGAGGTCTGACCGTGCCCACCGACAATCCGTCCCCGGCGGCTCCGTCGCCGCTCCGCTCCGGCGGCGCCCGCCCCTTCCGCCTCACCCTCGTGCCCGTCTCCGGTTTCCTGCGGCCCAGGCAACTCACCGTCTGCGCCCTGCTGTTGGTCGCCGTGTTCGTCGCGCTGTGCTGGCACGTGTCGGTCGGTGAGTACGGCATCCCGCTCACCGATGTCGCCCGCGCGCTGATGGGGTCCGGTGATCCGGGAACGCTCCTCGTCGTCCAGGAACTCCGCCTGCCCCGCGCCGTGGTGGGCCTCCTCGCCGGGATCGCGTTCGGCATGTCCGGCGCCCTGTTCCAGACCATGACCCGCAACCCGCTGGCCAGCCCCGACATGATCGGCCTCACCCAGGGCGCCGGAACCGCCGTGGTCGGCGGCATCGTCCTCGGCTGGGACTTCGGGCTCGGCACCCAGGCACTCGGACTTCTGGGCGCCTTCGCCGGCGCGCTGGTGGTGTACGGGCTCGCCTGGCGCCGGGGCACGACCGGCTACCGGATCATCCTGGTCGGCATCGGGGTGTCCTGGATGTGCCTCAGCGCCACCGACTTCCTGCTCGCCCGGGGCGGCCGCTTCCAGGCGCAGGCCGCGCTGGGCTGGCTCACCGGCAATCTGAACGGCCGCGACTGGGAGCAGGCCGGGCCGCTCGCCGCGGCCCTCGCCGTCCTGGTGCCCGCCACCCTCCTGGTCGGCCGCCTCATGCGCACGCTCCTGCTCGGCGACGACGTGGCCCAGGGCCTCGGCACCCGGGTCCAGGCCGTGCGCATGGCCGTCCTGGTGACCGGCGTCGGCCTCGTCGCCTTCGCGACCGCGGCCGCCGGACCCGTCGCGTTCGTCGCCCTCGCCGCTCCGCAGATCGCCCAGCGGCTGTGCCGCACCGCCTGGCCGCCGCCGCTCGCCGCCGGACTCACCGGCGCCCTCGTCGTCCTCGCGTCCGATGTCATCGCACGCGAACTGATCCCCGGCACCGAACTGCCGGTCGGGATCGTCACCGGAGTGCTCGGCGCCCCGGTCCTGCTCTGGCTGCTCATCCGCGTGAACCGCGCGGGCTCAGGAGGCTGACCGATGTCCACCGCCGAACCCGAACTGCGCGCCGAGGCACTGGACTTGGGCTACGCCGAGCGCACCGTCGTCACCGGCCTCGACCTGACCGTGCCGCCCGGCCGGGTCACCGCCATCGTCGGGGCCAACGCCTGCGGCAAGTCGACGCTGCTGCGCGCCCTGGCCCGGCTGCTGTCACCCCGGCAGGGGACGGTGAGCCTGGACGGCCGGGCCCTGCACACCATCCCCACCCGCGAACTCGCCCAGCGGCTCGGCATCCTCCCGCAGTCACCCGTGGCCCCCGAGGGACTCACGGTCATCGATCTGGTCAACCGCGGGCGCTCACCGCACCAGACCTGGTGGCGGCAGTGGACGAAGGCGGACGAACAGGCCGTGCACGACGCGCTCGCGGCGACCGGCACCACCGAACTCGCCGACCGCGCCGTCGACGAACTCTCCGGCGGACAGCGCCAGCGCGCCTGGATCGCCATGGCGGTCGCCCAGGGCACGCCCGTCCTGCTGCTCGACGAACCGACCACGTACCTCGACCTCGCCCATCAGATCGACGTCCTCGACCTGATCATCGACCTGAACCGGCGCGAGGGACGCACCGTCGTGATGGTGCTGCACGACCTCAACCAGGCCTGCCGGTACGCCGATCACGTGATCGCCATGAAGTCCGGCCGGATCGTCGCCGAGGGCACCCCGGCCGAGGTCATCACCGCGGCAACCGTGGAGGACGTCTTCGGCCTGCGCTGCCAGGTGACCACCGACCCCGTCAGCTCCACCCCGCTGGTGATCCCGATCGGCCGCCACGACGTCCTCGAAGACGCACCGGAAGGGTCCTGGTCCACCTCGATCCCGTAGTCCTGCAGCAGCGCCTCCAGGCCGCCGCCGTACCCCTTGCCGCCCACGACGAAGTCCCAGTCCCCGGTGGACCGGTGGCGGAACGAGCCGAGGACGAGGGCCGTTTCGCCGGGGCGGCCGTCGGAGACGTCGAGCGCTCCGGGTTCGGTCATGCGCGGATCCAGCAGGCGGATCCGGATCCGGGCGTCGGAGAAGCCGGACAGGTCGGCCTCCGGGTTGACCTCGGGGTCGACGGCCGCCACCAGGACGAACCGGTCGGCGGCCGCCGGCAGGCCGTCGAAGGAGACTCGGATGGCGCCTCCGACTGACGCTGCTGCTGCCGTTGCATCTCGGCCCAGACGCCGAGGACACCAGTGGAGCGACGACTCATATGTGAAAGAACCTCCCCCGCCCGCGCATCACCGTCGACGGAGTCACGCTGCCCCCACAGCTGGACGGTGACCTCACGACTTTACCCAGCGGTCCCGTCCGCGCGTATCCACCTGTCAAGGGCAACCAGCCCTGACCGCACTGGACTTGAGGGGCCCACGCGGGAAATGAGTACGCGCACTCAGGCCCGCCGGACCCGCCCCGGCCGACGATGGGACCACTGTCGCCGAGACCGGGAGAGACCTTGCTGAGCCGCCTCGCCGCGCTGCTGGTGCCGACCGCCGGCCGGCTGACCGTGACCACCGACCCCGGCGCCGCTTTCGCGCCGGGCAGCCTGATCGTCGCCAACCACACCTCGGTCACGGACCCCGCCGTCGTCCTCGCGGCGCTGCGAGGCCTCGGCGCGCGCCCCGTCGTCATGGCCGCCGCGGGGCTGTGGCGCACCCCGCTGCTCGGCCGCGCCCTCACACGCGAGGGGCACATCCCCGTGCACCGCGGAGACCGCAGGGCCGCCCGCGCCCTCGACCTCGCCGCCGCCGCGCTGGAGGAGGGGCGGCTGCTGCTCGTCTACGCCGAGGGCGGGATACCGGCCCGCCCCGACGCGGCGGAGGCCGCACCGCGCGCGTTCCGCAGCGGGGTCGCCCGGCTCGTCGAACGCACCGGAGCGCCCGTCGTGCCGGTCGGCCAGGCCGGGGCGCGACGCATCAGTTCGGGCAGCGTGGCCAAGCAGCTGGCCGGGGTGGCGAGCGCGCCGCTGCGCCGCCCGGCCCTGCACGTCCATGTGGGAGCACCGCTCACCTCGACCGGCGGCCGCCTCGCCACCACGCGTCGGGCGCACGGTGCGGTCACGGCCGCCTGGCGTACCGCCGCCGCGCATCTCGGCGAGGCCGCCGCGGGGGAGGCCCGGAGCGCCCGGCAGGCCGGCTGACGATCATCCCGCGTACCCTCGTCACGTGCCCGCCACCCGCCTGCATCGCGTCGCCGTCCTTGTCAGTGAGGGCGCCAAGCCGCTCGATGTCGGTATCCCGGCCCAGGTGTTCACGACCCGCGCGAGCATGCCGTACGAGGTACGGGTGTGCGGGGCGGCGCCCGGTCCGGTGACCGGCGGGGACGGCCTGTCGTACGTCGTCGCCCACGGTCTCGAGGCGCTCGCCTGGGCCGAGATCGTCTTCGTCCCCGGCTACCGGTTCCCGGACCGCGACGATCCGCCGCCGGCCGTCGTCGACGCGCTGGCCGCCGCTCACGAGCGGGGCACGCGGCTCGCCGCCATCTCCACGGGAGCCTTCACGCTCGCCGCCACCGGACTGCTCGACGGCAAACGCGCCACGACCCACTGGCACTACACGAGGGCGCTCGCCGCGAAGCATCCACGGGTGCGGCTCGACGAGAACGTGCTGTTCGTCGACGAGGGCAGCGTGCTGACCTCGGCCGGCGCCGCCTCCGGCATCGACCTGTGCCTGCACATCCTGCGCGGCGACCTCGGTGTCGCCGCCGCCAACCACGCGGCCAGACGCCTCGTCGCGGCCCCCTACCGCAGCGGCGGCCAGGCCCAGTACGTGCCGCGCAGCGTGCCCGAACCGCTCGGCGAACGGTTCGCCGCCACCCGCGAGTGGGCGCTGCACCGCCTCGGCGAACCGCTCACCCTCGAAGCGCTCGCCGAGCACGCGGCGGTGTCGCCGCGCACCTTCTCGCGGCGCTTCGTCGACGACACCGGCTACACGCCCATGCAGTGGGTGATGCGGGCCCGGATCGACGTGGCCCGCGAACTCCTGGAGCGGTCGCAGCACAGCGTCGAGCAGATCGCCGCCGACGTCGGCCTCGGCACCGGCGCGAATCTGCGCCTGCACTTCCAGCGCATCCTCGGAACCACACCCAGCGAGTACCGGCGCACGTTCTCCCGGGGCGAGTAGACCCGCTTCCGGTCCGCGGGACTGCTTGGCGGGATCCTTGCGGACCATGGCGATCGTGCCGCTGTCACCGGCGATCGCCGCGCGCGAGTCTTGAGGTGAACAAGAGGGAAGGGACATTTCTCATGACTCGCATCGCCATCAACGGTTTCGGCCGCATCGGCCGCAACGTGCTGCGCGCCCTGCTGGAGCGCGACAGCGGCCTCGAGGTCGTCGCCGTCAACGACCTCACGGAGCCCACCGCCCTCGCGCGGCTGCTCGCCTTCGACTCGACGGCCGGCCGGCTCGGCCGCCCGGTGAGCGTCGACGGCAACACCCTCGTCGTCGACGGCCGCCGCATCACCGTGCTCGCCGAGCGGGACCCGGCCCAGCTGCCCTGGGCCGACCTGGGTGTCGACCTCGTCCTGGAGTCGACCGGTCGCTTCACGTCGGCCAAGGCCGCCCGCGTGCACCTCGACGCGGGTGCGAAGAAGGTACTCGTCTCCGCGCCGTCCGACGGCGCCGACGTCACGCTCGCCTACGGGGTCAACACCGACGCGTACGACGCGTCCCTGCACACGATCGTCTCGAACGCCTCCTGCACGACCAATGCCCTCGCCCCGCTGGCCGCCGTCCTCGACGAACTCGCCGGGATCGAGCACGGGTTCATGACGACGGTGCACGCCTATACGCAGGAGCAGAACCTGCAGGACGGACCGCACCGCGACGCCCGCCGGGCCCGCGCCGCCGCCGTGAACATCGCGCCGACCACGACGGGCGCCGCCAAGGCGATCGGCCACGTGCTGCCGAACCTCGACGGAAAGCTGTCGGGCGACTCGATCCGGGTGCCCGTTCCGGTGGGCTCGATCGTCGAGCTCAACACGACGGTCTCGCGCGATGTGACGCGCGAGGACGTGCTGGCGGCCTACCGCGCCGCGGCGCAGGGGCCGATGGCCGGAATCCTCGAATACTCCGAGGACGCGCTCGTGTCCTCCGACATCACCGGCAACCCGGCGTCGGCGATCTTCGACTCGGAACTCACCCGCGTCGACGGCCGTCACATCAAGGTCGTCGCCTGGTACGACAACGAGTGGGGCTTCTCGAACCGGGTGATCGACACGCTGCAGCTCCTCGCCGGCCAGTGAGAACTTGTCGGTGAGAGGCGGTCGTTGAGAGCCGGTCGTTGAGAGTTCGCCTGTTTGTGCGCGCCGAGAACGGCTAACCGCAGACCATGGCAACTCAACGAGACAACGACAACAGGACCAAGACCGCAGCTCGGAAGACGACGACCGGGGCAGCGACCGGCACGGCCGCGAAGGCGGCGGCCGCCGGTGAAAAGGCCGGCCAGGCCGCCGAGTCTGCCGGTACCGGGACCGCCCGCGCGGCGACCGGCGCAGGCCAGGCCGCGGGCCGTGCCGCGCAGACCACGGGCGCCGCTCTGAACAGTGCGCGCGAAGGCGTGACGGCCGCGGCGGGACAGGTGGCCACGGTGGCCACCACCGCGTGGACCGTCCTGAAGAACCGCAAGCTGATCGCGGCCGGGGCCACGGTCGGGGCGACCGCCCTGACCGCGGCGTCCTTCGCGGCCGGCCGCCGCGCCGAACGCGGCAGCCAGGGCCCGCTGACCCGGCTGACCGGCGGCCGGGTCTGACCGGGCGGCCCGGCGATGACGCCGGGTCAGGTCCCCGGCCCTGTCGGGGACCTGCCGTCCGGCACCCGCCGCGTCCCGGTCGGGCGGGCCGTCGGCGTTGGAGCGTGCCGTCCCTACGGGCCGAGTTGGCGCAGATCGACCGCGGCGGCTTCGCGGTGAACCGCACCCGCTGACCCCTTCCCGCGGGAAGTCGGCTCAGCCGGCCAGGAGTTTCCCGAGCCGGTCCAGGACGGTGTCGATCTCCCCGTCCGTGAGCGGGACCAGCTCCAGCAGCAACTCCCCGTCGTCCTGGCGGTGGTCCATGACCCAGATCGCCGGGGAACCCGCCCGCAGCGCCCCCGCGAGGGCTGCCGCGTCGGCCGCCGTGTCCATGCGCAGGCTCGCCCGCGGGAAGGGCAGCCCGGTCGGGTCGGACGCGAGCGTCGCGCGGACCCCTGGCAGTGCGTCGGCCCGTTCGACGAAGCGTGTGGCCTTCTCCGTCTGGGCGTGCTGCCACGCGCCGAGGTCGGTCTCCTGCCGCACCTGAAAGGCGGCGAGCACCCCGAGGACGGCCTCCTTGCTCGCCTTCATCGCCCGGCCGATGCCCTTCTCCTGCGCCCGTACCGCGCTCACCGGACCCGCGCCGCCGAGCACCACGCCCGCCGTGGGGGAGCCCAGGTACTTCTGGCCGCTCACCAGCACCAAGTCGGCTCCTGTGGCGAGGAGTTCGGCAATCCGGAAGTCCTGCGCGGCGCCGTCGACGACAGCCGGGACCCCGCGCCGGTGGGCCGCCGCCACGGCGTCCGCGAGCGGTACGTGGGCGCCGCGCACCATCCGCGACGACACGAGCAGCAGGCACGCCGTGTCCGGGTGGGCGAGCTCCCGTTCCAGATCGTCGAGGGCGCAGTCGTCCTCCGTCCCGGCGAGCACAGGCGTGGCGCCCGCCAGGCGGATGTCCTGCACGAGCGGGTGGCCGTAGTGGACCGCGTGCCCGGCGGGCAGCACCACGCGCGTAGGCATGCCGCTGCTGTCCGGCAGCGCCGCGATCCGCTCCGGCGACGGCCCGGTCATCGACGCCGCGACCGCCAGAGTGATCGCCGACGAGGTGCAGTGCACGACGGTCGCTGCCTGCGCTCCGGTGGCCTCGGCCAGGACACGGTTCGCGACGTCCTGCACCTCCTCCATCACGAAGAACTCGCCCAGCGCCTCGGCCGTGGCGGCGGCGACCCTCGGGTCACTGCGCGAGACGCCCAGCGGCGTGAACGGCCCCCTGGCATTGATGACGTGCGTCAGCCCGTACTGATCGTGAAGTCCCATGCCGGGCATCCTGCCCCGTGCGGTACGTCACGGGTATGCCGGGTGCAGCCCGTCGCGGGCCCGCGGGTGACTGTGCCGCCAACCGTCCGGCACCCGTACCGCGTCGCACAGATGCGGGTGATCGGGGGCGAGCCCGACGTGTTCGTGCTCGACCTCCTCCTCGCCCGCCGGCCACAGGCGCACCGCGAGCACGGCCGCGCCCAGCGTCACGGCCCCCAGGACGAGCACCGCGCATCGCAGCCCGGCCGCTGCGCCGACCAGACCGGCCAGCGGATACGTGAGCAGCCAACAGGCGTGCGACAGCGAGAACTGCGCGGCGAACGCCGCCGCGCGCTCCCGCTCCGGGGCCGCCCGCCGCACCAGACGTCCGGTGGGCGTGAGCACCATCGAGCCCGCCGCGCCGAACGCGCACCAGGTCGCCAGCAGCGCGGGAAGCCGCCAACTTCCGCTGCCCGCCGCCGTGATGACACCGAGCGCGGCGAACACGGCACTCGACAGCAGGGCCCCGCGCAGCATCACGGCCCGGTCCCCGGTCCGGTCCAAGAGGCGTGGCAGCACGAGCGCGGCCGCCATCGACCCGGCCCCGTACGTGCCGAGCGCCAGGGGCACAGTGGCGGCGGACCGGCCGAGGAACTCCCGTACGTACACGACGGAGTTGACCGTCACCATCGCGCTCCCCGCGGCCACGGCGAGGTTCAGGGCGAGCAGCGACCGCAGCGCAGGAACGCTCAGGAAGAGCCGCGCACCTGCGGTCGCCCGCCGAGGGCCAGGCGGTGAGGGCGTGGCGCGCGGCAGCGTGACCGAGGCGACCAGGGCCGCGGAGGCGACAAAGCCCGCCATCGTGCCGGTGAACAGTTTGTTGTACGTGACCACGGACAGCAGGGCGGCTGCGAGCGCCGGGCTGAACAGGCTCTCCAGGTCGTACGCGAGCCGCGCCAGCGACAGGGCCCGCGTGTAGGCGCGCTCGTCCGGCAGGACGTCGGGGATCAGGGCCTGGAACGTCGGGGTGAACGCGGCCGACGCCGACTGCAGCAGGAACACCAGCACGTACACCTGCCACACCTGGTCCACGAAAGGCAGTGCCGACGCGACCCCGGCGCGCACCAGATCCGCGCCCACCAGCAGGGCCCGCCGCGGCAGCCGGTGCGCGATCGCCGCGACGGCCGGGGCGACGGCGACGTACGCGGTCATCTTGATCGCGAGCGCGGTGCCCAGGACGGCGCCCGCGTCGGCGCCCGCCATGTCGTAGGCGAGCAGTCCCAGCGCCACGGTGGCCAGACCCGTGCCGACCAGGGCGACGACCTGCGCGGCGAACAGCCGGCGGTAGGTGCGGTGGCGCAGGACTGCGAGCATTCGGCGGCCTCTCCGGGGAGCGGGGCGGCGGGTGCGGGCTGCCAGCTTAGTCGTCATGTGCGCACCTGTGCACATATTTGACGAGGCGGAGCCGTCCGGCCTGAGGTCATCGCCCGCGCGTACCGGCCCTACTCTTGCCCCATGTCCCCACGCGACCACCTCCCCACCGCACCGGACGCGCATCTGCGCGAGCCGGACGGCGCCCGGCTCGCCGAGGCGACACGGGTGTTCGCCCTGCTGTCGGACGCCACCCGGCTGCATCTGCTGTGGCTGCTCGCACGCGAGGAGTCGGACGTCGGCTCGCTCGCCGAACGTGTCACGGCCTCCCGCACGGCGGTCAGCCAGCACCTGGCGAAGCTGCGCCTCGCGGGCCTGGTCGAGGTGCGCAGGGAGGGGCGCCACATGCACTACCGCCTCACCGACGGGCATCTGCGGAGGCTGGTCGTGGAGGCCCTCAGCCACGCGGACCACCGCGTGAGCGGAGCGGCCCCGCACGACTGACGGGACATCAGTTCACTGCGTGGCAGCGGAAGTTGTCCGTGTGGGCGATGGCGGCCGGGGAACTCAGGCCCGGTCGCGGACCGAGGTGAGCAGTCCGTACAGGACGACGTTGCCCGCGTAACCGGTGCGCTTGTTGTACGAGCCGCCGCAGGTGATGACCCGCAGTTCGGGCAGGCCCGTGCCGCCGTAGACGCGGCGGTCGGGGAAGTCGGTCTTGTCGACGACGTCGATGCCGTGGATCTCGAACACGGCGGTCCTGCCGTCGGCGCGGTCGATCTCGATGTGCTGGCCCTTCTTCAGCGAGCCGAGCCCGTAGAAGACGGCAGGTCCGGCCGCGTTGTCGACATGCCCGTCGATGACGGCGGTCCCGCGCTCGCCGGGACTGACCGCCCCGGTGAACCAGCCCGCGAGATCGGCGTCCTCGGGCGGCGGCGCCTCCAGCCACCCTTCCTTGTCGCGGCCGACCCGGGTCAGCGGCGCGTCCACCCCGATCTGCGGGATGCGGACCCGCACGGGCGCGGAGGCGGGGAGGGGGTCGGCGGGCGGCGTCCTGGTGCCGAGCTTCGCCGACCCGGGGTCGGGCTGCGGCGGGCCGTCGGCACGGGACACGCCGTGGTGCACGAGCAGCACGCCGGCCAGCAGGATCACGGCCAGCAGCGGCCAGGACGGACGGCGGGGCGTCGACGCGGCCGGGGGCGCGGGCGAGGACACGGGCGCGGGCCCGGTCCGTCAGCCGTCGGTGCGGCGCTTGCGCAGCCGCAGGTATCCCACCCCGAGCGTGCCCGCGATCAGCGCGCCGCCCGCCACCATCAGCGCGGGGTCGGTGCCGCCCGCGCTTCCGCCGAGTCCGGCCTTCACACCGTGATCGACGGTGGTGCCGTGGTCGGTGCCGCCCGTCGCGATGGTGAGGCTCGTCGTGCCCTTTTCGCCGTTGCAGTCGAAAGTGACGTCGTACTGCGCACCCGGCTTGGCGTCCGGATAGACCTGCGCGGAGGCGGTCTCCCCCTCATTGAGTTCGACATTGTCGAAGACCGGCGCCGTCACGTGCACCGAGGGGACTTCGCATTCGCTGGAGCTGAGGGTGACGGTGCCGCCGGCCGCGACCGTGGTCGGCGAGACGGTGAAACCGAAGGACGTGACATCGGGCTGCGTGCCCCCGTCATCGGCCACGGCGAGTGGGGTGGCCAGGCCGAGCGCGGCGAGGGAGACCAGCGCTGACGAGAGCACGGATATGGAACGCATGCGAGTCCTCCGGAGAATGGGCGACTCCTGTGACGCTATTTGGGTGCCTTCCGGCCGACCATTTCATAGGGCCGAATGGGGGATGGCGGACAAAATTGCAAAAAGCCTTTCCGAGGGTGCGTGTTGCTGACCGGCCCGACTTAACGATTTGCCTATCTTTGGGGCGCGCAACCAAGCGCACACAACTCCCGGAAAAGAACAGCGAGTTGCATATGCATCGCATGAAGTACGCGTCCGCCGCAGCCCTCTCCGCGCTGGCGGTGCTGGCCGGACCCGTGGCCGAAGCGGCCTCCACGGCGCCCGGGCACACCGCGGCGGCGCAGGCCGTGCGCCCGTCGATCAGCGCGAAGGCGACCGTCGGCAGCGTACGGGCGTGGCAGCAGTTCCGGATCTACGGAAAGACCCAGCACCTGCGAGCGGGCACCCGCGTGACGCTGCAGCAGTGGCAGGGCAAGCGCTATGTCCCGCTGCCCGTCCACATGACCACCAACCGCACCGGCGGCTACAACCTGCGCGTCAAGCTCGGCCTGATCGGGCGCAACTCGCTGCGCATCGTCGGCGGCGGCGCCGTCTCCCCGGTCGTGCACGTCAACGTGCACCGCTGACCGTCCCGGTCCGGCCGGGACCGCGCGGCCCTCACCCCACGACGGGTGACGGCCGCGCCGGTCAACGTGCCGAACGCCGCTTGCGCAGGCGCTTGCGGACGAGGACGGGGACGCAGGACAGGACGAGGAGCGCGGCCGCGGCACCGAGGTGCCGGGAGAGGCCGCCACCGGCGTCCGCGGCCACCGGAGCCGCGGCAGCGACGACGGCCCGCTTGCGCGCAGCGGCGCGCTGAGGGCCCGCCCCGTGCACCAGACGCAGCGGCGCGGCGACGAAACCCCAGTCGAGCAGCGCCCGGCTCTCCTCGTAGACCGCGTTGAACGACTCCTCCTGCGGATTCATCACCGTGACCAGGACCGTGCGGCCCTTGTGGGTGGCGGCGGTCACGAGCGTGCTCCCCGCCCGGGACGTGTAGCCGTTCTTGACGCCGATGAGCCCGGGATACGGCGCTACACCGTGCGAACCCACCAGCAGCCGGTTGGTGTTCTGGATCCCGTACGCGTCCGGGCCGCCGGAAGCCGGGAAGCGGGCCCACTTGGTGCCCATGTAGCGCCGGAAGTCGGGATTCTTGAAGCCCTCCCTGGCGATGAGGGCCAGATCGTGCGCCGAGGAGAACTGGCCGGCCGTGTCGAAGCCGTCCGGTGAGCGCACCTGGGTGTCGCGGGCGCCGATCCGGCGGGCCGTGGCCTGCATCTGGGCGAGGGTGCGCGACAGCCCGCCGTTCATCTGCGCGAGGGTGTGCACCGCGTCGTTGCCGGAGCTCAGGAACACCCCGCGCCACAGATCGGCGACCGTGTACCGGTTTCCCTCGTCGACCCCGACGAGGCTGCTGCCCTCGGCGACCTCGGCCAGGTCCGCGTGGGTGGCCTTGTGCACGACGTCCTGCCGCAGCCTGGGCAGGAGCGTCACCGCGAACAGCGTCTTGAGGGTGCTCGCGGGCGGCAGTCGGCGGTGCGGCGCCTTCGCGGCCAGGACCTGCCCGGTGCCCGCGTCCATGACCTCCCAGGACAGCGCGGACAGGGACGGCACGGCGGGCGGGGCCGGAGCGGGGGCCGCGGCCCGGCTGGGACCGGCGGCTCCGACGGCGATCGCCGCACACAGCCCTGACGTCACAAGCGCCCTGGTGATACCAGGGTAAAAGCCGATGATTTGCGCCATGCCGGAAACGTAGGGCCATGATCGACTGCCCCGCGATCCGCTTACGCCATGTGGTCGAGGTGCGCCGGGGCTGGGACGGAACTACCCTTTTCGGGCGATGGTTCGCCTGTTCGGAACCGGCCGCGGCGTACGTACGCTGGAATGACCTGACGGTGGAGGTGTTGCGTCATGACGGCCCAGACACGACTGCTGAACCGGCTCCCGCGGGCCTATCGCGACCGGCTGATGGCCCTGGCCGAGGAAGTCTCGTTCCCGCAGGACACCCGGATCTTCGACGAAGGGGACCGGGCCGACCGGTTCTGGATCGTCAGGACCGGCATGGTCACGCTCGACGTGCGGGTGTCCGATCGCACCAGGCTGCCCGTCGACCCGCTCGGGCCGGGCGATCTGCTCGGCTGGTCCTGGCTGTTCCCGCCGTACGAATGGGACTTCGGCGCCGAGGCGTTCAGCCCGGTGCGCGCCTACGAGTTCGACGGCGGGGCGGTGCGCGGCCTCTGCGATCTGGAGCCCGCCCTGGGCATGACCCTGTTGCACGGTGTGGCCGAGGTGATGGCACACCGGCTGGAATCGGCGCGCGTGAGGCTGGTCGAGGCTCACCGGGCACACGGTCACTCGCTCTAGACGCAGCGTCGGCGGCGCGTTTCGAGGACGGCCGGGGCGATCGTTCGGCGCGTCGCGGAGCGGGAACGAGCCGGCGGAGGTGCGCCCTGGGGCACCCGCGCGTGCGCAGTTCGTCACCCACCTCGACGCCTCGACAGGCGGCGCGCGGTCCCGCGGGGTTGGCTCGGCCGGGAACGCCGTCCGTGGCCGCACCACCGGCCCGCCCAGAGAGGTCCCGCATGCGTCGCACCACGTCCTGGTCGACCTCCGCCGTCGCCGCGGCGGTACTCACCCTCGCCACACCGGTGTGCGCCCCCGCCTGGGCCGATGGGGACGACACGTCGTGGGACAGCACGGACAGCACCTCGTGGGAGGACTCCACGTCCGACAGCTGGGAGGCGGACAGCACCGCGTCGGCGCCGGCCGGAGCGCTCGAACTCGTCCCCGCCGACGCCCGCCCCGGCACGACCGTCACGGCGAACACCGCCGCGTGCGGCAAGGACCGGCGCGCCACCGGCGACGCCAACAGCCTCGGCGCCGGTGACTTCCCGCTGGAGACGAGCACCCAACAGGGCGACGTGGTGGGCCGGTTCGAGGTGCCGTCCGGGGCGCGTCCGGGCACGTTCCCGATCTCGGTGAGCTGCGAGAGCGGCGCCGTGGTGCGGCAGACCCTCACGGTGTCGGGCGCCGGCGGCAGCGAACTCCACGGTGTGCGGGCCGGTGACGGCGGCTCGCTGGGCCGCTTCGACACCGTGCAGCTCGTCCTGGGCGGCCTGCTGATCGCCGGTTCGGTGGGGGCTGCCGGCGTCTACGTACGCCGCCGCGCCCAGGAGTCGTGACAGCCCTGGCCATATGTGGCACTCAGTTCCCTCAGTGAAGGTACGTAGTGCCAAGATGGTCCGCCCGGTGTTACGTTCCCGGCATGAGCGAGGCACGCGAGGTCACCGGGTCACAGAAGAAGGCGCCCATGCGGGAGGCGCTGGCCGAGGCGGCGTTCCAGCTGTTCCTGGAGTGCGGGTTCGAGCGGACGACCGTGGACGACATCGTGGCGCGGGCCGGGGTCGGGCGGCGCTCGTTCTTCCGGTACTTCCCGTCCAAGGAGGACGCCGTCTTCCCGGACCACGAGAGCTGCCTGGCCGACATGACCGCGTTCCTCGACGCCGCGAGCGACGAGCGGGACGCCGTCGACGTGGTGTGCGGCGCCGCGCGGCTCGTCCTGCAGATGTACGCCGCGAACCCCGAATTCTCCGTCCAGCGCTACCGGTTGACCCGCGAGGTGCCGGGCCTTCGGACCTACGAACTGTCGGTCGTGCGGCGCTACGAGCGCACGCTCGCCGGGTATCTGCGCGGGCGCTGGGACGGCTCCGCCGACGGGTCGTTGCGCGCCGAGGTCGTGGCGGCTTCCGTGGTCGCCGCGCACAACAACGCCCTGCGCTCCTGGCTGCGCTCGGGCGGCGACGGCGACGCCGAAGTGGCCGTGGACCGCGCCCTCGGCCTCGTACGGCAGGTGTGGGGCGGAGCGGCGGTGACGCCCGCCCCGGCAGTCGCGGAGGAGGAGGTCGTCGTGATGGTCGCCGCCAAGGGGGCTCCCATGTGGCGCGTCATCCAGCAGGTCGAATCGGCGCTGAGGAACGACTGAATCGGCAATTGAGGGTACTCGGTGTCTTTACCGTGCGGCACTGAGTGCCATACGCTGAGAAGGTGCCGGGGTCCCAGCCCGGCGCGCGGCGGGCGAGCGCGGGGAGGCCGAGTGATGTCAGAGATGTCCGGGATGGTCAGGGGCGGTATCGGCGTCATGACGCCGGCGACGGAAGCCGACACGGGCTTCACCCATCAGCGCTGCCGCTGGTGCGGCACTGCCTCGTTCCGGCGGCTGCTGTGTCCGGTCTGCGCGTCGAGCGACCTGAAGACGGAGCACAGCAGGGGACCGGGCATCGTGGTGCAGTCCCGGGTCGTCAACCGCGGCACAGGGGTGGCCCGCAACGAGTCGCTGGTCCGCTTCCCCGAGGACTTCGTCGTGCCCTGCAGGATCGTCGGCACCGCCCCGCACATGGTGTGGGTGGGGGCCGCGGTGCGTCCCGCGCGAGGCGTCCACGCCGAATCCGTGCACGCCGACTCCGGGGAAGTCGTCTTCGAGCTGTACGACCCGGCCGGGGACGACGAACCGCGCTGAGCCGGCCGCCGTCCCCCGGCGTCGTCAGCCCAGCTTCTTGAGCAGTTCGGCGGCGAGCGGCGCGGACGAGGCAGGGTTCTGTCCGGTGACCAGATTGCGGTCGACGATCACGTGCGGCGCCCACGGCTCACCGACCCGGACGTTCACCCCCGCCTCGGTGAGGCGGTCCTGGAGCAGCCACTTCGCCTGCTCGGCGAGGCCGCCCTGGATCTCCTCGGCGTTCGTGAACGCGGCGACGTCGTAGCCCTTGAAGGAGTTGGCGCCGTCGGGTCCCGTCGCGGCGAGCAGCGCGGCCGGGCCGTGGCAGACCACGCCGAGCGGCTTGCCGCTCGCCAGGGCCAGCGTCAGCACCCGGCCGGACGCCGCGTTCACCGCGAGGTCCTCCATCGGGCCGTGCCCGCCGGGGTAGAACACGGCGGCACAGTCGTCGAGGTCCACGTCCTCGACCTTGATGGGGGACTGCAGCTCGGCCATCGCGGCCAGCGCGCTCGCGGTCCGCTCGGCGCCCTCGGGGCCGCCGTTGAACTCGGGCGCGAGGCTGCCGTGGTCGACGGGCGGCACGACGCCGCCGGGGGTGGCGACGACGACCTCATGGCCCGCCGCCTTGACGGCCTGGTACGGAGCGACGACCTCCTCGGCCCAGAAGCCGGTGGGGTGCTCGGTGCCGTCGGCGAGGGTCCAGTGGTCGGCGCCGGTCAGAACGAAAAGGAACTTCGACATGCGTGGTTCTCCCAAAGTGCGGATCCGTCGCTTGCTGCCCGAAGCGGTCCGGGACGGTTCGGGCCGCGCCGAACTGTTCCGGACCTAGCGTCAGGGGCATGTCGCACACTACGCATCGATTTGCCCGTTACGCGGACGTACGGGCGGCGCTCGCCGACCCGGCTCTCGTCCCGGAACTTCCGGAGGCGGACGACGGCCCGGCAGGGGCGAGCGTGGCCTGGCTGCGTGCCTCGGTGGCCCGGTTCAGCTCCGGGGAGCCGCACCGGCGGCGGCGGGCCCCGGTCGAAGCCGAACTGGCCCGCCTGGAGCCCGCCGCGCTACGAGAGGCAGTGATCGCCGGGGCCGGGGGAGACGTCCGGACGCGGGTGGTGCGCACGCTCGCCGAAGCGCTGGGCATGCCAGGGCCCGCAGAGGTGGCCGAGGCCGTGCTCGTGGTGGCGGGCGCCTATTTCGGAGGCGGCGACGCGACGGCGGACGAGGCGGTGGCCCGGCTGGTCGCGCACCTGACGCGGGACCCGGCCGACGAAGCGGCCCCGGAGACAGTGGCCAACCGCATCGGACTGCTCGTCCAGGCCTGCGACGCGACAGCCGCCCTCGTCGCGGCCGCGGCCGACAGCGGCGACGTACCGCAGGCGCGGGTGCTCCGGGAGAACCCTCCGGTACGGACCATGCGGCGCGTCGCCGCCGGGGCCACACACGTGGCGGACCGGGAGATCGCCGAAGGCGGCGTGGTGCTCCTTGATCTCGCGGCGGCCGGGTTCGCGCACCCGGTGCCCCTCACCTTCGGCGCACCGCCCCGCGTCTGCCCCGGCCGCGCCCACGCGCTCGCTCTGGCCGACGGCCTGCGCGGGCGCCCGTCGACCCCCTTCGCCCGCCTGCATCAGCAAGCCGCGCCGCTGCTGCTGCCGAACGCCTGGGACCACGCCTCCGCGGCGGCGCTTGCGGCACAGGGCTTCCAGGCCATCGGTACGACCAGCCTGGGCGTGGCTGCCGCCACGGGCCTGCCGGACGGGGTCGCGGCCACTGCCGCCGCGACCGTGGCGCTGGCCCGCAGCCTCGGACAGGGCTCCTTCCTGTTCACCGTCGACGCGGAGGGCGGCTTCAGCGATGACGTGGAGGAGGTGGCCGAGCTGGCCCGGACGCTGCACGAGGCGGGCGCGGCAGGGATCAACCTCGAAGACGGCCGGCCCGACGGAACACTCGCTCCCGTGGAGCTGCACGCCGCCAAGATCGCCGCGGTGAAGGCCGCCGTGCCCGCTCTCTTCGTCAACGCGCGCACCGACACCCACTGGCTGGGCCGCCAGGAGGGAGAGACCTCGACGCGCCTCGCGCTCTACGAACAGGCCGGAGCGGACGGCGTGTTCGTGCCGGGGCTGTCGGACCCGGCCGACATCGCCGAACTGACGGCAGGCCTGGTGACACCCCTGAACCTGCTGTACGCGCCGACCGGCCCCTCCCTCGCCGAACTGGCCGCGCTCGGCGTGCGCCGGGTCAGCCTCGGCTCGCTGCTCTACCGCAGGGCCCTGGCGGCGGCCGTGGACACCGCGACGGGCATCCGCGACGGGAGGCCCCCGGCCGGTACGGACGCTCTGTCCTACGCCGAGGTGCAGCGGCTGGCGGTCCGCTGAGCGGTGCGGTCCTCGCCCGCCGCCTCCTGCGCGATCAGGTCGAACTGCGCGCCCATCGCCGCGGCCAGCGCCTGCGCCGCGGAGAGCGGGCGGACCATCACCATGAAGTCGTCGATCAGTCCGTCCTCGTCGACGTGCAGGAAGTCGCAACCGGTGATCTGCCGCTCGCCGACCCGCGCCTCGAAGACCAGCGCGTGATCGCGCCCGTCGGCGCTCTCGATCTCGCGTACGTAGCGGAAGTCCTCGAAGACCCGGGTGACGGCGCGCAGGATCGCCGCGGTGATCGCCTTGCCCGGGTACGGCTTGAACACGATCGGGCTGGTGAAGAGCACGTTCTCGGCCAGCATGGCCTCGACCGCCGCCAGATCGCCCTTCTCCACCGCCGCGCGGAAGGGATGCATGGACGCCACCTCGTTCTCTGCCGCTGTCCACAGGACCGGTCTCGAAGACCATCCTCGATAGACAACTATTTGAATAGGTGCGAGAGACAATAATCGTCTCGCTGTAGGGTGTCCATATGTCTCTCAAGTACGCCGTGCTGGCCGCCCTGTTGGAGGGCGAGGCGTCCGGCTACGACCTGGCGAAGATCTTCGACGTCTCGGTGTCGAACTTCTGGGCCGCGACGCCGCAGCAGCTCTACCGCGAGCTGGACCGGCTCGCCGCCGAGGGGCTGATCGACGCGCGGGTCGTGTCTCAGGAGCGCCGGCCGAACAAGCGGATGTTCACCCTGTCCGGGGCCGGCCGCGCCGACCTCGCCGCGTTCACGGCGAAACAGCCGAAGCCGATGGCGATGCGCGACGAACTGATGGTGAAGGTGCAGGCAGTCGACGTCGGCGACCTCGGTGCGGTCCGCGAGCACGTCGAGGAGCGGATGGCCTGGGCGCACGGCAAGCTCGCCCGCTACGAGCGGGTGCGCCGGCATCTGCTCGGCGGCCTCGGCGAGGACGAGTTCCTGGCCGAGGGCGAGCGCGTGGGTCCGTATCTGACGTTGCTGGGCGGTATCGCCCTGGAAGAGGAGTACCTGCGCTGGGGGCGGCGGGTCCTGGACGTCCTGGAGCGCCGCGCCGCCCGCGCCCCGGGTCAGACCTCCGGGTCCGCGAGCTGAAGCCCGTTCTCCCAGATCTTGTTGAGGGTCGTCACCAGCCGCTCGTACGGGATGCGCTGCCCGAGCACGAACACCATGTACGCCATGCGGCTGACCATCACCGACAGGGCGTGCGCCGTCACCAGCGGATCCAGGCTCGCGTCCGCCGCGCCGCTCTCCTGCAGTGACCGGATCAGCTTGGCGTTGCGCCGCGCGAACGCGTTGCCCCGCTCGATGCGCAGCTTCATGAACTGCTCGTCGACCTGCGCGACCTGCTCGAACAGTGCCATCAGCCGCGCGTTCTTCTTGTACGCGCGCAGGTACTCGCGGTTCGACGCGTCGATGAGCTTCCGCGGATCGGTGATCCCGGTGCGCTCGCGCAGATGCGGGTGGAGCATCTCCTCCTGCACCTGCTCGACCAGCGCCCGGAAGATCTCCTCCTTGCTGTTGAAATACGTGTAGAAGGAGCCCGAGGCGACGTGCGCGGCCGCCGAGATGTCCGTGATCCGGGCGTCGAGGTACCCGTCACGCTCGAAGACCTCACGGGCCGCGGCGACCAGCGCGCCCCGCGTCTTGACGCCGCGTGCGCTGCGGGGCGTGATCGGTTGTTTCTGGCCGCCGTCGGCGGCCGGGGCCTGAGCAGCCAAGGCGGTCCATTCACTGTCGATCGGGAAGACGGGGTGCCGGCCGAGGTCAGCCGAGCTCGGCCAGGAACTCCAGCAGTGCGGCGTTCACTTCCTCGGCGCGTTCCTGCTGGATCCAGTGTCCCGCACCGTCGAGCACGACACGCCCGCGCAGATCGGTCAGCACCCGCTCCATCTTGTCGTCCGGCATGAAGCGCCGGACCGGATCCTTGGACCCGGTGACGAACAGCGACGGGCAGTCGACGGTGCGCCCCGCCAAGTGCTCGGTCAGCTTCCAGGTACGGTCCAGGTTCCGGTAGTAGTTGAGGCCGCCGGTGAACCCGGTCCGCTCGAACTCGGCGACGTAATACGCGAGTTCCTCCTCGCTCAGCCACGGCGGCGGCGGGAACTCCTCGTCGGGCCGCGCGGCCCACGCGGCGGACCAGATCTCTCGCGTCACGAGCGTCCTGCGTACGTTCCGCGCCAGCGCCCGGTCGGCGACGCCCGGTTCCTGGAACCACACCATGTAGAAGTCGTCACCGAGGCGCCCCCGCATGACCGGCAGCGGCGGCACGGGGGAGCGGGGCGTCACCGGCACGCTCATCCCCACCACGGCCCGCACCCGCTCCGGATACGCCCAGGCCATGTGCCACACCACCGACGCGCCCCAGTCGTGGCCCACGAACACGGCGTCGTCCGCGCCGATGTCGTCGAGGAGCCCGGCGAGATCGGCGCAGAGCGTCAGCGCGTCGTACGCGTCGGCGTCCGCCGGCTGTGAACTCCCGCCGTAACCGGGCATGTCGGGGGCCAGGACCCGGTACCCGGCCCGGGCGAGCGCCAGGATCTGGTGCCGCCACGAGAACGCCAGCTCCGGGAAGCCGTGGCAGAGCACGACCACGGGCTTGTCCGAGTCCCGTGGTCCGTGCTCGAAGACGCGCAGCGTGATGCCGCCGGTCGCGACGGACCGCGCCGTGATCCGGTCCCACGCGTCGATCGACAGATCAGCGGTCATGTACGAACTCCTCGGCATCCCGGATTCATGAACTCGACGTTGGGTTCAACTCTACAGACCGGCCGCCGGGGCATCCGTCCATTGAACCTGAACCCGGATTCAAGTACGGTGCCGGATGCCGGGCGGAGAAGGGGAGAAGCGCATGCTGATCAACGACAGGGTGGCCGTCGTCACCGGAGCCGCGGGCGGCATCGGCGCCGCCGTCGCGCAGCGCCTCCTGGAGGCCGGGGCCCGCGGGGTCCTGCTCACCGACCTCGACGCAGCGCGCCTCGACGCAACCGTGCGGCGCCTGGGCGGGGCCCACGGGGAGTGCGTGGCCGGACAGGCGGGCGACGCGGCGGACACCGATGATCTGCGCGCGCTGATCGACACCGCCCAGGAGCGGTTCGGCCCCGTCGACCTGTACTTCGCCAATGCCGGGATCGGCGGCGGCGCCGGCCTCGACGCGAGCGAGGCGGAGTGGAGCCGCGCCCTCGACGTGAACGTCATGGCGCATGTGCGCGCCGCGAAGCTCCTCGTCCCCGGCTGGGTGGAGCGCGGCCGCGGCTACTTCTTCAGCACGGCCTCGGCCGCGGGCCTGCTCACCCAGATCGGCTCCGCGACGTACGCCGTGAGCAAGCACGCCGCGGTGGCCTTCGCCGAATGGCTCTCGGTGACGTACGGCGACCAAGGGGTGAGCGTGAGCTGCCTGTGCCCGCAAGGGGTCGAGACCGAGCTGCTCATGGCGGGCACCCGCTCCGAGGACCCGGCCGAACAGGCCGCCGCGCGCGCCGTGCTGGACTCCGGCGACCTGCTGCAGCCGCTCGATGTCGCCGACCGGGTGGTGGAGGCCGTCGCCGACGAGCCGTTCCTCGTCCTGCCGCACCCGCAGGTGCTCGAGTACTTCCGCCACAAGGGCAGCGACTACGACCGCTGGCTGCGCGGCATGCGGCGCTACCAGAAGGCGGTGCGATGACCGGCGCCCCCGCGCGTGGCGCGGTCCTCTTCGACTTCGGCGGCGTGCTCACCACCAGTGTCGTCGCCGCCTTCGAGGAGCTGGGACGCGAACTCGGCGCGGAGCCCAGGCTGTTGCTCCGCCTGCTGTCGAAGGACGCGCCGAGCAGCGCGCTGCTCGTGGCGCACGAAGAAGGCCGCATCGGGGAGCGGGAGTTCGAGGACGGCTTCGCGGAGCGGCTGCGTGTGCACGGGGTCGCCGTCGAGAGCGGCGAAGGCGGCCCCCGGCTCCTGAGCCGGCTGCAGGCGCGGCTGCGGCCCGACACCGACATGGTCGCGCTCGTGGCGAAGGTACGGGCCGACGGGTACAGGGTCGGGATGCTGTCCAACTCCCTCGGCGACGACTGCTACGCGGGCTTCGACCTGCCGGCCCTGTTCGACGCGGTCACCGTGTCCGGCGAGATCGGGGTGCGCAAGCCCTCGCGGCGTGCGTACGCCATCGCCTGCGAGCGGCTCGGCTCGCGGCCCGAGGAGACCGTCATGGTCGACGATCTGGAGCAGAACATCACAGCCGCGGCCCGGCTCGGCATCGCCGGCGTCGTACACCGCGACGCCGCGGCCACCGCGGCCGGACTCGCCCGGCTGCTCGAGCCGTCGGCATGACATCAGCGCAGGACACCACCGTGGGAGGACCCGTGTACGAACTGTCCGACAAGGCCAAGGGGTACCAGGACAAGCTGCTCGCCTTCATGGACGAGCACGTCTACCCGGCCGAGCCGGTGTACGCCGCGCAGATGGCCGAGTCCGGAGACCCGCACTTCCACCCGCCGGTCATCGAGGAGTTGAAGACCGAGGCGAAGAAGCGCGGCCTGTGGAACCTCTTCCACCCGCACCCCGAATGGGGTCCGGGCCTCACCAACCTCGAGTACGCGCCGCTCGCCGAAATCATGGGCCGCAGCGCCCACTTGGCACCCGAGGCCACCAACTGCAACGCGCCCGACACCGGCAACATGGAAGTCCTCACGCTGTTCGGCACCGAGGAGCACAAGGAGAAGTGGCTGAAGCCGCTCCTCGACGGGGAGATCGCCTCCGCGTTCGCCATGACCGAGCCCGCGGTGGCCAGTTCGGACGCGAGCAACATCCAGCTGCGGATGGAGCGCGACGGCGACACCTACGTCCTCAACGGCCGCAAGTGGTGGACGTCGAACGCCCTGCACGCGCACTGCAAGGTCCTGATCGTCATGGGCAAGACCGACCCCGAAGGCCCCGCCTTCCGCCAGCAGTCGATGATGGTCGTACCGCTCGACACCCCCGGCGTCACCGTCCTGCGCGGCCTGCCCGTCTTCGGCTACCAGGACCGCGAGGGCCACGCCGAGGTGCTCTTCGAGAACGTACGGGTCCCGCACACCGCCCTCCTCGCCGGCGAGGGCGACGGATTCATGATCAGCCAGGCGCGTCTGGGGCCCGGCCGCATCCACCACTGCATGCGCTCCGTCGGCATGGCCGAGCGCGCCCTGGACCTGATGATCGACCGGGCCCGGTCCCGGACGACGTTCGGGTCACCGGTCGCCGAGCGCGCCAACATCCAGGACTGGATCGCCGAGGCCCGTATCGAGATCGACATGGTGCGGCTCCTCACGCTCAAGGCCGCGTACCTGATGGACACCGTGGGCAACAAGCAGGCCCGCACCGAGATCGCCGCCATCAAGGTGGCCGCCCCGGAGGTCGCCCTGAAGGTCGTCGACCGGGCCATCCAGGTGCACGGCGGCGCCGGCGTCAGCGACGACTTCCCGCTCGCCAGCATGTACGCGCACCTGCGCACTCTGCGCCTCGCGGACGGCCCCGACGAGGTGCACAAGCGGACCATCGCCCGGCGCGAACTGCGTCGCCGTGAGACCGAGCGCGGCGAACGGTGACCGCTCCCCGGGGCCCGGGGCGTCTACGGGGGCCGGCTCATCGCTTCGGGGCCGTTGTGGCGCCGGGCGACGGGCCTCGCCCGTACGTGTAGAGAAGCGGGGGTTGCTGGGGGTGGTCCTCCAGGTGAAGCGTGCGCGAGGATGGAGGCATGACCGCGACCCAGCGCGCCATGACCGAACTCGGGACATGGCCGAACCTGGTAAGTGGCCCGCCCCGGTGCTCGGTGGGGCGCGCGTTCGGCGCGGCGGGCCACGAACTCGTCCATTTCCACGCCGATGACTGCGCCGATCTGTACCTCACCGCGACGGTGGTGCAGCGACTGCTTCCCCAACTGCGGCACAACAGCGCCATCCGAGTCCACCCGGGCGCCTCATGGATCACCGTGCTCCTCGAATGCGACACGGACGTACATCTGTTGCTGAGCCTGGTGAGCGTCGCCCTCAAGGAGCACGACGCGCACGCCTGCCCCTCACCACCCTGCGACTGGGAGCGCCCGCGCGCCTCCTAGTCCTCCTCGTCGAACCGGTCCCAGAGCTGCTGCAGTCGTGCCTCCTCCAGGTCGAGCACATGGGTCGCGCCGGTCAGCGCGCGTGAGCTGTACGTCCCCCGTGTGCGGGCGGCGAGCAGCGCGTCCCGCTCGGCCGTGATGACACGCAGCCGCAGCCGCATGTACGTGATCCCCGCGTCGTCCGGGAGCTCGGGCGAAGGCGCGTCCCGCCCCTCGTCGTCCGCCGGGCGGATCAGGCTGTCGGCGCGGACCCGGTCGAGGATCGCCGGGGCGACGTCGCCGTCGGCCGCCTCCGCGTCCAGCGCGTCCGTCGCGGCCCGGGACACCTCGGTGATCAACTGCCCGTACTCCGTGCGCAGACGCTGCGGATCGTCGCCGGGGATCCCCACGACGCGGATCACGGACGGCAGCGTCAGCCCTTGCAGCAGCAGCGTCGTCGCGGCCACGACGAACGCGACGAGGATCAACTGCGGGCGGTACGGGGTGTCCTCCGGCAGGGTCTGCGCCGCGGCCACCGTGATCGCGCCGCGCATCCCGGACCAGGCGAGCACGACGCCGCCCTGCCAGCCGAGCGTCTCGGTGAGACGGAAGTCGATGTCGGCGCTCACCCGGCTCACCCGACGCTCGATCCGCGCCTTCCTGCGCGGACCGAACCGCTCGCTCATGTCGAAGGTGGCCACCCGCTCCTGCCACCGCTCCATCATCGGCTTGGCCGCGGCGGCCCGGCGCTCGTCGCGGCGCAGCATCGCCACCAGAGGCGCCACGAACACCATCCGTACGACGATGACGAGCCCGGTGACGGCGAGACCGTACAACACGACCCGGCCCGCGCCCAGGCCGTTCTCGTGCGCGTGCGCCTCGTCGAGGAGCGTCTTCAGGCCGAGCCCCATCAGCAGGAAGATCGCGCTCTCCAGGAGGAAGGCGAGCGTGCGCCAGTTCATGGCCTCGCCGATCCGGTCCTGGGCCCGCAGCAGCCGCGGGCTCAGATGCCCCGTCACCACACCCGTGACGACGACCGCGAGCACCCCCGAGGCGTCGAACTCCTCGGCGGGGACGTACGCGACGAACGGCACGACGAAGGAGATCGCCGTGTTGAGGACGGAGTCGTTCAGGAGCGCCCGTACGCGCACGTTGACGAAACCGACGACGAGACCGACCGCCACGGCGATCACCACCGAGAACACGAACTTCCCGGCCACACCCCACAGCGACACCGCTCCGGCCATCGCGGCGATCGCCGAGCGCAGCAGCACCAGGGCCGACGCGTCGTTCACCAGGCCCTCGCCCTCCAGAAGCGTCAACAGGCGTGCGGGCAGGCCGAGTTTGCGGCCCACCGAGGTCGCCGCGACGGCGTCCGTGGGGCTGACGACCGCGCCGAGCGCGAGCGCGGCCGGCCAGCCGAGATCCGGGATCAGCAGATGCACCAGCCAGCCCGCGCCCAGGGTCGACACGGCGACGAGCAGCACGGCGAGGCCGGTGATGGCCTTGATGTCGCGCCGGAAGTCCTGCGCGGGCATGTTGACGGCCGACGAGTACAGCAGCGGGGGCAGCACCCCGGCCAGGACCCACTCCGGTTCGATCTCCACCACCGGCACACCCGGCACGAAGCTCAGCGCGATCCCGACCACGACCAGGCTCAGCGGCGCGGCCAGGCCCAGGCGTTGGGAGAACGCGGCGACCGCCACGACGCTCGCGACGCCGACGACGGCGATCAGAGTCACTTCCATGGCAGCCCCGCGCTGCTCTGTCCTGTTTTGCGCATGGGCGCATTCTGGCCTCCCCCGGTGCGAGCGTGCTCTTCGGCCCCGCCGATATCGCCCTGGGCGAAGCCCGGCCCCGGCTCGGCGGCTCCGCCCTAAGCTGAGCCGATGACCCATCACGAGACCCGCAGGCCCCGCCACGCCGCCGCTCAGGAGCCGCTGTGGCGGCATGTCGTCGGGGACGTGCTGCGCCGCCGACGACGGGCGCAGGGACGGACCTTGCAGGACGTGGCCGACGTCGCGGGGATCTCCATGCCCTACCTCTCCGAGGTGGAGCGGGGCCGCAAGGAGGCGTCCTCGGAGATGCTCGCCGCCGCGGCCGGCGCGCTCGGCCTCGGGCTCGTCGACGTACTGGCGCTCGCACAGGGCGAGTTGGCGCGGGCCGCGCGGCTCCGGCCGGTCTCCGTCGCCGCGGTCACCGTGCTCGGTGCGGGTCCGGGCGGTGGGCAGGGGCGCGGCACGGTGTGCCTCGCGGCCTGAGGCGCCTCACGTCCCGTCGGCCGCCCCTGTCCGTGGGGCTCCTCCAAGTGGCGTACGAGCACGGGCACGTGACTGTGCTCGACGTCCTTCACCGATGTCACCAGCGTGACGGAACCCTGCCGGGCCAGTGCGCGGACATGGTCGACCAGACGGGCGCGGGCCGGCTCGGCCGGCTCAGCGGCGTACCGCTCGGCGAACGCCTCGTACCGTGCGGCCCGGTCCTCGTGGTACCAGGGGCGCAGTTCCCCGGACGGCGCGATGTCCTTGAGTCACTCGTCGACAGCGGCCCGCTCCTCGGAGATCCCGCGCGGCCAGAGCCGGTCGACCAGCAGGCGGGCGCCGTCGGACGGGGCGGGCGGATCGTAGACGCGCCCGGGCCGGGAACGGCCCGGGCGCTGGAATTGCGGTCATCGGCCCATTCTGCTCTTCTCCCCGCCGCGCGTACCGGGCGCGGTGGGGCCGCGGCGCGGGGTGCGCCGGGTGTCACCCATTCGGCCCAGTCCCGCTGGCGGACGCCGGACGACGGTGGGAACAGTCGGACATGACCCAAGCACCGTACGACCCGCAGAGTCCGCACCGGAGCACCGAGCAGAACGAGGCGCCGCGCACTCCCGAGGGCCCGCTCGGCAGACTCGCCCATGCCGCGTGGCAGGCGGTTCTGCTCGCGGGCGTCGCCGCACTGATCCTCGGTGTGCTGGTCCTGGTCTGGCCGGGCGCCTCCTTGTGGGCGGCCGGCATCCTCTTCGGCGTCTACCTCGTGGTCAGCGGCGCCTTCCAGCTGGTGACGGCCTTCGGCACGCATGTGACGACAGGGCTGCGCGTGATGGCGTTCATCAGCGGCACCGTCTCGATCCTGCTCGGTCTGTTCTGCTTCCGCGGCTCGATGCAGTCGATCCTGCTGCTCGCCCTGTGGATCGGCATCGGCTGGCTGTTCCGCGGCATCACCCAGACCGCCGCGGCCGCGTCCGACCCCGGGACGCCCGCGCGCGGCTGGCAGATCTTCCTCGGGATCGTCAGCGCCATGGCCGGCATCGTGCTGATCGTCTCGCCGTTCGAGTCCGTCGCCGTCCTCACCCTCGTCGGCGGCTGCTGGCTGGTGGCGATGGGCGTCGTGGAGATCGTCGAGGCGTTCATGCTGCGCGGCCGGGCGAAGAAGGTGCCGCACGGCGTCTGAAACCGTAGGGAGGAGGGGAGCGGCGCGTCAGACGCCGACCGCCTCCTCCAGCTCCTCCTCGGTCTCCTCGGTCTCCTCTGTGTTCGCCGCGTCCTTGACCGGCGTGGCGGCCGCGGCGAGCGCCCGCTCCTGCCGGTGTCCGGCCACCGCGCCGACCGCGAAGACCACCGCGCCCACCGCGAGCCACGCCACCAGCGTCCACACGTAGCGGCCCAGGTCGTAGTGGTCGAAGTACAGGAGGCTGCGGGCCCCCTCGACGAAGCCGGCGCCGTTCCAGAACGCGTGCAGGCTCGCGAAGAACCCGTTCTGCAGCTCGGGGCGGAAGACGCCGCCGGAACTGGTGAAGTTGAGCATCACGAAGAGCACCATCACGGCGAGCGTCGTCCACCGCTTCAGGAACGTGTGCAGCCCTACGCCGATCAGCAGGATGCCCGCGGAGTACACCCACGCCATGCCCCACAGGCCCCACAGGCCGGTGTGCGCGAGGTGGAAGACCGGGCCCGCGAAGGCCGCGCCGATCAGAGCGACCACTCCGGAGACGCCGGCCGCGAGGAGCGCGCGCGTCCGGGTCCGCAGCGCGGCACCCGCGCCGCCCAGCACCGCCACGGACGCGTAGGAGCCGATGCTCACCGCGACGAGCAGGAAGAAGAGGCCCTGTCCGGTCGAATCGCCGGAGACCGGCGGCGCCACGTCCGTGACCTTGAGCGGCTCGCCCTGCTGGGCGGCGACCGGCGTGAAGATCTTCTCGACCACGGAGACCGTGGTGTCGGAACCCGCCGAGGCCACGATCAGCTCGGGAGTCTTGGCGCCGAGCACGTAGGCACCGTCGATGTTCCGTGTCCTGAGCTGGTCGATCGCCGTGGCGCGCGTGTCGACCGTCCGCACGTCGAGGGCGTCGCCCGCCTTGTCCTTGACGGTCTGCGCGAAGACCTTCGCCTCGGCCCCGGAGCCGACGACGGCCACCGGCAGATGGTGCGGCTCGGGCGCGGCGAAGGCGCCCAGGTAGGCGAAGCCCATGCCCACGCACATCAGGAGCGGGGTGAGCAGATGCGTCAGGACGTGGCGCAGCGCCGGGTTGTGCGCGGCGGGCATGGCATGGCCTCCATAGGTTGGCTTATACAACTCTTAACCAAGTTGTACTGTACAACCACATGGGGAGGGGGTGTCTCCGCGCGGGTGTGACCATCGACACCGCGGGTGGGGGAGGGGTCAGGCGGGCCGCGACAGAGGGCTGCCCTCGAAGCCGGGTCGCGGGTACGCGGGGTGTTCCTCGTCTTCGTACGAATGCAGGCGCTCGCGCAGCGCCCGCAGGCGCATGCTCGTCTCGTACAGATAGCGGACCTTCGTCCGCATCACCCATGGCTCGATCGGCTTGACGACATAGTCGGCGACGCCGAGTTCGAAGGCCTTGAGGGCGAGCGCGGGGTCCTGCCCGGCGCCGGTGATCATCATGATCGGTATGTCGTGGGTCTGTTCGAGCCGTGCCATGTAATGGGCCACCTCGAAACCGCTGACGTCGGGCATCAGCACGTCGAGGAGCACTACTGCTATTCCGCCTCGCAGGACTGCCTTGAGTGCGTCGTCCCCGGTGTTCGCGCGGTCCACCGGATAGCCGAGCGGGGCGAGAGCGCTCTCCATCGCGAAGAGTGTGTCCTCGCGGTCGTCGACAATAAGGATCTTGGGCCGTGCAACGGTGGGCATCGCCGGGTGCCTCCCCTCGTCGGCTCCGACAGCATATGCCGGAACGCCGATGGTGGAAGGGTGCTCTCAGTCCTCCCCGCGCACCAGATTCCAGTCAGGATCCCGCTCGGCGTCGGCTTCGCGGATGTCGCGCCCGTCCCAGCGGGCCGGGCGGCAGGTGCGGATGCGGCCCCTGACCTCCTGCTGGGTCTCCGCGGGGTGCGGTGCGTGCTGACGCATGTTCATGAACGGACCTCTCCTCGGCCGGATGTGAGCAGATACGGGCAGATGCGGGCTGATTCGGCTTGTAGGCGACTATGCGGACGGTCTCCCGTGTTCCATGAGCGATCACGGATACGCAGAATGCGTCAAGTGACCGACAGGGAGAGGCAGTCGGTCAGTGCGACTTCGGCTTCGCGAGGTGCCTCGCGCTGCGCAGGGAGAACGGATGCCCCGCCGGGTCGGAGTACAGGCGCGACTCGGTGCGGCCGGCGCTGCCGCGGGTCTCCAGCGGCCGGGCGCCGAGCCCGATGATCTGCCGCTCCACCTCGTCCAGGTACTCCGCCGCCACCAGCAGATCCAGGTGGGCCTGCTGGGAGTCGTCGGGGCGGGGCCAGCTCGCCGGGGCGGCGTTGAGATCGCGGCGGAACGCCATGCGGGTGCCGCCCGCTCCGACGAGCTCGATCCGGTTGCCGCCGTCCGGCGGCTGGATCTTCCCGTCGAGCAGCACCCGGTAGAACTCGGCGAGTTCCTCCGGCTCCGCGCAGTCGAGCACCAGCACTGCCGATTCGACGTGGCTCATCGCACCTCCCCATGCCGGCCGGTGCGGCCGGCGTTCGCTGTGGCTGCGCTAGTACCCGCGTTCGAACCCCCGAATCACCGGCCCCGGAGGTCAGTCCCGCACCCGTTGCGGCACCTCCACCACGTCCAGGAAGACCTGGTCCGCCTCGGGCCAGTGGTCCTGAATGGCGTCCTTGATGCGCTCGCTGACCAGTTCCAGACGTTCACTGTCGATGCCGGGGGTCAGATCGACGCGGGCGGCGACGAGCGTCGAGTCCATGCCGAGGCGCATCGTGTACAGCGATGCCACATAGTCGATCTCCTGCTGCTCGTCGAGGAATTCCAGGATGCCGGCGCGCAGCTCCGGGTCGACTGCCTCGCCGATCAGCTGCTCACGGGCGCTCTTGCCGAGGCGGTACGCGACGAACACCAGAAGCACGCCGATGGCCAGGGACGCCGACGCCTCCCACACGATGTCGCCGGTCACCATGTGCAGCACCATGCCGCCCGCGGCGAGCAGTACGCCGAGCACCGCCGTGCTGTCCTCGGCGAGGACCGTGCGCAGCGCCGGGTCGGAGCCGATGCCCTTGCCGGGCTGGGCCCGGACCTGGAGAACGGCGCGGATCAGGGAGGCGCCCTCGGCCAGCAGCGCCACGCCGAGGACCACGAGACCCACGACGTAACCCGTGTGCGATTCCTTGGCGGCGGGTTGCGTCAGCGCCTCGAAGCCCTGGAAGAACGAGAAGCAGCCGCCCATCACGAAGATGCCGACCGCGGCGAGCAGCGACCAGAAGAACCTCTCCTTGCCGTACCCGAAGGGATGTTGGCGGTCGGCGGGGCGGCGGCTGCGGTGCAGTGCCGCGAGGAGGAACACCTCGTTGAGGCTGTCGGCCACGGAGTGCGCGGCCTCCGACAGGAGCGCGGGCGACGTGGCGATGAGGCCGCCGATCGCCTTCGCCACGGCGATGAGCAGATTCGCGGAGAGTGCCACCAGGACCGTCAGCCGGGTCTTGCGGTCCTCCCGCGAACCGGACTTCTTGGGCTCGGACACGTGTCAACTCGCAGATGCTCGGGGGTGATTACGGGGTTGCGCTGCGGCGGGAGGGCGGCGCCGTCGCCACCGGCGCGGCCGCGCCCCCCGCTCGCCGTCGTTCCGCGTACCAGTAACCGGGGCCCCGAAGCTGTAAACCAGGCATCCAAGCATGTGAACTCTGGCCGGGCGGCTGCTCCGAGCGCGTGGCCCTAGAGGTTCAGCTGGTACTCGCACGAGCGATGCGTCGCTACGTAGCCCAGCGCGTCGTTGATCGTCCGCATGGGCGTGTTGCTGTCCGCGGTGTCGGTGACGAGCCCGGTCAAGCGCGGATGGCGGTCGCGCAACCGCAGGATCTGGTCCGCCTTCATCCAGCGGGCCAGCCCCCTGCGGCGATGTTTCGGCAGGACGCCCGTGCCGTAGTGCTGCGCGTCGCCTTCGCGGGCGCCCGGCACGACCACCTCCGTGAATCCGGCGACCGAGCCGTCCCTCTCGTCGATCGCGGCGACGGTGTGCAACAGGTCACCGCGGCGTGCCACCGTCGCGGCAACGGCACGCACCCGTGCGACGTCCCACTCGACGCGGCCTTGGTCGACGTCGTCCATCGGCATGTCGTCCATGGCCGTGCGCGACGCGGCGAACGACACCGCCAGCGCGTCGGGCACCGTGCCGTCCCATTCCACGAGCCGGTATCCGGGACGCGGCCGCCCGACTGTCACCTGGAGGGCCGCGAGATCCGCGTCGGCGAGCGCGAGACGCGCGTACGTCAGACGGAGCACCCGCTGGAACCGGGCTGCCTCCAGGAAGTGTTCGCCGGGGGAGTCGCCGTCGGCGGCGGCCAGCACGCAGCGCCGGCCGTCCGCGCGGGCGGCCTCGACCGCTGCCGCCAGCAACCGGGAGCCGACCCCGGCGCGCCGCTCCGCCGGATGCACCCGGATCTCCAGCTCGGCCAGATGCCGTTGCCCGTTCCGGTCGAAGAGGCGCAGGAACGCCGACCCGACGGGGTTGGTCTCCGCGTCGCGCGCCAGCCAGACGAGGCGGCGTGTGCCGGCGGTGGCGTGCGGATCGGTGAGCTGCATGGGCTGTGGTGTGACGTCCGGGTTCGGCAAGGGCACTCCTTGGGGGCGCGCGGATGGTACGGGGGCGTACGGATGGTGCGAGGCGCGCCGAAAGTAACCCCATGCGCCCTCCGTGGCAAAGGAATTGTCCGGCTCCCCGCCGTTCCGCCGGTTTGGTCGCGGGCGAACCGGCTACCCGCGTCGAAAGCAGACGTTCCCTGGAAAGGAGCCGGGCCGGTGACCCCCCTGGCGAAGCACCCGTACTTCCGCGCCGAGACCACAGAGGTTGCCGACCCCGCTCCGATGGCCGAACCGACCAAGGACTACCTCGTCCGCTTCCTCGAGGTCCGCTTCGCCTGCGCGCAGGCCTGCACCGAGACCGCCCGCGCCTGCGCGCTGCGCGTCAGCGCCCTCGAACCGGCCCCCGCCGCCCCGCCCGCGCACGGCCCCGTACGCCCCGTCCGGGCGTGGGAGTCCGAGCGGGAAGAAGCGCGGCACGGGCTGCGCCGCTCCCTGCTGCTGTGCGTCGAGGTCTGCGACGCGACCTGCCGGCTGCTGTCGGAGGAGGCCCACCAGGACGAGTACGGGCTGCGGCTCCAGGTCGAGTGGTGCCGGGCCGTCGCCCTGGAGTGCGCGCACGCCTGCGACGGCGTGCCGGAGGCCGCGAACTGTGCCGAGCAGTGCCGGGCCGGCGCGCGGGCCTGTACCGACTTCCTGGCGATCCTCGGCTGACCCCGGCCCGTGAGCGACGACTGATCCGTCCCCGGCATTCCCTATTTCTGGAACGAGTTCTACTGTGTGCGCCGTCAAGCCCGCGCCGACGCCGCCCAGTTGACCGCCAGGAGGGGCCGTGCACCTCGAATACACGCCTGAGCAGCAGCAGTTGCGCACCGAGCTGCGCGCCTACTTCGCCGACCTCGTGCCCGACAACGCGTACGCCCGCTACGAGGACGCGATCGCCCAGAAACGCTTCTACCGCGAGACCGTGCGCCGCCTGGGCACCGACGGCTGGCTCGGGGTCGGCTGGCCGAAGGAGTACGGCGGCCGCGGCCTGACACCGATGGAACAGTTCATCTTCTTCGACGAGGCCGCCCAGGCGGGCGTCCCGCTGCCGCTGATGGCGCTCAACACCGTCGGCCCGACGATCATGCGGTTCGGTACGGACGAACAGAAGGAGTTCTTCCTGCCGAAGATCCTCTCCGGCGAGCTCGACTTCGCGATCGGCTACAGCGAACCCGAGGCGGGCACCGACCTCGCGGCCCTGAAGACCCGAGCCGTCCGCGACGGCGACGACTACATCGTCAACGGGCAGAAGATCTGGACGACCAACGGCGACACCGCCGACTGGGTCTGGCTCGCCGTGCGCACCGCCTTCGACGATCCAGCCGCCCCGCCCCACAAGGGCATCACCATGCTGCTGGTGCCGACCTCCGACCCCGGCTACACCTGCACCGTCATCAACACCCTCGCCTCGCACGACACCACAGCGAGCTACTACGAGAACATCCGCGTCCCCTCCGCCCGCCGCGTCGGCGACGAGAACAAGGGCTGGCGGCTGATCACCAACCAGCTCAACCACGAGCGGGTCACCCTCGCCGCGCACGGCACCATGGCGATCCGCGCCCTGCACGACGTCCAGCGCTGGGCCATGGAGACCGAGCTCGCCGACGGCCGGCGCGTCATCGACCTCGGCTGGGTCAGGAAGAGGCTCGCCCGGACCCACACCAAGCTCGACGCGATGAAGCTCCTCAACTGGCAGATGGTGAACGCCGTCCAGGAGGGCACCCTCCAGCCGCAGGACGCCTCCGCTGTCAAGGTCTACGGCTCCGAGGCACGCCGTGACGCCTACGCCTGGCTGATGGAGGTCGTCGCCGCTGCGGGCGCCCTGAAGGAGGGCAGCGCCGGGGCCGTCCTCCACGGCGAACTGGAGCGCGGCTACCGCTCGGCCGTCATCTTCACCTTCGGCGGCGGCAACAACGAGATCCAGCGCGAGATCATCTCGTGGATCGGCCTCGGGATGCCGCGGGTGCGCCGCTAGCCGGAGAGCCTGTCGGACCCGCTGCGTAGGCTGGTCATGTCGGACACGACGACGCGGGAGGCGCAAGGTGACGCAGGCGGGTACGGCGGATCCGGGGCTGTTCGGGCCCGACTCGGTGACCTGGCAGATGCACGCCGACCCCATGATGTGGGTGGCAGGCGTACGCGCCCTCTACCTCCAGGCGCTGCACCCGCGCGCGGTGCGCGGAGTCATGCAGAACTCGGACTTCCGGCGCGACGCCTGGGGGCGGCTGATGCGCACCGCGGGCTTCGTCGGGACGACGACGTACGGCACCGGCGAGGCGGCCGAGAAGGCGGGCGCCCGGGTCCGCGGGATCCACCGCCGCCTGACGGCCACCGACCCGGACACGGGGGAGCGGTACGGCGTCGGCGAACCCGGGCTGCTGCTGTGGGTGCACTGCGCCGAGATCGACTCCTACCTGCACGTCGTGCGGCGCTCGGGCTTCCGCCTCACCGACGCGCAGGCGGACCGGTACATCGCCGAACACCGCACCAGCGCCCGCCTCGTCGGCCTCGACCCCGCCGAAGTGCCGGTCAGCCAGGACGAGTTGGCGGCGTACTTCGAGAAAGTGCGGCCCGAGCTGGCCGCGGGCGCGGATGCCCGCGTCGTCGACGACTTCCTGCAACGACCACCCACCCATCTCCTTCTCGTCCCGGCGCGCGAGGTGCTGTGGCGGCGTGTGGCCGATCTTGCGTACGCCTCCCTGCCGCCGTACGCCCACGAGCTGTACGGCCGGCGCGCTCCCGCCTCCGCCGTCGTCACCCGCCGCCTGCGCGCCACGGGCACCGCGCTGCGCCGCGTCCCCGCCCGCGTGCGCTGGCAACTCCCCCCGAAACACATCCTGCGCGCCATGGCCAGGCTCGGCCCCGACGCCCGCCCCGCACCGTACAAAGTCGGCAGATGGGTAGCCATACTGGACGAGCCGGGGAGGGCGGACAACGGTGACGGGGGCGACAGCGGGACATGCCGGAGTCGGGGGAGACCAGGGACGTCAGGCTGATCCACGGACGGTACCGGCTGCTCGACCGGATCGGCCGGGGCGGCATGGGCGAGGTGTGGCGCGCCCGCGACGAGTCGCTCGGGCGGCACGTCGCGGTGAAGTGCCTCAAGCCGCTCGGGCCGCAGGGCGACCAGTCGTTCACCCGCGTGCTGCGCGAGCGGTTCCGCCGGGAGGCCCGGGTCGCGGCGGCGCTCCAGCACCGCGGCATCACCGTCGTGCACGACTTCGGCGAGTACGACGGCGTCCTGTACCTCGTGATGGAGCTCCTGGAGGGCCGCAACCTCAGCCAGCTCCTGGAGGACAACCGGCACCATCCGCTCGCCGTCGACACCATCGTCGACATGGCCGAGCAGATCGCCTCCGCACTGGCCTACACCCACGAACAAGGCATCGTGCACCGCGACTTGAAGCCCGCCAACATCGTGCGCCTGCCCGACGGAACGGCGAAGATCTGCGACTTCGGCATCGCCCGGCTCGGCCACGACATCGGTTTCACCGCCCGGCTCACCGGCACCGGCATCGCCATGGGCACCCCGCACTACATGTCACCCGAGCAGATCGGCGGCATCCACGTCGACCGGCGCAGCGACCTGTACTCACTGGGCTGCGTGCTGTACGAGATCGCCACCGGCGCGCCGCCGTTCGACCTCGACGACGCCTGGGCCGTACTCGTCGGACACCGGGACACCCCGCCCGAACCGCCGCGCAGCCACCGCCCCGACCTGCCCGCGTACGTGGAACGGATCATCCTCGACCTGCTCGCGAAGGATCCCGGACAACGACCGGACGACGCGCGGGAGTTGGGACGCCGCCTCGTCGCCGGGCGGTCCGCTCGCGGGGCGTACGTGCCCACGGTGCGTGCCGCACAGGTCGAGCCGCGCACGAACGCGCGGATGGTCGCCGAGCAGCCGGTCTCGCGTGAGCCGCGTCTGCCCTCGTGGACGCGCGGCATGACCACCGGGCGCAAGGCCACCGGCGGATCGGGGCTGCGCGTCACCCCTCCCGACGGCGCGGCCGGCCTCACCGGCGAATGGATTCCCCCACCGGCCTCCAGCGCCGGTTCGGCACCGCACGCGCGGGCCGAACGGCCCGTGCCCGCATCGAAGCTGGTCGCCACACTCGCCTCCCGGCACAACGCGGGCCTCAGCCTGGGCCGGCTCGGCCGCTGGACCGAGGCCGGCGAGGTGCACCGCGCGGTCACCGCCGATCGGGAACACGCCCTCGGCCCCGACCACCCCGACACCCTCGCCAGCCGCTACGAGGTCGCCTTCTCGCTGAGCCGCACCGGGCGCGCCGCCGACGCGCTGCGCGAGTACCGGCGCGTGGTCGAGGGCCGCGAACGCAACCTCGGCGCCGACCACCCCGAAACCCTCGGCGCGCGGCAGGAAGTGGCGTACGTATTGGGCAAATTGGGCCGGCACTCCGAGGCGCACGAGGCGTACACGGCCGTCCTCGCCGCCCGTGAGCGCGTCATGGGACCCGAGCACCCCGACACCCTGCGCTGCCGCCACAACCTCGCCTTCAACCTGAGCCGCCTGGGACGTCTCGACGACTCGTACCGCATGGCGAGCCAGGTCGCGGACGCGCGGGCCCGCGTCCTCGGCGCCGACCACCCCGACACACTCGTGACCCGCTGCGAAGTCGGTTACACCCTGGGCCAGTTGGGGCGCTGGAGCGAGGCCCTGCGGGCCTACCGGGAGGTCGCCGAGGCCAGGGCGCAGGCGCTGGGCACCGACCACCCGGACACGCTCGCCGCGCGCTACGAGGTGGGCATCAGCCTGGGCCGGCTCGGCCGCAGCGCGGAAGCGCTCACGCTCTACCGCGACCTGATCGACGACCGCGCCCGGGTCAGCGGCCCCACCGACCCCGAGACGCTGCGCGCCCGGCACGGCCTCGGCGTCAACCTCGGCCGGATGGCCCGCTGGGAGGAGGCCCTCGCCGAGGCCCGCGACGTGTGCGCGATCCGCGAGCGGATCCTGGGCGCCGGCCACGTCGACACCCTCATCAGCCACCGCGAGGTCGCGGTCGGGCTCGGCTGGCTGGGGCGGTGGCAGGACGCGCTGGTCGAGTACCGCAGGGTGGCGGCCGCCAGGGCGCGGGTGCTCGGTGAGGATCATCCGGACACAGTGGCCAGCCGGAACGACGAGGCGCACTGTTTGGAACAGCTGGGACGGGGGACGGAGGCGGGGGAGTTGTACCGTCGTGTTGCCGCGTTGCGACAGCGCGGCCAGAATCGCGGCTGACCTCGCGGGACTCCGCCCCGGACCCCGCTCCTCAAGCGCCGGAGGGGCTTCCATGGACCAGTACGACGTCGTCATCGTCGGCGGTGGCCACAACGGTCTCGTCGCCGCCGCCTACCTCGCCCGGGCCGGCCGCACCGTCACCGTGCTCGAACGGCTCGGGACCACCGGCGGCGCCGCCGTCTCCACCCGGCCCTTCCCTGGCGTGGACGCCCGGCTCTCCCGGTACTCGTACCTGGTCAGCCTGCTGCCCAAGAAGATCGTGGCCGAGCTGGGGCTCGACTTCGCCGTACGGCAGCGGACCGTGTCCTCGTACACGCCGACGGTCCGAGCGGGCCGCCCGACGGGGCTGCTGGTCGGCGGTGGGCCCGACCGCACCCGCGAGGCCTTCGCCCGGCTGACGGGCGGCGAGCGCGAGTACGAGGAGTGGAGCCGCTTCTACGAGACCACCCGGCTCGCCGCGGAACGGATCTTCCCCACGCTCACCGAACCCCTGCCCAGCCGCAAAGCCCTGCGCGAGCGCGTCGGGGACGAAGCGGCCTGGCGGCTGCTCTTCGAGGAGCCCGTCGGCGTCGGCATCGAGGAGCGCTTCGAGGACGACCTGGTGCGCGGCGTCGTCCTCACCGACGCGCTGATCGGCACGTTCGCCGACGCCCACGACCCCTCGCTGGCCCAGAACCGCTGCTTCCTCTACCACGTGATCGGCAACGGCACGGGCGACTGGGACGTGCCCGTCGGCGGCATGGGCGCGCTCACCGACGCCCTCGCCGCGGCGGCCCGCGCGGCCGGCGCCGCACTCGTCACCGGGCACGAGGTGACCGGCATCGAGACCGACGGACAGCGCGCCGAGGTGACGTACAGGACCGAGGCCGGCGAGGGCACCGTCGCCGCCCGGCACGTCCTCGTCAACGCCTCCCCGCAAGACCTCGCCCGGCTCCTCGGCAGCATCCCGCCCGCCCCCGCCGAAGGCGCCCAGCTCAAGGTCAACATGCTGCTCAAGCGGCTGCCACGGCTCAAGGACACGTCCGTCGACCCGCGGGAGGCGTTCGCCGGGACGTTCCATGTCGCCGAGGGATACGGCCAGTTGGCGACCGCGTACGCCGAGGCGGCAGGCGGCGCCCTGCCAAGCGCGCCGCCCTCCGAGATCTACTGCCACTCCCTGACCGACCCGACGATCCTCGCCCCGGACCTCGTCGCCCGCGGCTACCAGACCCTCACCCTGTTCGGGCTGCACACCCCGGCGCGGCTGTTCACCGAGGACAACGACACCGCGCGCGCCGACCTCCTGAAGGCCACCCTCGCGCAGCTCGACGCCCACCTGGCCGAACCTCTCGAAGACTGCCTCGCCGAGGACGCCGACGGCCGGCCCTGCATCGAGGCGAAGACCCCGCTGGACCTGGAGCGCGACCTGCGCCTGCCCGGCGGCAACATCTTCCACCGCGCCCTGGCCTTCCCGTACGCCGAGGAGGGCACCGGCCGCTGGGGCGTGGAGACGGCCCACCCGAACGTGCTGCTGTGCGGTGCGGGCGCGGTGCGCGGCGGCGGGGTCAGCGGTATCCCCGGGCACAACGCCGCCATGGCGGTGCTCGGCCGCTGACCCCTGCCGCGTCAGGCCGCGAACACCCCCCGCAGCGCGGCGATCTTGCGCGGCAGGTCGTACTCGGCGCCGCCCTCGTGCCCGTTGTAGGGGAACACCTCGATGGCGGCGGGTCCTGCGTGGCGGTGGTACGCCGCGAAGACGGTGGACGAGGGGCAGACCTTGTCCATCAGGCCGACCGAGAACCACGCCGGACTCGTCGCCCGCGCCGCGAAGTTGACCCCGTCGAAGTACGACAGCGTCTCCATCGCCGCCTCGGTCCCGAAGCGGTGTCCGGACAGGAAGCGGGCGATCTCCGCGTACGGCCCGCTGTCCGTGATCTGCGAGGCGCGCCGGAAGTGGCAGAGGAACGGCACGTCGGCGACGGTCGCCGCCACGTCGTCGCGCAGCCCGGACACGGCCAGCGCCAGGCCGCCGCCCTGACTGCCGCCGAGGACCGCGACCCGATCCGCGTCGACCGCCCCGTGCGCCCGGACGGCGTCGACCGCCCGCACCGCGTCGGTGATCAGCCGCCGGTAGTAGTGCCGGTGCGGGTCCTCGATGCCGCGGGTGAGGAAGCCAGGCGACGACGAGCCGTGCCCCTCCGGCGCGATGTCCGGGGTGTCGGCGGTGTTCTTGCCGCCGCCGCCCTGGCCCCGGTTGTCCATCACCAGATGCGCGTAGCCGAGCGCGCTCCAGGTCAGCCAGGTGTACGGGACACCGCGGCCGCCGTTGTAGCCGATGTACTGGACCACCGCGGGCAGCGGCCCGGTGCGGGCGCGGGGCAGCAGCAGCCACGCCTTCACGGGCTGCCCGCCCCACCCGTTGTACGTCACGTCGTACACGTCCACCGTGCTCAGCCCGGTCTCATGCGGTACGAAGCGGGCATCGATCGGGTGCCGGGCGGTGTCGTCGAGCGTCTTGCGCCAGAACGCGTCGAAGTCGGCGGGCTCCTCCGGCTCGGGGCGGTACTCCCGCAGCCGGTCGAGCGGCATGTCGAACAGCAAGGTCAGCTCCTCGAAAGGGTCAGGGTGACGGTCGCGCCGTGCAGGCCGGCCGTGTCGACCGTGACGCGGGTGCCGGTGGCGGTGCGGGAGACGGTGACCCCCGGATCGGCCCCGGCGACGCCGAACCCGCGCAGATCGAGGTCGAGCACGATCCGCTCCCGCAGCTGCGTCGGGTCGCTCACCGCGATGTCGACGCGGCCGTCGCGCGGGCGGACCAGGACCGAGGCGGGACCGTCGGCGGCGAGTTCACCGGCGCGGCCGGCCGCCCAGAAGTTCGCCGCGAGCAGCCCGTCCGCCGACCGCCGTACGGCGTGCACGGTGTCCGACTCGGCGACGGGGCGCACCGGCGGGGCGAGCGCGCAGCGGCGGGTCCGCTCGGCGGAGGCCCCCGGCAGCTGCAGCCAGCAGTAGCCCGCCCCGGACGGAGCCGCGCCATGGTCCTGCCACAGCGTGAGGTACGGCCGGGTGACCGGGGTGTCGGTGCCGTACTTGACGTTGATCTCCCGCCAGGCGGCGGCCCGCTGCTCGCGCAGGGCACGGACGGCGGCGGGCCGCGGAAAGACGTAACCGCCGGTGCCCGAGAGGTGCAGGCTGCGCACTCCGGCGTAGTCGGCGCTCCAGCCGGACGCGGTGGGCGCGGGCGAACCGTCCACGGTCAACAGGGCAGCTGTGTCCCGGAGTTTGCGGTTCTCCACCACCGTCTCGACGATGCCGGAGTCGGCCGTGATCCCCGAGCCGACATGCACGATCACATCGTCCAGGCAGAACCAGCTCTTGAAGGCGCGCAGTGAGCTGCCGTAGGCCAGCAGCTCCATGCCGTACGCGCCGAGCGTCGTGCCGGGCAGCGCGGCGCCGCCCGCCCACTCCGCGGTACTGGTGGTGCGCTGGCCCGCCGCGTCCGCCGGGCGGTCCGCCACGACGGTGGTGCCGGGCAGCCGCAGCGGATCCACCGTCGGCCAGTAGTCCTCGCTGTAGTGGCCGAGGTCGTCGTCGTAGAGCAGGACCATGCCGTCCGAGAGGTGCCAGCCGTGCAGGTTCTCGTTCTGGATGGACTCGTAGTTGTAGATCCGGCTGGAGTAGGCGGAGATGCCGAGGGCGAAAGCCGGGCGGTGGTGCATCGCCTTGTCCATACGCGGGAACTGACGGTGCGTCACCAATGTTCCGCGCGGTGCCGTGTCCGACGCGAGGAGGCGTTGGGCGGCGACGAGTGAGGCCAGATCCGTCACGTCGAGGAAGTTGCGGTAGGTGTCCTCGGTGATCCACTGCTTGACCAGCGCGGTGAACCGGTCGGCGTCCTCGGCCGTCAGGCCCGGCAGCAGCCGCAGCACCGCTTCGATCACGGTCTGCGCCGCGACGTGTCCCTGTTTGCTGGCCCGGGCGATCTCCCGGCCGCACACTCCCGCCTGCACGTCGCCGCGGACGATCAGCGGGTCGAAGCCGTCGGTCACCCAGTGCCGCACGTTGGCCACGTCGGGGTCGGTGACCTGCCACTCGGTGGCGTCGAGCAGATGCAGCAGCCGGGACAGACTGCCCAGCAGCTCTTTCCCGTAACCGCCGTTGTAGGGGTGCTTGTAGTGCTGGAGGAACGAGCCGTCGGAATAGAAGCCCTCGCCCGTCCCGGTACCCGACCCCGACCCCGTGTCCTGGAAGGTCAGCACGCTGTTGGCGCCGCCGCCCGTCACGTCGGAGAGCGCGTCGCGTACGCGCGTCAGGTCCGTGCCGTCCTCGCGCAGCACCGCGTTGACCGCGACGACCGTGCAGATCCACACCCGGTTGGCGCCGGTGGCGATCTGCCGGTCGGCCCGCCACAGGTCCGGGTCCGGCGTGTAGTGCCCGATGGCCGCGGTGACCCGGCCGAGCCGGTCGGCGCCGAGCGCTTCGTGCAGCAGGACCGCCGTGTCGCACAGCGCGAGCGCGCAGCCGATCTCCCAGTCCCAGTCGTTGTCGAACCGCTCGTGGCCCGGCCCGTACCGGTGCGCCAGCATCCAGTCGACGCCGCGGCGGAGCAGATCGGCCAGGTCCGCGTCGCCGTACCGCGTCGTACCGGGCACCGCCCACGCGGTGGCGATGGTGGCGAGCCGCTTGAATGCCGTGGTGACGTGGTTCGACACGCTCGTACTGGTCAGGTCCGGCCACAGCCCGTCGGCGCGGGACGGATCGAGCCCCTGCACGGCCGACGCGGCGGCCCGGTCGACGCGGGCGATCGCGGCGGCGATCCGCGGCTCGGCCGTGTCGAGCCCGGGGCCACCGGTGAGGAGCGTGTGCCAGCGCGTGCGCAGGGCGGCCGTCCCGGTGCCGTCGTCCGCGGCCCGCGCGGGGCTCGCCGAGAGGGCCGGCAGCGCGCCCGCGGCGAGGACGGCACCCGTGGCGGCGAGGACGCCGCGCCGGGAGGCGTTCACGACGCGGCCCCGGCGGGGCGCGGGAGGGCGGAGCGGATACGTCTCACGAAGAGATCCCCTCTGGTCGAACTACGGAGGATTGCGGTGCGGCGAGTGGTGGTGCGGCGAGCTGCTGTGCCGCGAAGTGCAGGGCGAGCAGGACGGGCACGCTCGGTCCGAACAGGAGGGGGCCGAGCGGTACGGGAAGGGTGAGCACCGTCGCGGACACGGCCGCGCCGAGCAGGGCCGTGCCCCGGGCCGGGGAGGCGAAGGCCAGCGCGAGCGCCCGGCGGTGCCAGGTGCGCACGTCGTCCTCGGGGGCGAGCCCGGCGTGGGCCGCGAGGGCGGTGCAGTGGATGAACAGAGTGGCCCCGAGCCCGGCCTGCGCGGCCAGCAGCACGAAGGCGTACGGGCTCGAACGGCCGGTCAGGAAAGCACAGTTGGCCAGCAGGACCAGTGCGGCGGCCGCGGTGAGCGCGCTGTGCCGCCACAGCGGACGCCAGTAGCGGGGGAAGGCCCTGAACACCCCGGTGAAGGAGTGGGTGTCGCCGTCGGACCGCCACGCGCGCAGGGTGAACGCGAGGGCGGCCAGCGCGGGCAGCCACGTGACCACTCCAAGGGCCAGCAGAGTGAACGCGGCGCCCGCGGCGGCCGGTTGGGCCACGACCTCCAGCATGCGCAGCAACCCGCCGCGCCGGGCCGTCGTCGGTGCGGCGGCGATCGTCATGGCGTCACCGCCGTGACCGGCGCGGCGGCGAGAGGCCCCGTGAACGGCTCCGCCGACTCCAGGACCTGCTGTCCGCCGAGCAGTACCCGGCGGGCCCCGACCACGTACGGGGTCCGTCCCGGTGCCAGCAGCACGGCCACGGCGTCGGCCGTGACCTCGGGGGTCTCGATGCGCCGCCCGGCCGGGGCGAGGAGCACCGTCTCGGTTCCTTCGGGCGTCTCGAAGGCGACGCCGCCGGGTACCGCCCGGGCCGTCGGTGCCGCACCGCCCGGCTCGATCGTGGTGAGGAACCGGGCCCGCTCCCGCGCCGGCGTCGTCACCCGCAGGGTGTGCAGAGTGCGGGTGATGCTCAACTCCGGTGTGCTGGAAGTGGGGTTGGCGGCCACCTGGGTCGGCCCCGACGCCACGTGCGCGTCGTCGGGAGCGAGCCGGCGCAGCCAGGCCCGCGCGGATCCCGCGCTGACCAAGCGGTCCCGCGCGTCGCCGGACGCGGTGGTCGGCGCGTCGGTCTGGAGCAGGAACGTCCACTCGCGCGGGGCGTCGGCCGCCGCCTCGTCGAGCAGGACGAGCCGGCCCGACGGCGTGCACACCAGCGTCCGGTCCAGGCGGCGCACGCCCAGGTCCGGCGGGTACATGGCGGCGATCTCCGCGGTGCCGTGCGCCCAGCCGCCGTCGGCCAGTACGTCCCGCATCAGCGCCCGGTGCTCCTGGGGCAGGTCCTCGTACACGTGGTAGCGGCCCTCGCCCGCGAAACCCTGCCCGTCGACCAGCAACAGGCTGTGGTGGGCGGTCTGTTTGCGGTTGCTGTACCCCTCGTCGACCGCCAGGAAGGCGCCCTGCGACACGAGGACGAACGACCCCGCGTCCGGGTGGTGGTGCCCGCAGCCGAGCGTCTCCCAGCCCTGTTCGGCACGGTGCCGGGCCGAGGTCTCCCACGCCTGGTGCCCACCGCCCGGGGCCGCCTTGAAGGACACGAACGTCGCCGCCGCGTCCCACCCGGTGCGGGCCGCCAGCAGCCCGAGATCCGGGAAATACGCGTGCGTCCGCTCCGGTGGCACGGGCCGCACCGACGGGTCGAACCACAGGTGATCCAGGTACGCCTCCGCCCGGATGCCGGGTCGCACGCCACTCAACTCGGCCTCGTCGTCAAAGAGTTCGCGGTCCACCAGGTCGGCGAGCCACTGGGCCTCGCCGATGCCGAACCGGGCCGCGAGCCGCCGGTACAGCGCGGTGCTGTGGCCGCTGCGCCGGTCGTGACAGTCGCCGTGCCCGGTCTGCTCGGCGAACCCGGGCGCCGACTGGTGCAGCCGGAAGTCGAAGGTGTGCGACATGAACCCGCCCCGGTCCCACCAGTCCAGTCCCTCGCACTCCTGAAGGAGGTCCAGGTGGATCGCCAGCCACGGCACTCCGTACCGCCAGTACACGACACCCTCGGCGTGCGAGCCGTCCGCCGGCAGCAGATCCAGTACGCGGCCCAGGTTGTCCTTGGCGCGCTGCGTCCACGCCTCGCGGCCCAGTACGTACCCGGCCGTGGCGAGGCCCGCGTAACAGATCCAGTTGTGGTTCTGCCAGTACGACGACGACCACCAGCGGCCCTCCGTGGCCACCGCGAACTCGTACAACCGGCGCCCCTGGACGAGGAGTTTGTAGCGCAGCAGATCCCCGAGATCGGGGGAGAGCTCGTCGCCCAGCCAGTGGAGGGCCAGGGACAGACCGTGCAGCAGCCAGCCCGCGTCCAGATCGTGGTCGGGCATATGGGCCCTGCCCCAGTGCGGCAGGCCGACCGCCGCGGCGATCCACCGTTCCGCCTCCGCCAGATGGGCCCGGTCGCCGGTCACGCGGTACGCGAGCGCCGGGTGGGCGGCGGCGGGCCCCAGCCAGGTGATGCTGGCCAGCGGGTGCCGGGACGGCGGTGCCAGGGCCCGGTGCCGGGCGGCCTCGTCGAGCAGCCGGCGCTCCTGGTGCGGGCGCGGGCCTGCGGGCGGTGTCGCCGACAGCAGCATCTCAGGCCCCCGTCCCGTGCACGGTGCGCGAACCGTCGGCGAGGTCCACCTCGACGCCCGCCGCGGTGAGCCGGACACCCGTCACGGCCGGGCCCCGCGACGCCGCCTGGTACACCGAGACGAGGACGAGCCGCGAGGTGCGTGCGGTGAAGTCGACCCAGGAACGCACCTGTTGAGGGTCGTCGGCCGGGCCGGGCCCTGGCCGCGTCACCGGCCGCAGCGGCTCCGAGCCCGTGTGCCAGCCGTGCAGCACCTCGTCGTCGCCGTACCACGTGGTGCGCACGGGTCCCGCCGGTTCCACCTGTACGTCGAGACCGACGCCGGGCCGCAACTGACCGGTGAGCGTCCGCTCCCGGCCGTCCTCGACGGTCACGGTCAGCACGTCGACGAGATGGCAGGCGCCCGCCTCGACCCGGCGCACGGCGCGCACCCCCGCGTACGCCTCGCTCACCTCGGCCGTGACCGAGACGGCGTCGCACGCGAGGACCCGTCCCGCGCATTCGGCCTGCTCGGCGCCGTCCACCCGGAACGCCGGGTGCGCGGCGGTGGCGGCGTAATGGTCACGGAACTCGGCCTGTGCGTAAGGGACTTGTCCGGGGTCGGGCTGCCAGGGGGCGTGGCGTCCGTAGAGGGACAACGCAAGCTTGTCGCGGTGGCCGTGCGAGCCGCCGTGCGGCCCGAAGGCGAGTACGGCGTGCACTCCGGCCGCCCGGACGACCGCGTACCCGGCGTCCTCGAAGACCGTGACCGCGCCGGGCGCTGCGCGCTCCGACAGCGGCGGTCCCGCGAACCAGCCGTCCGTCGACCGGTCCAGGCCGTCATCCGCGTCCCCTGCTTCGGCGCGGGCCTGCGCGGCGATCGCCACCAGCTGCGGCGCGGGTGCGAACTGCTGTGCCAGCGCGCAGAGTTCGAGCCACTCCAGGGCGAGGGGGACGCGCCGGTACGGCCCGTCGTTGAGCGCGGGCAGCACACCGCCGTCCGTGGCCAGCGTCCCCAGGGCGTCGACCATGCCGGATAGCCGCGCGGCGACATCGGAGGGAAGGGCGGCCGGCTCCGTGCCGCGCAGGGCGAGCAGCGCCGCCCGCAGCACGAAGCCGTGGTAGTACGTGCTGCCCTCCCACTGCCAGCCGTCGCCGCCCACGCAGGCCCGCAGATGCGCGAACAGTCCGTGCGGCCCGTCGAGCCACTGCTTGGCGCCGTCCCAGGGCGTCCCGCGCACCAGGGCGGCGGCCCGGCTCGCCGCGACGCCCGCCGCCGTCAGCCACGTCGTGTAGTTGGAGGCCAGGTCGCCGCGGTCGATCAGGACATGGCGGGCGTCGAGCGCGGCCCGCTCCAGTTCGTCGAGCAGCGGAAGCAGGGCCTCGGTGCCGGACGCGCCGCGTGCGGCCAGGGTCCCCACCGCGTGCCCGACGTTCACCGCCCAGATCGCATCGGTCAGTGCCTGGTGGAAGAGCCGCCCGCGCAGCATCCACGGCTGTGCTCCGTCGTGCCCGTCAGCGGCCAACTCCCGGTACAGAACGGCGTATTCACCCAGCAGCCGTACCGCCTCGGCGTCCTCGCCGCGCTCGGCCAGGACGCGGACGCGGCGCGCCCACGCCTGGTGGGAGAGCACCGTCCACGCGCCGCGCACCGCGGGCGTGTCGACGCGGCAGCCGCGGGCGCACCGGGCACCGCCCTCCGGGAAGACTCCCGACAGGGGATCGCCGTGGTCGAGTTCGAGGCCGTGGGCCGGGCACACGTAGGCGTGCCACCAGCCGCCGCGCTCGCGCGGGATCCGCGTCACCGGGGCCATACGCCACCGTCGATGTCCAGCGTCGTACCGGTGAGGAATCCGGACGCCGGGGAGGCGAGGTGGACGACGGACGCCGCCACGTCCTCGGGCGTGCCCGGGCGGCCGACCGGAATGCCCGCCGCCATGGCCTCCTGCGCCTGCGGCGCGGTGAACGTGTCGTGGAACGCGGTGCCCTTGATGAAGCCAGGCGCGACCGCGTTCACCGTGACGCCCGAGGCCGCGACCTCCTTGGCCAGGGCCTTGGTGAAGCCCCGGATGCCGGCCTTCGCCGCGGCGTACGCGACCGACCCGGGGCCGCCGCCGTTGTGGGCGGCGAGCGAGGACATGGTGACGATGCGCCCGGCGGGGGAGTCGGCGAGATGCGGGAGCGCCGCGCGGCATGTACGGAACGTGGACGTCAGATTCGCGTCGAGCACCCGGTCGAAGTGCTCGTCGCTCATCTCGGCGACGGTGGCGCGGCCGATCAGATGACCCGCGTTGCACACGAGGACGTCGAGCCCGTCGAGGAACGCGGCCGCCTCCGCGACGAGCCGGTCCACCTCGGCGGTCACGGTGAGGTCGGCGTGGAACGCCTTGGCGCGGCGGCCGAGCCGCTCGATCGCGGTGACCGTGTGCCCGGCCTCCTCGGCGGAGCTGCGGTAGTGGACGGCGACATCGCAGCCGGCCTCGGCGAGTGCGACGGCGATGGCCCGGCCGATACCGTGCCCGGCGCCGGTCACGAGCGCGCGGGAACCCTGAAGATCACTGGACATGCGGAACCTTTCACACAACGTACGGAGGGGAGAACAGGGAGATCATTTGAGGCCGGTGTGCGCGAACCCCTGGACGAAGTAGCGCTGGCCGAGGAGGAAGAGCAGCACCATCGGGAGCGTGGCGAGCGTCGTGCCGGCCATCAGGAAGTGCCACTGCGTGCCGTTCTCCGTCTTGAAGACGGAGAGTCCGACCTGGATGACGCGCAGGCTGTCCGTGCGGGTCACCAGCAGCGGCCACAGGAAGTTGTTCCACGACGATTCGAAGGTCAGCAGGGCGACCGTGGTCAGGGCCGGTTTGACCTGCGGCGTCATGATCCGGGCGTAGATACGGAACTCGCCGAGGCCGTCGAGGCGCGCGGCCTCCTCCAGCTCCACCGGCAGATCCAGATAGAACTGGCGGAACAGGAACACGGCGAACGGGGTGATCGCGCCCGGCACGATCAGCGCCCACCACGAGTCGAGCCAGCCGCTGCCGCCCTGCCCGAACAGGTCGTTGCCGCCGGCCAGCGGCATGAACCGCACGATCAGGAACTCGGGCAGGACCTTGGTGTACGTCGGGATCATCAGCGCCGCGACGAAGCAGTAGAAGAGGAAGTCGCTGCCACGGAAGCGGATGCGGGCCAGCGCGTACCCGGCCATCGACGCGAACACCACGTTGAGCACGGTGTGGCTGAGCGCGATGACGAAGCTGTTGCGGGCGTACGTGGCGAACGGCGCCGCCTCGAACGCGTCCACGTAATTGCCGAAGTCCCAGTGGGCGGGCAGCAGTCCGGTGTGCTCGGACGCGATCTCCGCCGGTGTCTTGAGCGAGGTGATGACCATCCAGAGGAAGGGCACCACCATCAGCAGCGACACCACGGTGAGCGTCGCGTAGAGGGCGATCCGGCCGGGCGCCGGCGCCCGTCGGGTGTCAGTCGTGGCCACGGGTGCCTCCCATGATGCGCCGGTTGACCAGGGTGAACCCCATGAGGAGCACGAACAGCACCAGCGACTGGGCGCAGGCGTAGCCCACGCGGAACTCGCGGAACGCCGACTTGTAGATCTCGTACGTCATCATCGTCGTGGAGCCCGCCGGGCCGCCGTCGGTGAGGATGTAGATCTGGTCGAAGGACTGGAACGCGCCGATCAGCGAGGTGATCAGGACGAAGAACGTGGCGGGCTTGAGCAGCGGCAGCGTGATCGAGAAGAACTGCCGTACGCGCGAGGCACCGTCGACCGAGGCCGCCTCGTACAAGTCTCTGGGCAGGTTCTGCAGCGCGGCCAGATAGATCAGCATCTTCATGCCGATGCCCTGCCAGATCCCGACGAGGATCACCGACGGCATCGCCCACGACGTGGACGCCAGCCAGGCCGGACCCTCGATGCCGATGAGGCCGAGCAGGGTGTTGAACAGGCCGTTGCGCGGGTTGTAGATCCACAGCCAGACCAGGGCGATCGCCACGGTCGCGGTCACCTGGGGCAGGAAGATCGCGGTGCGGAACACCCCGCGCGCCCGCAGCCCCGTGTGCAGTGCCAGGGCGAGCAGCAGCCCGAGGGCCATGCCGAAGGGCACGGTGAAGAACGTATAGATGACGGTGTTGACGATGGACTTGCGGAACACCTCGTCGCCGAGCATGTCCCGGAAGTTGTCCAGGCCCACGAAGCGCGGCGCGGACAGGACGTCGTACGACGTGAACGCCAGGTACACGGCGGCGATGACCGGCAGGCCGATCCACAGCGCCGCGTGCAGCAGCGCCGGTGCCACCATCAGCAGGCCCGCCCTGCGGCGCCGCGCGCCGGGGCCCTTGCGGCGGGCCGGGCGAGTGGGCGGCGGGGGATCGGCGGGCGCGGCGGGCGACCGTGACTTGAGCACGGAGACGGCTCCCATGACGGCAGCCCCTCAGATCCGGGAGATGGCCGACTCGGCCAGCTCACCGAGTTCGGCGATCGCGGAGGCCGCCGACTTGCCGCCCACGACGGCCGGTTCGAGCGTCGGCTTGATCTTCTCTCGGATCTCCATCCACGCGGGCGTGCCGCCTTCGGCGCAGGCGTCGCCCAGGTTGCGCAGGGAGAAGTCGACGAGCTTGTTGCTCTTGGCGTACGCGGAGGAACGCAGCTCGCGCAGGCCCGGCACCGTCGCCCGCTGTTTCGCCGCGGAGAGGATCGTGCCGGGTGCGGCCAGATGCTCCACCAACGCCCGTGCGGCGGCGCCGTGTTGACTGCGCGCCGACTGGCAGACGAGGGTGCCGCCGGTGAGCATGGCGGGCTTGCGGTCGCGCAGGACGAACGCGCCGATCAGGTCCTTCTCGATGAGTTCCGGGCTCTGCTCCTGCAGCTGCTTCCACAAGCCGCTGCCGGCCATCATCATGGACGCCTTGCCGAGCTGCAGATTGGTCGCGGCGCCCGCGTCGGCCTCGGTCTTCTGCGCGTAGTCGGCCGAACCGTCCGCCGACAGGTCCTTGAACAGTTGCAGGGCCTCGACGCCCGCCCTGCCGGTGAACGTCGGCTTGCGTCCGTCGGCGCTGAACATGGAGCCGCCGGCCGCGAACAGGAAGGTCTCCCAGCACTGCCGCAGATCGATGGAGTACGGGTCGATGCCCATCCGGTCGCCCTTGGTCAACTCCTTCGCCATGGCGCGCAGTTCGGCGAAGCTCGTCGGCGGCTTCTTGATGCCGGCCGCCGCGAAGTGGTCCTTGCGGTAGGCGACGAGCCGGGTGGCCATGACCGTGGGCAGCGCGTACAGCCTGCCGTCGTAGCGGGAGGGCTCCAGGACCCGCTCCTCGTAGCCGTGCCGGGTGGCGAGCGACTCGGGCAGCTCGGCCAGCACCTTCTTCGCGGCGAACGGCGGGATCCAGCCCACGCCGATCATCAGGACGTCGGGCAGCAGACCGCCCGCGAGGGCCGTGGTGATCTTCTCGTTGAGCTGGGTGTACGTGGTGTAGTCGACGCTGACCTTCACGTCCGGGTTCTTCTTGCGGAAGGCCGGGAGGATCTCCCCCTCCAGGAGCCGCTTGCCGTCCGCCCCCTCGAAGATGGGGGTGAGCAGCGATATCTCCCCCGTGGCCGGGCCGTCGGCCGAGCCGCCCGCGTCGGATCCTGCGGCGCAGCCGGTGAGCGCCGCCGCAGTGCTCGCGCCGAGGGCGGCCAGCAGCGATCGTCTCGTGAGTTCCATGGGACACCCCTTAAGAGGCGAGGAAGCAAGATGGTCGAGAGGTGCACCGATGCACTGAACGGTGCTGCGACATACGGTGAGTCAGGGCTGGCAGAAGGCAGATTGCGGCCCTGATGACGAGCGGGATCTTCGGTAAATCGATGCACTGAGACTAGGAACCGCTTTCGCGAGGCGTCAACCGCCCGTGCACAAGAATCTTTCCGGACTGTTACGGGCAGTTGGAGATGCAGATCCGGTGTTGGTCGTCTAGTAAATCGGTACACTGCTGCGTACAGTGACGTGAGAGCCGGAGGTGGCACGGCGTTGACCGGGATAACGATCCATCAAGTCGCGCAGGCAGCAGGGGTGTCGGCGAGCACGGTCTCGAACGTCCTCAACGGACGCACGGACCGCATGCAGCCCGCCACGCTCGCCCGCGTGGAGCAGGTCATCGAGACACTCGGATACCGGCCCAACCGGGCGGCCCGCATGCTGCGCACCGGCCGCATCCGCGTCATCGGTCTGATCGTCCCGTCCGTCGCCAACCCCTTCTGGGGTTCGCTGGCACGGGAGTTGGAGGCCGTCGCACTCGCCGAGGGCTACCACGTGCTGCTCTGCAACAGCGAGCGCGATCCGGCCCGTGAGCTCAAGTACGGCGAGGAACTCCTCGCGGACGGGGTCAGCGGCGTCGTCCTGTGCTCCTCGCTGCCCACACTCGACCACGTGGCCCCGCTGCTCAAACGCGGGTTGAAGATGGTCGCGTTCGACCGCGCCGCCCAGTCCGGCGACCCGGCGTCGCTCGCCAGCATCAGCGTCGACAACGCGATGGGCGCCGAGCTCGCCACCCGCCATCTGCTCGAACTCGGCCACCGCAGACTGGCGTTCGTCTCCGGCTCGGTCAGCAGCGTCAACCGGCGCGAGCGGCTCCGCGGCTTCCGCGCCGCACTGGAGGAGGCGGGCGTCGACCCGGCCTCCGCGGTGGTCTGGCCGGGCGCCGCCACCAGCGAGTTCGGCGACAAGGAGTCCGCGGAGCTGGGCAGGGCGGCCGCGCGGGAACTGCTCGCCGCCGCCGAGCCGCCCACCGGGTTCGTGGCCATCAACGACATGTGCGCGATCGGCGTCTGCCGGGGCGCCCGGGACGCCGGCGTCAGCGCGGGCCGCGAGGTCTCCGTGGTCGGCTTCGACGACATCCTGCTCGCGGAACTCTTCGAGCCACCGCTGACCACGGTCCGCCAGCCCCTGCCGGAGATGGCCGCGGAGACCTTCCAGCAGCTGCGCACCCGCATCGAGACGACGTCCGGCGCGGGCCGCTCCCTGCTGATCCGCCCGCGCCTGGTGGTCCGGGAGTCGACGGCGCCGCCCGCGCTCCAGGGCTGACGGCGCCGGTCACCGGATCAGTCCCGGGAGGCCGTCCAGCCCACCGCCTCGATGCGCGACGAGTCGGCCGGGCGGGCCTCGTCGAAGGCGACCCGGTGGCCGTCGGCGACCCGTACGCCATCCACGTAGACCCCGCGCCCCACGTACAACTGGTCCGTCGTGTATCGCCAACGCACCCTTGTATGAGCAGAGTTGAAACCGCTGAGGTCGGCGGTGAGGCGGTGCCAGGTGCGGCCCGCGTAGCCGTCCACCGCGCCCGTCGCGTGGGCGCCGGCGCGGTCCGTGGCGAAGGGGAGCGCCTTCCAGGTCGAGCCGCCGTCCGTCGAGACCTCCAGGAAGAGGGGGTCGGCGTGCGGTTCGGTGTCCCACCACAGGGAGCACGTCAGACGTGCCGTCGGCGAGGTGAGGCGCAGGTCCGGCAGAGTCAGGGTGGCGGTCGCGGCACTCGCCATGCCGGAGAACCAGGCGGTGCGGCCGTGCGCGGGCCGTACCGCGACGGCGCGCGCCATGTCGTTGCCGGTGGCGACCCGGGGAGCGGAGCCGGATCGCCAATTGCGCACCGGGTGGACGGAGTTGCCGAGCACGATGAGGAAGGAGTCGGTCGTCGGGTCGAGGACGATCGAGGTGCCCGTGAAGCCCGTGTGGCCGGCGGTGCGCGGTGTCGCCATCGCGCCCATGTACCAGTGCTGGTAGAGCTCGAAGCCCAGGCCGTGCTCGTCGCCCGGGAAGGCGGTGTTGAAGTCCGTGAGCATCAGCCCCACCGACTTCTCGGACAGGATACGGGCCTCGCCGTACACCCCGCCGTTGAGCAGGGTCCGGCCGAGGACGGCCAGGTCCCACGCGCTGGAGAAGACACCGGCGTGGCCAGCGACCCCGCCGAGACCGAACGCGTTCTCGTCGTGCACCTCGCCCCACACCAGACCGCGGTCCAGACCCGACCACGGCGCCCGCTCGTCCTCCGTCGCCGCGATCTTCGGCTTCCAGGAGGCGGGCGGGTTGTAGCGGGTGCGCGTCATCCCGAGCGGCACGGTGATCCGCTCGCGCAGCAGGACGTCGAGGCTCTTGCCGGTGAGTCTCTCCAGGACCAGCTGGAGCGAGATGAGGTTGAGGTCCGAGTAGAGGTAGGCGGTGCCGGGCGCGTTGAGGAGGACCTCGTTCCAGATCAGGCGGAGCTGCCCCTCACGCGTGGCCTCCTTGTAGAGCGGGATCCAGGAGCGGAATCCCGAGGTGTGCGTGAGGAGTTGACGGATGGTCACGTCCTGCTTGCCGCCACCGGCGAAGTCCGGGAGGTATGAGGCTACCTTCGCCTCCAGTTCCAGGGCGCCGCGCTCGATCTCCTGCACGGCGAGGATCGACGTGAACAGTTTCGACACCGAGGCCAGGTCGAAGACGGTGTCCTCGGCCATGTCGATCTGCTGGTCGGCGGGGAACTCGACGCCGGTGTCGGTCGTGTCGTCGTAGTGCGAGTAGCGCACCGCCTTGCCGATCGGCTGATGCAGGGCCACCGTGCCGCCGCGCCCCGCGAGCAGGACCGCTCCCGCGTACCACGGGTGCTTGGGGGAGGGGCCGAGGAACTTCTCGGCGTCCGCCACCAGTTGACGCAGATGGCCGGCGAGCAGACCCGCGCGCTCGGGGGAACCGTGGCGCAGGGTGGGGCGTCGCCGCTCCTTCTTCCGCTCGGCGGCCGCGGCGGGGCCTGCCGGGAACGGGGTGAGGGCGACAGCGCCGCCCAGTGCGAGACCGGCGGCGCCCAGTTGGCGCCTGGTGAGGCCACCGCGTGATCTGTCCTGGTCCCCTGCGTTCATGAACAGGCCTCCTGAAAGTATCTTTCGGGATCTCGCTCGACGGGTGAAACTTTCATGTCAGAGGTACCCCGTGTCAACCACCCCGCGTCCGGTGAGCGGCCGGTGAAGAATCTGACGCTGCATCAGAAAACCCCTTCCGTCGTCCGCCCCGCTGCGGCATCCTGCGCCCATGCAGACGGAGCTGAGCAAGAAACTGGGGATCGAGCACGCCGTCTTCGGCTTCACGCCGTTCCCCGCGGTGGCCGCCGCCATCAGCAGGGCCGGAGGCTTCGGCGTGCTCGGCGCGGTCCGCTACACGGCGCCCGAAGACCTCACCCGCGACCTGGACTGGCTGCACGAGCACGCCGACGGCCGGCCGTACGGTCTGGACGTCGTCATGCCCGCCAAAAAGGTCGAGGGCGTCAGCGAGGCCGACGTCGAGGCGATGATCCCGGAGGGCCACCGGCGGTTCGTCCAGGACACCCTCGCCAAACACGGCGTACCCGGACTCGCCGAGGGCGAGGCGTCCGGCTGGCGCATCACCGGCTGGATGGAACAGGTCGCCCGCGGCCAGCTCGACGTCGCCTTCGACTACCCGATCAAACTCCTCGCCAACGCGCTCGGCTCACCCCCGGCGGACGTCATCGCCCGCGCCCACGAGCACGACGTCCTCGTCGCCGCGCTCGCCGGCAGCGCCCGGCATGCCCGCAAGCACGCGGACGCGGGCATCGACATCGTCGTCGCCCAGGGGTACGAGGCGGGCGGCCACACCGGCGAGATCGCGTCGATGGTGCTCACCCCCGAGGCCGTCGAGGCCGTCGACCCACTGCCGGTGCTGGCCGCGGGCGGCATCGGCAGCGGACAGCAGGCGGCCGCCGCGTTCGCGCTCGGCGCGCAGGGCGTCTGGCTCGGCTCGGTCTGGCTGACGACGACGGAAGCAGACATGAGCTCGCCCGCCCTCACCCGCAAACTGCTCGCCGCGGGCTCCGGTGACACGGTGCGCTCCCGCGCCCTGACCGGGAAGCCCGCGCGTCAGCTGCGCACGGAGTGGACGGACGCGTGGGACGACCCGGCCGGTCCTGGCACCCTGCCGATGCCGTTGCAGGGGCTGCTCGTCGCCGAGGCGGTCTCGCGGATCCAGAAGTACGAGGTCGAGCCGCTGCTCGGCACTCCCGTGGGGCAGATCGTGGGACGCATGAACGAGGAACGCAGCGTGCAGGCCGTCTTCGATGAGCTGACCCGGGGTTTCGAGCGGGCCATTGACCGGGTCAATCGGATCGCGGGGCGGTGACAGGTGTTCTGGCCGGGCCGAGTGTTCGCCATACGGCGCGAGGTTCGTCGGCGGCCCTGGGCCGGTGGGGGCTGGTCGCGCGGTTCCCCGCGCCCCTGAGATGCGTACTTCGTGCGCCCTCATGGGGTTGCGGCGAAACCGCATGCCTCAGGGGCGCGGGGAACCGCGCGACCAGCCACCCGCAACCCGCACCCGGCGGCAACGGAACCCCGCACACGAGAAGCCGGGACGACACGCACACCCACCCGCCAGAAGGGACGCACCCCATGCCCGACGAGAACCCCCCGAACGGCTTCTGGGCCCAGGCCACCCGAAACCCCGGCCGCACAGTGCTGCACGCCCCGGACGGCGAGGAGTGGAGCGCGGGCCGCCTCCACGCGGCCGTGAATCAGATGGTGCACGGGCTGCGCGAGGCAGGGATGGAGCGCGGCGACGCCTTCGCCGTCGTGCTTCCCAACGGCGTCGAGTTCTTCACCGCCTACCTCGCCGCCTCGCAGGCCGGGTTCTACCTCGTGCCCGTCAACCACCACCTGATCGGCCCGGAGATCGCCTGGATCGTCGCCGACTCCGGAGCGAAGGTGGTGATCGCGCACGAGCGGTTCGCCGGGCAGGCCCGCGCCGCCGCCGACGAGGCGAACCTGCCCGCGACCCACCGCTACGCAGTAGGTGATGTGGACACCTTCCGCCCCTACGCCGAACTCCTGGAAGGGCAGCGGGAGTCGGCGCCGGACGAGCGGACCCTGGGCTGGGTCATGAACTACACGTCAGGGACGACGGGCCGGCCGCGCGGCATCCGCCGCCCGCTGCAGAACAAGCTCCCCGAGGAGGCCTACCTCGGCGGATTCCTCGGGATCTTCGGCATCAAGCCCTTCGACGGCAATGTGCACCTCGTGTGCTCGCCGCTCTACCACACGGCGGTGCTCCAGTTCGCGGGCGCCGCCCTCAACATCGGGCACCCAGTCGTCCTCATGGACAAGTGGACCCCGGAAGAGATGCTGCGGGTCATCGACACCTACAAGTGCACGCACACCCACATGGTGCCGACCCAGTTCCACCGTCTCCTCGCTCTCCCTCAGGAGGTGAAGGACCGCTACGACGTGACCTCCATGCGGCACGCCATCCACGGCGCCGCGCCCTGCCCGGACCACGTCAAGCGCGCCATGATCGACTGGTGGGGCACGTGTGTCGAGGAGTACTACGCGGCGAGCGAGGGCGGCGGTTCCTTCGCCACCGCCGAGGACTGGCTGAAGAAGCCCGGAACGGTCGGAAAGGCCTGGCCCATCAGCGAGTTGGCCGTCTTCGACGACGACGGGAACCGCCTGCCCGCCGGTGAACTCGGCACCGTCTACATGCAGATGAGGACCGGCGGATTCTCGTACCACAAGGACGAGACCAAGACGAAGAAGAACCGCATCGGCGACTTCTTCACCGTCGGCGACCTCGGGGTGCTCGACGAGGACGGCTACCTCTTCCTCCGTGACCGGAAGATCGACATGATCATCTCCGGTGGCGTCAACATCTACCCCGCCGAGATCGAGTCGGCGCTCCTGACCCATCCGGCCGTCGCCGACGCCGCCGCGTTCGGGATCCCGCACGACGACTGGGGCGAGGAGGTCAAGGCCGTGGTGGAGATCGCCGAGGGCCGTGCGGCCGGTGACGCCCTCGCCGCCGAGATCCTCGCCCACTGCGCGACGCAGCTGGCGGGCTACAAGCGGCCCAAGAGCGTCGACTTCATCGAGACGATGCCCCGCGACCCCAACGGCAAGCTGTACAAGCGGCGCCTGCGGGACCCGTACTGGGAGGGACGTACGCGGGTGGTGTGACGCGGCCGGCCGACGCGGAGTCCAGCGGACGTATGCGTCTTGACCTGGCGTCCGCGGGCGCACAGGATCACGCCATGACGACGTCACCGGCAGCCGAAGCGGCAGGCAGCACCGTCGACGGGGTACTGCGACGCAGCGCCCGCCGCACTCCGGCGAGGCCGGCCCTGCGCTACGGGCCGCGCGTATGGACGTACGAGGAACTGGACGACGCCGTGTCGCGCGCGGCCGGCACCCTGCGGGGCCTGGGTCTCGCGCCCGGCGACCGGGTGGGCGCCTACGGGCACAACTCCGACGCGTACCTCATCGGGTTCCTGGCCTGCGCCCGCGCCGGCCTCGTGCACGTCCCCGTCAACCAGAACCTGACCGGCGACGACCTCGCCTACATCGTCCATCAGTCCGGCAGCGCGCTCGTGCTCACCGACCCCGGTCTCGCGGGGCGGCTGCCCGAGGGCGTCCGGACCCTGGCGTTGCGCGACGCGGACGACTCCTTGCTGGCGCGGCTGCCGTCCTCCGCCCCCTACGACGGGCCGCCGCCGGGCGCCGACGATCTCGTTCAACTCCTCTATACGTCCGGGACGACGGCCCTGCCCAAGGGCGCCCGCATGTCGCACCGGGCACTCGTCCACGAGTACGTCAGCGCCCTCCACGCACTCGATCTGAAGGACACGGACCGGCCGGTCCACTCGCTGCCGCTGTACCACTCGGCGCAGATGCACGTGTTCCTGCTGCCGTACCTCGCGATCGGCGCCACGAACACCATCCTGGACGCGCCCGACGCCGCGCGGATCCTCGACCTGGTCGAGCGGGGCGAGGCCGACAGCCTCTTCGCGCCGCCGACCGTGTGGATCGGCCTCTCCCAGCACCCCGACTTCGCGACCCGCGACCTCGGCGGACTGCGCAAGGCGTACTACGGCGCGTCGATCATGCCGGTGCCCGTGCTCGAACGGCTCCGCGAGCGGCTGCCGGGGCTCGCCTTCTACAACTGCTTCGGGCAGAGCGAGATCGGTCCGCTCGCGGCCGTCCTCGGGCCCGACGAGCACGAGGGGCGGATGGACTCCTGCGGGCGGCCCGTCCTGTTCGTCGAGGCGAAGGTCGTCGGCGAGGACGGCAAGGACGTGCCCGACGGCACGCCGGGCGAGGTCGTCTACCGCTCCCCGCAGCTCTGCGACGGCTACTGGGACAAGCCCGAGGAGACCGCGCAGGCCTTCCGCGACGGCTGGTTCCGCTCCGGTGACCTCGCCGTGCGCGACAGCGAGGGCTACTTCACCGTCGTCGACCGGGTGAAGGACGTCATCAACTCCGGTGGCGTACTGGTCGCTTCACGCCAGGTCGAGGACGCCCTGTACACACACCCGGCCGTCGCGGAGACAGCGGTCATCGGGCTTCCCGACGAGCGGTGGATCGAGGCGGTCACGGCCGTCGTCGTCCGTGCCCACGACGTCACCGAGGCCGGACTCCTCGCCCACGCACGCGAGCGGCTCGCCCACTTCAAGGCGCCCAAGCGGATCGTCTTCGTGGACGCGCTGCCGCGCAACGCCAGCGGCAAGATCCTCAAGCGCGAGCTGCGGGACCGGTTCGCCGGGAACGGGTGATACGGGGGTCATCAGGTGTCACGGAGATCCACGATCCGCTTGATCTTGCCGACCGAGCGCTCCAGCGTCTCCGGGTCGACGATCTCGGCCGCCACCGTCACCCCGACTCCGTCCTTCATCCCCGTCACGATGGCCCGCGCGGCAGCGTCCCGCTCGTCCGGTGTCGCGTCGCGCCGGGCCTCCGCGCGGACCGTCAGCGCGTCCATCCGGCCCTCGCGGGTGAGCCTGAGCTGGAAGTGCGGGGCCACGCCCGGGGTGCGCAGCACGATCTCCTCGACCTGCGTGGGGAACAGGTTCACCCCGCGCAGGATCACCATGTCGTCGCTGCGGCCGGTGATCTTCTCCATCCGGCGGAACGCGGGCCGCGCCGTCCCCGGCAACAGCCGCGTGAGGTCCCTCGTCCGGTACCGGATCACGGGCATCGCCTGCTTCGTCAGCGAGGTGAAGACCAGCTCGCCCGGTTCACCGGCGGGCAGCACCTCGCCCGTGACAGGGTCGACGACCTCGGGGTAGAAGTGGTCCTCCCAGATGTGCAGCCCGTCCTTCGTCTCCACGCACTCCTGCGCGACCCCCGGCCCGACGACCTCGGAGAGGCCGTAGATGTCCACGGCGTCGATCCCGCACCGCTCCTCGATCTCCCGCCGCATCTCCTCCGTCCACGGCTCCGCACCGAAGATGCCGACCTTCAGGGACGTGGAGCGCGGGTCGACGCCCTGCCGCTCGAACTCGTCGAGGAGGGTCAGCATGTACGACGGCGTCACCATGATGATCTCGGGCCGCAGGTCCAGGATCAGCCGGACCTGGCGGGCCGTCATGCCGCCGGACGCCGGGACGACGGTGCAGCCGAGCCGCTCCGCGCCGTAGTGCGCGCCGAGCCCGCCCGTGAACAGGCCGTATCCGTAGGCCACATGGACCGTGTGCCCGGGGCGGCCGCCCGCCGCGCGGATCGCGCGCGCCACCATGTCGGCCCACATCGACAGATCGTCCTCGGTGTACCCGACGACCGTGGGCAGGCCCGTCGTCCCGCTGGAGGCGTGCAGCCGCCGCACCTCTGCCCGGTCCACGGCGAACATCCCGAAGGGATAGTTGTCCCGCAGATCCGCCTTGGTCGTGAACGGGAACCGCGCCAGGTCCTCCAGCGCCGCACAGTCCTGCGGGCGCACGCCCGCCTTGTCGAACGCCTCGCGGTAGAACGGCACCCGCTCGTACACGCGGCTCAGCGTCGCCCGCAGCCGCTCCAGCTGCAGTGCCCTCAGCTCCGCCGCGCCCAGGCGCTCGCCCTCGTCCCACCACTGCGTCGTCGTCGACGTCATCGACCGCACTCCCGAACTCCCGACCGATCATTCGGTTGACCTGCTGATCGTCAGTAATTCAAGACGGAGCCGCCCACGTCAAGACATACGACGCCACGGATCGGCCCGAGCCGGTGGCGAAGCCGTTGCCGCCGCGGCCGCCCGCCTGTGATGATCACGCCATGTTCACGTTCACCGCACCGGACGGCACCGAGCTGGCCTGTCACGTCCGCGGTTCGGGCCCGCCCCTGGTGTGCCTGCCGGGCGGGCCGATGCGCGCGTCCGAGTACCTCGGAGACCTGGGCGGCCTCACCACCCGCCGGACCCTGTACCTCCTGGACCTGCGCGGCACCGGGAAGTCCGCGGTGCCGGCCGACGAGACGACGTACCGCTGCGACCGGCAGGTCGCCGACGTCGAGGCGCTCCGCGTCCACCTCGGTCTCGAACGGCTGGACCTCCTGGCCCACTCGGCGGGCTGCAACCTCGCCGCCCTGTACGCGGCCCGCCACCCGCGGCGGATCGCGCGGCTCGTCCTGGTCACCTCCGCGCAGTGGGCCCTCGGCCTGCGGGCGACCCCCGACGAGCGGCGTGCGGCGGCTCAACTGCGCCGCCACGAGCCCTGGTTCGAGGCCGCGTACGCCGAGTACGAGAAGATGCTCGCCGGGCGGGACGACGCGGACTACCTCTACGACGCCTTCTTCTACGGGCGCTGGGACGAGCGCGCGCAGGCGCACGCGGCCCGCACCGACGACCAGACCAACGAGCGAGCCGAAGCGCACTACGCCGCCGACGGAGCCTACGACCCGCCCGCCACCCGCGCCGCGCTGACCCGCCTGGACGCCCCGGTCCTGCTGCTCGCCGGCGCACTGGACGGTGGCCCGTGCCCCGCGCTCGTGCGCCGCGCCGCGCAGTGCTATCCGCGGGGGCGGGTCGTGGTGCAGCCCGGGGCCGCGCACTATCCCTGGCTGGACGGCGAGGAGTTCTTCGTGGCGCGAGTGGCGGAGTTCCTGGCGGCCTCCTGAAGATCACCGGGATCGGACGGTCCGGGCGTCTCCAGGACGTACGGCGTGGTCGTACCCAGCACCACGAACCCCAGCCGTTCCAGGATGGGCCTGCTGTACGACGTGGCGTCGACGTGCACGTACGAGAACCCGCGCCCGGCCGCGATGCGCGCCCGGAACGCGACGAGCGCGCGGTAGATGCCGCGCCCCCGCCACTCGGGCACGGTGCCGCCGCCCCACAGGCTCGCGAAGTCCGTCCCCGCGTGCGGTTCGAGCCGGCCGGCGCTCACCGGTTCGTCGCCGTGCAGCGCGACCACGGCGGGCACGGTCGCCGGGTCGTCGGCGAGCTGCTGACGCACCTGGTACCCGATCGAGGACCGACTGGTCCCGAAGGCCCGCTCGTGCACCCGCTCGATCAGCTCGACCTGCGCTTCCCCGGTGACGGGCAGCAGCCGGATGCCGTCCGGCGGCGCGACGTCGAACGCCAGCCCGGCCGTCTCGGCCACGAGCAGCGTCTCCGTCTCCTCGGGCACGAACCCGGCGGCGGTCAGCCGCGCTCCCAGATCGCCGGGCCGGTCGTGCCCGTACGCCTTCCACTCCGCCTCGACACCCAACTCACCGTAATACCTGGCCTGTTCGGCGATGGCGGCGTCCGCGCCCGCCGCGTCGAGCGCCGACCACAACACCCCGTTCCAGCCGGTGACCGGCCCGACCTGCCGCACCACGTCACCGGCCCGCTCGACCCGGGTCCCCGGCCCGTCCGGCCGCGCCTCGCGCCGCAGCTGCCGGTCGAACAGGGCGAGCACCGCTTCGTGATCCATCCGGCCACTTCAGCAGCGGCCCGGGCGCCGGGCAACCGGATTAGGGTGCGGCCATGTCCTCCGTACGCCGTTTCTACGACGAACTCGCCCCCGACTATCACCGGATCTTCCAGGACTGGGACGCGAGCATGGCGGCGCAGGCGCGCGCCCTCGACGCGCTCGTGGGTGCCGCCCTCGGCGCGGGCCCGCACCGGCTCCTGGACGGCGCCTGCGGGATCGGCACCCAGGCGATCGGACTGGCCCGGCGCGGGCACCGGGTCGCCGGCACGGACCTCAGCCCGCGGGCCGCGGCCCGCGCGGGGAGGGAGGCGGCCGCGCGCGGCGTGTCCCTGCCCACGGCCGCGGCGGATCTGCGCGCTCTGCCGTTCGGTCCCGCGACGTTCGACGCGGCGGTCTGCGCCGACAACTCCCTCCCGCACCTGCTCACGCCCGACGACGCGCACCTGGCGCTGACCGGCCTGCGCCGGGTGCTCCGCGACGACGGTCTCCTGCTGCTCACGGTCCGCGACTACGACGAGGTGCGTCGCACCCGGCCCACGGCGCCGCCGCCGCAGTTGTCGAAGGACGCCGACGGCCGGGAGACGATCACGCTCCAGCTCTGGGACTGGCACGACGACGGCGAACGCTACGACCTGCGGCATCTTCAGCTGACCGGGGAGGACGGCGACTGGCGTGTGCGGGAACGCCGCACCACCTTCTGGGCCCTGACGAGGGAACAGCTGACCGGCTTCGTGCGGGGCGCGGGCTTCACCGAGGTCGTCTGGCACACACCACAGAGCACCGGCTTCTACCAGCCGGTGCTCACCGCGCGGCGCGGTACCGGTCAGCTGGCCGATTCGGCGGCCACCGTCCGCGCCCACCGGTAGTCCGCCTTGCCGCTCGGCGACCGCTGGATGCTGTCCGCCACGACCAGCTGGCGGGGGATCTTGTAGCCCGCGAGGTGGGTGCGGCAGTGGGTCTGTACGGCGTCCAGGGTGAGCGCGGGGGCGCCGGCCCTGAGCTGGACGACGGCGGCCACATGGTTGCCCCACCTCGCGTCGGGGACCCCGGCGACCAGCGCGTCGTAGACGTCCGGGTGGGACTTCAGGGCCTGCTCGACCTCTTCCGGGTAGACCTTCTCGCCGCCGGTGTTGATGCACTGGGAGCCGCGGCCGAGGACGGTGACGATGCCCTCCTCGTCGACCGTGGCCATGTCACCGAGCAGCACCCAGCGCTCGTCGCCCTTCTGGAAGAACGTCTCGGCGGTTTTCTTCGCGTCGTTGTAGTAGCCGAGCGGGACATGGCCGCGCTGCGCGAGACGGCCCACCTCGCCGACAGCGACCGGTTCGTGCGAGGCGAGACCGACCACCTGTGTACGGGAGTTGACGCGGAGCCGGAAGCCCTGGCCCGCGCCCGAGTCGTCGGTCGCGGTGCCGTTGAAGCCGGACTCCGACGAACCGAAGTTGTTGAGCAGCATCACGTTCGGGACCAGCGCCTGGAACTGGGCGCGCACCGTGTCCGACATGATGGCGCCCGACGAGGACACACTGAACATCGACGAGCAGTCCGTGCCCTTGAGCGGGCCGTTGAGCGCGTCGATGAGAGGGCGCAGCATCGCGTCGCCCACCAGCGACATGCTCGTCACCTTCTCCTTCTCGATCGTGCGCAGCACCTCCTCCGGTACGAACTTGCTGTGAATGACGATGCGTTGGCCGAAGTTGAAGCCGATGAAGGCGGTGAGGGTGGAGGTGCCGTGCATCAACGGGGGAGTGGGGAAGAAGGTGATCCCGGCACCGCCGGCCGCCACCCGTTCCGCCAGCTCCTCGGGGCGCGAGACCGGCTCGCCGGTCGGCGCGCCCCCACCCAATCCCGAGAAGAACAAATCCTCCTGACGCCACATCACGCCCTTGGGCATCCCCGTGGTGCCGCCGGTGTAGATGATGAACTGGTCGTCCGCCGAACGCGGCCCGAACCCGCGCGCGGGCGACGATCCGGCCTCCGCCTCGGCGAAGTCCACGGCCTTCAGTGGCGGCGCGTCCGGTGCCGGGGCCCCTACCCGTACCAGGTGCCGCAGCTTCTCCGTCCGCGGCAGCGCCGCCGCCACGCGCTCGGTGAACTCCGCGTCGAAGACCAGGGCGGTCAGATCCGCGTCCCGGTAGAGATAGATCAACTCTTCCTCTACGTAACGGTAGTTGACGTTCACCGGGACGACCCGCGCCTTGAGACAGCCGAGCACGGTCTGCAGGTACTCGATGCCGTTGTAGAGGTGCAGGCCGAGGTGGTCGCCGGGACGCAGACCGCTGTCGATCAGGTGGTGGGCGATGCGGTTCGCCGCGGCGTCGAGTTGTGCGTACGTCAGCCTGCGCTCCGCACCCGTGCCGGGGTGGTCGATGTGGACGAGTGCTTCGCGGTCCGGGACCACGTCGACGACCGACTCGAACAGGTCGGCAAGGTTGTACTCCACCGCTCCTCCTGACCGTGGCCCCATCTCGTGTGGCCGTCATCAGAACAGAGACGGTGGGAAGGGGGAAGGGCCCCCGCAGAAGAAATCTGACTGAGTGTCAGAAAACTCTTGAACTGGCCCGCCCCCTCCTGCAACCTGTTCTGGTCCCAGGAGCCTTGGGGCTCCGCCGGCCGACTGGAGGGCAGTCATGGGTGGGACCGAACATCTCGACGTGCGGCGCGAGGGCGCGACGCTCGTGCTCACACTCAACCGGCCCGAGGCCAAGAACGCCCTGTCCCTGCCGATGCTCGTCGGGCTGTACGACGGGTGGCTCGAAGCCGACGCCGACGACGCGGTCCGTTCGATCGTGCTCACCGGGGCGGGCGGGTCGTTCTGCGCGGGCATGGACCTCAAGGCGCTGGCCGGAAAGGGGATGGAGGGCGAGCAGTACCGCGACCGCCTGAAGGCCGACCCGGACCTGCACTGGAAGGCGATGCTGCGCCACCACCGCCCGCGCAAGCCGGTGATCGCGGCGGTGGAGGGGTACTGCGTGGCGGGCGGCACGGAGATCCTGCAAGGCACCGACATCCGGGTGGCGGGGGAGTCGGCGACGTTCGGCCTGTTCGAGGTGGCGCGGGGGCTGTTCCCCATCGGCGGCTCGACGGTCCGGCTGCCGCGGCAGATCCCGCGTACGCACGCCCTGGAGATGCTGCTGACCGGCCGCCCGTATCCGGCGCCGGAAGCGGCCGCGATCGGGTTGATCGGGCGGGTCGTCCCGGACGGCACGGCCCTTGAGGCTGCGCTGGAGATCGCCGAACGGGTCAACGCCTGCGGGCCACTGGCCGTGGAGGCCGTCAAGGCATCGGTGTACGAGACGGCCGAGCTGACGGAGACGGACGGTCTCGCCTCGGAGCTGAAGCGCGGCTGGCCGATCTTCGACACGGCCGACGCCAAGGAAGGTGCCCGCGCTTTCGCGGAGAAGAGGGTGCCCATGTTTCGGCGGGAGTAAGGGTGGGCCCGCGCCGCCGGCTCCGCGTCTGCCGGGTTCCGCCCGTCCGCCGGGTGCGGGTCTCGTCGTGGCTGGTCGCGCAGTTCCCCGCGCCCCTGAGGCATGCGGCTGCGCCGCGGCCTCATGAGGGTGCGCACGAAGTGCGCCTCTCAGGGGCGCGGGGAACTGCGGGCCCAACCCCGACGAGACCCGCACCCGGCGACGCACACGAGCAGCGCGGACGCAGCTCCGAGGCTGCGATGAATTCGTCACTCGGCGGCGTGCGCCGGCAGTGCGGATGTAGCTCCGAGGCTGCGATGAATTCGTCACTCGGCGGCGTGCGCCGGCAGTGCGGATGT